>NZ_JABBWW010000079.1:0-1561 GCF_014161385.1 Microbispora sp. H10670 | reverse complement strand
GGTAAGCCTAAATACTTCCTGATGACCGATAGTGAACTAGTACCGTGAGGGAAAGGTGAAAAGCGCCCCGGTGAGGGGTCGTGAAATAGTACCTGAAACCGTGTGCCTACAAGCCGTAGGAGCGTAGGCAAGCTTGCTTGTCTGTGATGTGACTGCGTGCCTTTTGAAGAATGAGCCTGCGAGTTATGGTGTGTGGCGAGGTTAACCCGTGTGGGGGAGCCGTAGCGAAAGCGAGTCTGAATAGGGCGCCCGGAGTCGCATGCTGTAGACCCGAAGCGGGGTGATCTACGCATGGGCAGGTTGAAGCGCGGGTAAGACCGCGTGGAGGACCGAACCCACCAGGGTTGAAAACCTGGGGGATGACCTGTGTGTAGGGGTGAAAGGCCAATCAAACTCCGTGATAGCTGGTTCTCCCCGAAATGCATTTAGGTGCAGCGTTGCGTGGTGCTTGCCGGAGGTAGGGCTCTGGTTGGCTGATGGGCCCGACAAGGTTACTGACGTCAGCCAAACTTCGAATGCCGGTAAGTTGAGCGTGGCAGTGAGACTGCGGGGGATAAGCTCCGTGGTCGAGAGGGAAACAGCCCAGATCACCGACTAAGGCCCCTAAGCGTGTGCTAAGTGGGAAAGGATGTGGAGTCGCAGTGACAACCAGGAGGTTGGCTTAGAAGCAGCCACCCTTGAAAGAGTGCGTAATAGCTCACTGGTCAAGTGATTCTGCGCCGACAATGTAGCGGGGCTCAAGTACACCGCCGAAGTCGTGGCACTGCCAGCTTGCTGGTGGTGGGTAGGGGAGCGTCGTGCGAGCCGGTGAAGCCGCCGAGTGATCGTGTGGTGGAGGTCGTACGAGTGAGAATGCAGGCATGAGTAGCGAGTCAGAAGTGAGAATCTTCTGCGCCGAATGACCAAGGGTTCCTGGGGCAGGTTCGTCCGCCCAGGGTAAGTCGGGACCTAAGGCGAGGCCGACAGGCGTAGTCGATGGACAACGGGTTGATATTCCCGTACCCGCTGTGATGCGCCCATATCGAATCCAGTGATACTAAGGGTCCTTAAGCCGGTTGGCTCTTCGGAGCCGGCGTCAGGGTGAACGCCTGGCCTGATCTGGTAGTAGGTAAGCGATGGGGTGACGCAGGAAGGTAGCCCAGCCCGGGCGGTGGTTGTCCCGGGGTAAGCATGTAGGGAGAGAGATAGGCAAATCCGTCTCTCATGTATCCTGAGGTGTGATGCCGAGCCGATTGTGGCGAAGTGGGTGATCCTATGCTGCCGAGAAAAGCCTCTAGTGAGTGTCGCGGCGGCCCGTACCCTAAACCGACTCAGGTGGTCAGGTAGAGAATACCAAGGCGGTCGGGTGAACTGTGGTTAAGGAACTCGGCAAATTGCCCCCGTAACTTCGGGAGAAGGGGGACCTTTACTGGTGATGGAACTTGCTTCTTGAGCTGGTGGGGGTCGCAGTGGCCAGGGGGAAGCGACTGTTTACTAAAAACACAGGTCCGTGCGAAGTCGTAAGACGATGTATACGGACTGACGCCTGCCCGGTGCCGGAACGTTAAGGGGACCGCTTAGC
>NZ_JABBWW010000078.1:0-1567 GCF_014161385.1 Microbispora sp. H10670 | reverse complement strand
TATGGAGCGACGACGTGTGGGTGATCGACTCCACGCCGGTCGAATGCGGCCGCTCCCGCCAGACCACCCAACGCAGCGACCTGGCCGGCTGGGCCGAGTACGGCTACTGCGCCTCGCACTCGCGGTTGGGGGTTCCCCCCGGTATGTGGACACCGGCTGTTATGCGGCGATCAGCACCTTATCGGGCTGCTGTTCGTAGTCGATCGGGCTGCGGTAGCCCAGGCTCGAGTGCCTTCTTCGGGTGTTGTAGCGGGTGATCCAGGCGAAGACGGCCAGCCGGGCCGCTCGCGCGGAGGGCCAGCACCTGGCGCCCTGGAGGGTCTCCCGCTTCATCGTGGCGTTGAGCGCCTCGGCCAGCGCGTTGTCCGCACTCGTGCCGACCGCGCCCATCGACTGGCGCACCCCGAGCTGCCGGCACACGGCGGCGAACTCGGCAGAGGTGTATTGCGCCCCGTGGTCGCTGTGAAAGATCGCCCCGGTCAGGGCGCCACCCCTCGTGGCGGCCGCGGCGTGCAGCGCGTCGGCCACCAGGGTGGTACGCATGTGATCGGCGATCGACCACCCGGCCAGCCGCCGCGAATGCAGGTCGATCACCGTGGCCAGATACAGGAAGCGGCCCTCAGCCAGGGGCAGATAGGTGATGTCGCCGACGTAGCGCTGGTTCGGCTCGGCTGCGGTGAAGTCCCGCCTGAGCAGGTCGGGCACCGCCGGGGCCGCCGGCTGCGGCACGGTGGTGCGGACCTTCTTACGCAGGTGAAGCCCGATAATGCCGTGGTCGCGCATCACCCGCTCCACCCGCTTGTGATTGACGCGCTCCCCACCTTGGCGCAGCTCAGCGGTGATGCGGGGGCTGCCGTAGGTCCCGTCGAACTCGGCGTGGATCGTCCTAATCCGCGTCGCGAGCGCGGCGTCCGCAGCGGCGCGGGCCACCCGGGCGGGTGTGGCGGAGCGCCAGCGGTAGTACCCCGAGCGGGACACCGCAAGGACGCGGCACAGTCGCTTGACGCCGAAGGCGCTCGCGTGGTCGGCGACGAACTGGAAGCGACTCACCAATTGGTCTCCCCGGCGAAATACTTGGCCGCCCGGCGCAGGATGTCGCGCTCCAGCTCCAGTTCCCGGATCCGGGCCTTAAGCTGCTTGTTCTCTGCTTCCACGTCGCCCGACGGTAGCGGGGCAGTCGAACGCCTGCCCGCCGGCCCCGCCTTGGCCGGCGCGGTCCCAGCCGCCTGGGCCTGACGCACCCACAACCGCAACGTTTCCCGGCTGATCCCCAGATCCTGGGCCACAGATTTGATCGTCCGGGTCGGATCCGACAGGTACAACGCGACCGCGTCGGCTTTGAACTCAGGCGGATAGACCTTCATGACCACCAAGAACTCCTCGGTCTCCAGATCTCCATGATCTGGCACTCAAGGTGTCCACACCTCGGGGGGAGGGCCCGTTCTTTTGGGGCCTGCGCCTGCATCTGCTGTGCACGCTGGGCGGCCTGCCCGTGGCCTTCGCGCTGACCGGTGCCAAAGCAGATGAACGCACCACCTTGCTGGGCATGCTGCACACCGCCGGCGAC
>NZ_JABBWW010000076.1:0-1652 GCF_014161385.1 Microbispora sp. H10670 | reverse complement strand
GTAAGCATTCACGTCCTGCGCATTTCGGGTTCTGTTGATTGCGCTGTGTGATCGTCTCAAGGTGTGCGTCAGTACGCCTGCTGCCGGAGGATCAGGCCGTGGCGGGATCGGGCGGCATCCAGAGTCTGCCAACAAGCGCGTCGCGTAGGACCGTCATGACATCCAGGCCGTGTTTGATCGCGGTGGACAGGTAACCGCGGACCGCGTACCGATGCCGGGTGTGCTGCTCGGAGCGGAGTCTGCCGGAGATCTTCTGCTGGGTCTTGGCTGGTCGCAGGTCGCGTTCGGCCTGGTTGTTCGTGGGCGGGATCCGCAGGTCATGGGCGAAGCGCAAGACATCGTCGGCGCGGTCGCGCAGCACCTCCAGCAGTACGCGGCCGACCGGCTGAGTGACGGTCTTGGCCGGGCCGGGGACACGCCTGACCTCCGACAGGCCGACGGCGACCCCGCCGCGGAACATCGTGGTGAACATTGCCAGCGTGCCCGCCGCGATGGCGTCCCTGCCCTGCTCGCGAGCGAGGTTGGCGGCGTGGATCAACCCGCGCAGCGCCATCTGGAGCTGCCGGGGCCAGCGCGCGCCGGGGTAGGTCTCGGCGCAGTCCTCCAGATCGCGGATCAGGTGCGCCACACACAGTTGGTGATCGTGTATCCCCAGATCGGCGGCGTCGTAGTTCTGGTAGCGGTCGTGCACCACCACACCGGTCGCCTCGGCCGGCATGAACCGTTTGAAGGTATCCAGGTCGCGTCCGCCGAGCATGTACCAGGTCAGCAGCTGGTTGCAGGCAACCAGCAGGTACTTCTTGGCCTTCTTCGGCCCCACCCGGATCGGTGTCTCATCGCAGCACACCACATACGCCAGCGTGAGCAGCGTCCGGATGCGCGCGTTGGCGGCCGCGACCGCGGCGGCGGCCCGGCCGATCAAGCCGTGGACGAACCCGGGCGAGGGCTGCGCGCCGGTCAGTGAGGCCACCAGCTCGGCGCACCGGTGGACCGGGATCGCGTGGACGACCAGCAGATACACGCACCAGGCCTGCAGATTGACGCCACAACTGACCGGCGTGGCGCTCACCCCGTCCGGGCGCGGCGCGGTGTGCACGGCCCCGCACCGGCAGGCCACCGCGTGCAGGTTGTGCTGCAACCGCCGGGCCACCACCAGCGGGATCTCGATCTGCTGATGCCGAGCCGTGACACCCAGATCGGCCGCCTGCGCGAGATCGGCCCCGCACCCACACCAGCCCTGCGGGAAGTACTCGAAGACGTCGTCGTCAGCGACGTCGTCCGACCAGGCCAGCGCCTTACCCTCGGCGCCGGGCTGCTTCCCCGGCCGGCGCCGGCCACCGCCAGAGGCGCGATCCTTCGGCTGCTTACGGCCGGGAAGGTCATCAACAGACGGCGGCATCCCAGAGTTACCGCTGTTGCGCGATACCAGCCGCTCCAGCTTGGCCACGCGTTCCCGCAGCTGAGTGACCTCCGCTTTCAGCGCGGCGTTCTCGGCCATGAGGGCACGCGTCAGAGCGATCAGCTCCTCGCGGGACAGCTCCTCCAGGCCGGACACCCGACGATCACATCATCTGCACGCCGGTTGATCAAAGTGACGGACCGTCACGCATCCGACCGAACCCTTACACCGCGCGCACGACCTGAATACTTAC
>NZ_JABBWW010000075.1:0-1688 GCF_014161385.1 Microbispora sp. H10670 | reverse complement strand
TCGAAGTGGTCGCCCCAGCAGGCGATCTCAAGACCGTCGTAGCCCCACTCGGCGGCCAGCCGGCAGACCTCCTCGAACGGCAGGTCCGCCCACTGACCGGTGAACAACGTGATCGGCCTGGTCATCAGTCCTCCACACTCGTGAAGCGGCTGCCGGCAGCCGCGCTCTCCTCGACGGCGGCGAGCACCCGCTGCACCTGGAGGCCGTCCTCGAAGGACGGCGTCGGGTCGGTGCCGGCGGCGATCGCCTCCAGGAAGTCCTTCACCTCGTGGACGAAGGTGTGCTCGTACCCGAGGCCGTGCCCCGGCGGCCACCAGGCCCCCACGTACGGGTGGTCGGACTCGGTGACGAGGACCCGCCGGAAGCCGGCGTCCGACTCCGCGGCGTCGTAGAACCACAGCTCGTTCATCGCCTCGAAGTCGAAGGACAGGCTGCCCGCCGACCCGTTGATCTCGATGCGCAGCGCGTTCTTGCGCCCCGTGGCGAAGCGGGTGGCCTCGAACGACGCCAGCGCGCCGCCCTCGAAGCGGCCGATGAACAGGGCCGCGTCGTCCACCGTCACCTCGCCCTTCTCACCGCCGCCGCCCTGGCCGACGAGGCCGCTCGACCCCTCGGCGAGCGGGCGCTCCTTGACGAAGGTCTCGGTGAGCGCCGTCACCCCGGTCAGGTTCCGGCCGACGATGAACTGGGCGGTGTCGATGATGTGGGCGCCGATGTCACCGAGCGCGCCGGACCCGGCCTTGTCCTTCTGGAGCCGCCACACGAGGGGGAACTCGGGGTCGACGATCCAGTCCTGCAGGTACTGCGCCCGCACGTGCCGGATCTCGCCCAGCCTGCCCTCGGCCACGAACCTCCTGGCCAGGGCGATGGCGGGAACGCGGCGGTAGTTGAAGGCGACCATGCTGCGCACGCCGCGCGCCGCCGCCTCCTTCGCGGCGGCGGTCATCGCCTCCGCCTCCGCCACGGTGTTGGCCAGCGGCTTCTCGCAGATGACGTGCTTGCCCGCCGCCAGCGCGGCGATGGCGATCTCCGCGTGCGAGTCGCCCGGCGTGCAGATGTCCACGATCTGCACGTCGTCGCGCTCGATCAGCCGCTTCCAGTCCGTCTCGACCGCGGCCCAGCCGAGCGTGTCGGCCGCCTCGGCCGTACGCTCCGCGGACCGTCCGGACAGGACGGCCATGGCCGGCCTCGGTACGTCGAAGACCGCCGCGACGCTCCGCCACGCCTGTGAGTGCACGCGCCCCATGAACGCGTACCCCACCATGCCGACCCCCAGCGCCGGCCTGCTTTCAGTCACTAGAACTCCCTCGAATCAGGGCTGGATCAGGATTCGAACCCGGTGGGCAGATACTTGTCGGCGTTGTCCTTGGTGACGGTCTCCGACGTCAGGGTGATGGACTGCGGCACCTGCTGCTCCAGCAGGTCGCTCATGCCCTTGCCCTGCGCGATGAGCCGGGCGATCTTGATCGCCGAAGCGGCCATCGTCGGGCTGTAGGTCACCGTCGCCTTCAGCACACCGCTGTCGGCCTTGATGTCGCGCATCGCGTTCGCCGAACCGGCGCCGCCGACCATGAAGAACTCCTCACGCCCGGCCTCCTTGATCGCCGCCAGCACACCGATGCCCTGGTCGTCGTCGTGGTTCCAGATCGCGTCGATCTTCTTGTGCGCCTGCAGCAGGTTGCTCGCCA
>NZ_JABBWW010000074.1:0-1692 GCF_014161385.1 Microbispora sp. H10670 | reverse complement strand
CTAGAAGATCACTGAAAATCTTGCGTTCTGGCCTCGCTTGGGACAGCACGGGGCCAGACTTCGTCGGCATGCAGGGTGAGTGGACCGGGGAGCCGGTCGGACCGGATGTGTGGGTGACCTGCCGGGAGTTGATCCCGGCCGGAAGCGTGTTCGCGTTCCTGGCCGAGCATCGGCAGGCGCTGTTTCCGCCCACGATGTTCACCGACATGTATCCCTCGCCCAACGGGCGGCCGAGCATGCCGCCGCAGGTGCTGGCCGCGGCGCTGGTGCTGCAGGCCCTGCACGGGCTGTCAGACTTCGACACCGTCCAGGAGTTGCGCTGCGACCTGCGGTGGAAGGCCGCGTGCGGGCTGGGGCTGTATGACACCGCCTTCGATCCGTCGCTGCTGACCTACTTTCGCCGTCGCCTGGCTCGCTCGACTGATCCGAACCGGGTCTTCACCCGGGTCCAGCAGGTGATCGCGGCCACTGGGGTGCTCACCGGCAGGAAGCGGCGGGCGCTGGATTCCACCGTGCTGGATGACGCGGTGGCCACCCAGGACACCGTCACCCAAATCATCGCCGCCATCCGCCGGGTGATCCGCGAGGTGCCCGGCGCATCCGAGGTCGCGGCGGCCTGCTGCACCGCCTGCAACTACTCTGCTGCGGGCAAGCCGGTCATCGCCTGGGACGACGAACAGGCCCGCCAGGTGCTGGTGGATGCGCTGGTGACCGACGCGGTCGCTCTGCTGGCCCACCTGCCGGCCCAGCCGCTGGGCGAGCGAGCCGCGAACGCGGTTGGTGTGCTGGCTCTGGTCGCCTACCAGGATGTCGAACCCGCCGATGGCTCCGACGGCTGCGACGGCCGGTGGCGGATCGCCCGGCGGACCGCGCCGGACCGGGTGGTCTCCACCGTCGATCCCGAATCCCGGCATGTGCACAAGAACCGCACCCGCTATCAGGACGGCTACAAGGCCCACCTGGCGGTCGAACCCGAGACCGGGCTGTTCACCGCGGTCGCATTGCGGCCCGGGGCTGGGGCCGACCACCACGAAGCCACCGTCGCCGAAGAACTCCTGGCCGGCGAGGAGGCGGTCACCGTGCTGGGGGATGCGGCCTACGGCACCGGCGCAGCCCGCCGGGCGCTGCAGGCGGTCGGACACACGCTGGTGATCAAGCCTCCGCCGCTGCGCCGGGCCGTTCCCGGGGGTTTCACCGTCGACGACTTCCAGGTCGACACTGCTGCCGGCCTGGTGACCTGCCCTGCCGGACAGACCGTCGCCCTGGGGCGGCCGCAGGCCAATGGTGCCCGCATTGCCCAGTTCAAGAAGCGATGCGCCGACTGCCCGTTGCGGATCCGGTGCACCACCTCCGCGACCGGGCGCAACCTCAACGTCCATGCAAACCATGACCTGCTGGCCGCCGCCCGGCGCCAGGCCGCCACCGATCCGGCCTGGCAGGCCGACTACCGCCGCTGGCGGCCACCGGTCGAACGCGGAGTGGCCTGGCTGGTCGCCCAGGGTAACCGCCGCCTGCGCTACCTGGGCACCATCAAGAACAACGCCTGGCTCCACACCCGCACCGCCGCCTTGAACCTCCGTACGTTGATCCACCTCGGGCTCACCCACGCCGACGGCGCCTGGGCTCTCAAGTCAGCCACCGCCTGATGTCCTCCACCGACAGCCCTCACCAAGATTTTCAGTGATCTTCTAG
>NZ_JABBWW010000073.1:0-1928 GCF_014161385.1 Microbispora sp. H10670 | reverse complement strand
GTCAGGCCATGCAGCCAGGACCGCTCAGCATCGGTCAACTCGATGGGTATTGCAGACGGACCCGGATGCCCCATACACATCAGGATAAGTATTTATCCGACGAATTTCAGGCGTATGGCACTAGTGCGCTGTCCGGCGAAGGTTCACCGGCTCCGGCGCCGTAACAGGCGCCGGCATCGCCGTACCACGACCCGCCCCCCGGCGCCGGCCATCTCCTGCACATGGCCGGGGGTGGAGAGCCGGACCCGGTGAACCCATGTGTCACCGCCTGGCGCGCCGGCCGCTGACCTTCGCCAGTGTGATGCCCGCTGCGCTGACCACTCACCATCGCCGGGTGCGACGCTCTCCCGCCCCGACCGGGCCTTTCTCCGGCGCCGGGTCGGTGGGACGGAGGACGGCGAATCCGGCGCCACCGTGCGGCGGCCGACCCGGTGCATGTTCGCGGTCGTGGCTTCGGCATTGATGGGCCGTCGGAGGCTCAGCGTCCGATCCGGATCATGCTGATGCTTTCATCACCCTCTGGAATGACCGCGAGGCCGCAGGAGAGCAGCGATTCCCGAGGCACTACATGGGGTTCGGCGCGCTGCGCGGCTCTGCCCCCTGTTGACCGCCCTTAATGGCCCGCTAATGGCCCGGCGATCACGCTCGCGACTGTCGGTGGGCACGGGCGCCCCCTGGTCCACGCCGTCCTCTTCGTAGCCGCCGACACCCAGGTCGCAACCGCCGTTTCGATGGCCGGCGCGCTGCAGACCGGAACCCCCTACCTACAGAGGTTGTGTCCGACATAATATGGGCATGAAAAAGTTGCGCTTCTACCGGTCGGCGCGGAAGCACCGCATCGGACAGGCGCATGCCTTGTACGTCGTCCGATCTGGGCCACCAGCAATCGTGCCGGCCACCGACCCGACGTTGGAGGATCGATGGGTCTGGATCGGGCCCGATGATCGGGGCGTTGAGCTGGAGGTGATCGGCATCCTCACCGACAAAGCTCTCGTGATCATCCACGTGATGCCGACCGCGCTACGGAGAAGGACGCCATGACTGAGCACGAGGCAGCCTGGCCACCCGAAGACATCGAACTGGCCCTGGACCACGACTCCGATATCGACAGCGACTCCGAAGAGATCCACGACGCCAAAGGCAACCTCATCACCGACGAGTACGTACGGGACGCGATCAGCGACGTTCATCGCGCGATCGACGAGGGCCGCGTACCCGTGCCTACCGGTCGCCCCGGGCGCCCATCGCTTACAGGCGAGAGCACACATTCCCCAAGGGTCTCCTTCAGAGTCCCTGAGGAGTTGCGTGAACGCGCGAAGGCCCGCGCCGAGCAAGAAGGGAAGAGTGTGTCAGCGCTGGCACGGGAAGCCTTTGAACAGTTCCTCAGAGCTGGATGAGCACGCGACGGACGAGCGACGGCACTAGGTGGCCAAGCAGCTCGACAGCCTCGCGCGGGGACAACTCAAGAGCGGATCGGGCACGCAAGAGCGCGAAGGCCGAATAATGGTCAAAGCCCAGGCGGGAGAACGATCCCTGGCCTGGGCTTCGAGTGGGTGGAGCCTAGGGGATTCGAACCCCTGACTTCCTGCTTGCAAATCGGCCTGATCACCAGGGACAACGGCCCCGACCTGAGCGAGGGGCAGTCCGCGAGTGACCGTGAGTGCCCCCTGTTGACCGCCCTTAATGGCACGCTAATGGCACGACGATCATGTTTTTGGGGCTGCTGTCGCCTGCCGCGTGCGCGTGTCTCACTTGAGACACACCACCTGGCCCGCCTGCCTGTATCCCGTGAGCCCTTCAACCAGGGTCATTGCGTTGTGGGGTAGCTGCTGGTCACGGCGGTGATGAGGTCGTGTGGGCGGCGGTTGGCGCGTCGGGTGGCGCGGGCGATGTTGGTCTCGCCGTTGATGCGGTGGTAGCCGATCGCA
>NZ_JABBWW010000072.1:0-1958 GCF_014161385.1 Microbispora sp. H10670 | reverse complement strand
CTCGCGGGACAGCTCCTCCAGGCCGGACACCCGACGATCACATCATCTGCACGCCGGTTGATCAAAGTGACGGACCGTCACGCATCCGACCGAACCCTTACACCGCGCGCACGACCTGAATACTTACATCACAACCTGCACCATAATCGACATTCTCGACGGCCGGGGAGTTTGCGACGCGGTGCTTCCCAGCGGACTGCACCGACTGTCTCGCGGCACCGAGATGTTCGTGGGTACGGCTTTGCCCGTACGCTGGGCGCCCGTCCGCAAGGGTCCGCGCATCACAGAGGCGTCGCCCAGCACGTGGACGCAGGTCAGCGATTTCCTCGTCCCCGAAGTCGTCGACGGGACAGGTCAGGTGTACATCGCCGGCGCGGGACCCGTCCTCACCGAGGCCGCCTTGGCCGGCGGTCTCTCTCTCACTTACCTGGCCGACGTGGTGAGGTTCGAAGGCGTCGTTCTCGGCGGGGCGATCCGGGACCGGGCTGTCGTTGAGGCAGCCGAGTTCCCTGTCGTCGCCAGCAATTTCGTCCCAACCGACACGCAGGGCTCCTACCGTGTCGAGTCCGTTGGTGACAGCTGCGTCATCGACAACGTCCTGATCCGCGCCGGTGACTGGATCTTCTCGGATGGAAACGGCACCGTCATCGTGCCACCGTCGCACCTTGCCGAGGTGATGGCCGCAGCGACCGCCGTCGAGCTCGTCGAACAGCGGATCCTCGAGAGGCTGCGGGCCGGGGAGCGCCTTCCCAAGGTCGTCGACGAGGTAGGCCGCATCTAGCGGCTTCCGGACAGGTGTCTGAATGCGTGCCATAGTCGTCACCGAACGGGGCGGCCCTGAGGTGCTCACCCTCGCCGAGCGCCCGCGGCCGGTTCCCGGTCCCGGAGAGGTGCTCGTCCGAATCGCCGTAGCCGGCGTCAATTACCACGAGACCTACGAGCGTTCCGGTCTGTACCCGCGCCGGCTGCCGTACGTCCCCGGGAAGGAGGCGGCGGGCACGGTCGTGGCCTGGGGGGAGGGCGTTACGGGATTTGAGGTCGGTGACCGTGTCTGTGGAGTCGACTTCGCCGGTCCGTACGCCGAATTCGCGCTGGTGCCCGCCGGCCGGCTGGTGCCGGTGCCTCCAGGCCTGTCCCTGGAGACCACGGCTGCCGTTCTGCTACAGGGCCTCACAGCGCATTTCCTCACGGCAGAGGCGTACCGGGTGCGGCCGGGCGACAGCGTCCTCGTCCACGCTGCGGCCGGTGGTACGGGCCTGATCCTCACCCAGGTCGTCACGCTCATGGGCGGCCGGGTGATCGGCACTGTCTCCACCGTGGAGAAAGAGGAACTCGCGCGGGCTGCGGGCGCCGTCGAAGTCGTGCGCTACAGCGAGACCGACGTCGTCGCCGAAGTCAGGAGGCTGACAGACGGGACGGGCGTTTCGGCCGTCTACGACGGGGTGGGCAAAGCGACCTTTCACAGCAGCCTCGCTTGTCTGCGCCGGCGCGGCACGCTCGTGCTGTACGGGCAGGCCAGCGGCCTCGTTTCCGGATTTCAACCGCAGAGGCTCGCGGCTGGGTCACTGACGCTGATCCGGCCGATGTTGCCTGACTTCATCGTCGCCGACGACGAGCTGAGGCACCGTGCGGCCCAGGTCTTCACCTGGGTCGCACGGGGCGATCTGAATGTGCGCATCGGTGGCAGGTACGGTCTGTCCGAGGCGGGCCACGCGCATGGGGACCTGCAAGGGCGCAAGACGAG
Organism: Microbispora sp. H10670; assembly: GCF_014161385.1. Classification (NCBI taxonomy): domain Bacteria; kingdom Bacillati; phylum Actinomycetota; class Actinomycetes; order Streptosporangiales; family Streptosporangiaceae; genus Microbispora; species Microbispora sp. H10670. The sequence goes on along the minus strand of NZ_JABBWW010000072.1, from coordinate 214 downwards.
CGGCAAGCTCCTGCTCATCCCCGCCCTGGACGGTGAGGAAGGAGAGACCTCGGGAAGCACCCACGCGTAGTGGGCCGTCTTCCCACGCTTAGAGCGCCTAACACAATGAGCTGAGTCGGCGCCAGCAGATCAGGGCGCAGCCGATGCTGAGGAAGGCGCGGTGGATGTCCTCGCGCACTTCCCAGCGGATGCGTAGCCTGCGGAAGCTGTGCAG
>NZ_JABBWW010000071.1:0-2013 GCF_014161385.1 Microbispora sp. H10670 | reverse complement strand
CCGGCAGGTCACCCACACATCCGGTCCGACCGGCTCCCCGGTCCACTCACCCTGCATGCCGACGAAGTCTGGCCCCGTGCTGTCCCAAGCGAGGCCAGAACGCAAGATTTTCAGTGATCTTCTAGACGTCGATGACGATCTTGCCGTGCACGTGCCGGCCCGCCTGGAGCTCGGTCGCGCGGCGGATCTGCTCGATCGGGAAGCTCGCCGCGACAGGCACCCGCAGCCGGCCCGCCGCGACCAGGTGGGCGACCTCTTCCAGGGCGCCGGGGGCGGCGTTCGCGCCGTTGGCCGTCGGCACGCCGTCGACCTGCGCGGCGATGGTGCAGATGCGGCCGTCCGGGACGCCGAGTTCCCTCGCCGCGTGCACCGTCTCCGTCCCGTACAGGTCGATGGCGGCGGTGACACCGCCGGGAGCGAGGGCGCGGACCCGGTCGGCCAGGCCGTCGCCGTACGCGACCGGCTCGGCTCCCAGATCACGCAGGAAATCGGAGGATGTCGCCGATCCCGTCCCGATCACGCGCGCTCCCGCGATCCGGGCCAGCTGGACGGCGAACACCCCGACCCCGCCCGCCGCGCCGCCGATCAGCACCGTGTCGTCGGGGCCGGGGCCGACCACGGCGAGGGCGGCGGACGCCGTGCGGCCGGCGATCGTGAGGGTGGCGGCGGTGCGGTCGTCGACGCCGTCGGGAGTGTGATGGGCCTCGTTCGCCACGCTCCCCCCGGCCGTGTCGATCACCACGAAGTCGGCGACCGCGCGGGACAGCGCGCCCCCGAACACCCGGTCGCCGGGCGCGAAGCCGGTCACCCCGTCACCGACCTGGTCGACCAGTCCCGCGTAGTCGGTCCCGAATCCGGCCGGGAGGCTCAGGCCGAACCGGGCGGCGGTGTCCGCGTCGGCGGTCATGATCCAGTCCATCGGGTTCAGACCGGCCGCGGTGACCCGCACGCGGATCTGTCCCGGGCCGGCCTGCGGAGCGGGAACCTCACGGATGTCCAGGACTTCGGGGCCGCCGAACGAATCGAGCCGGACCGCCCTGCTCCTGCCCGCCGGCGGTTGATCGCTCTGTTCCTGCATGTACGCCTGGCTCCTTGGGGACGAGGGAACGCACCGAAACGGACTATGCTCCGTTTCCATGGGCGACCCTAACACAACCGGAGCGCGATCCGTTTTTACTGAGGCGGAGCTGCGCGCGCCACGGGCGGACGCGACCCGTAACCGCGACCAGTTGCTCGCGGTGGCGACCCGCGTGTTCGTGTCGGCTGACGCCGAGCCGTCGATGCGTGCGATCGCCCGCGAGGCCGGAGTCGGCATCGCCACGCTCTACCGGCACTTCCCGACCCGCGAGTCGCTGGTCGACGCGGTCTACCGGGACCAGGTCGTGCGGCTGACGACCGGCGCCCGCGAGCTGCTCGGCCGGCTGCCCCCGGCTGCGGCGATGCGGCGCTGGATGGACTTGTTCGGGGACTGGATCGCGACCAAGAACGGCATGCTCGACACGCTGCTCGCGATGATCGAGTCGGGCGAGATCGCCCATGCGCAGACCCGGAGCGAGCTGCTGGCGGCCATCACCACGATTCTCGACGCCGGTCGCGCGGCGGGCGACCTCCGCTCCGACGTCACCGCCGAAGACATCGCCGCCTCCCTCATCGGCATCTTCACCGTGGCCCCCCGGCGCGATCATGAAGCCAAGGCCGGTCGCCTGCTGGACCTCCTGATGGACGGCCTCCGGCCCCCCACCCGGCCGGCCTGAGCCCGGATCGAGGCGCGCCCTTCTCGCCGCGTACGCGGGCGCGTTCCCGGCGTGCCGATCGGATGCGATCGAACCCATCCGATCGGCACGGCGAGCCACGCGCGGACCCGGTGATCGTTTCCGGCTACAGCACTAGTGCCATACGCCTGAAATTCGTCGGATAAATACTTATCCTGATGTGTATGGGGCATCCGGGTCCGTCTGCAATACCCATCGAGTTGACCGATGCTGAGCGGTCCTGGCTGCATGGCCTGACGGC
>NZ_JABBWW010000070.1:0-2138 GCF_014161385.1 Microbispora sp. H10670 | reverse complement strand
TGACCCCGTTGAACTCCCGGTCCCAGGTGGCCACGTAGGTCGAGTCGTTCAGGTGGCCGGCCGCGATCGCGGTGCCGAAGTAGCGGCCGCTCTGCGCGGCGGCCGCCCCGAGGGTGCTCGCCGCGGCGTCGGCGGGGGTGGTGGCCGACAGGGCCGTCACCACCCCGAGTACGCCGAGAGCCCCGGCGGCCAGCACCCGGCGGGAACCGCCGAGTCGTCGCCGGGCTCGTCCCACAGGTATGGCGGTTTCGCCCATGCCTGAGCCTCCAGTGCTTGATGAACGGGGGTGCTTGCTGAAACGGGGTCTTGCTGAAACGGGGTGCTTGCCGAAGGTGGTGCTGACGGAACGGTGGTGCGGGAAGAACGAGTGCTGAAACGAACGCGGATGAACGCGGGAAGACGCCCGCGGCGTCGCACACGGCCCGTCACGGACCGCGGCACCGGCATGCGGCCCCTGCCGTTCACCACCGACCGGGCAGGAGGAGGCCGCCGGGGATCAGTTTGGAAACGTCGGCGTAACGTGTCAAGGCGTTGTGTCGATCTCTCGGCGGCGGTCCGTCAGGACCCGGGCCGGCCGTCCGCGCGCAGGGCTCCTGTCCGGGCGATATCCGCGGCGGTTAGGGCGTCCGCGTGCCGTGACGGCGGCCGTGAAAGTTTCACCGGGGGCGGAGCCGCGGGGGGGCCGGCCGCTTCGCGGTCGTCCCAGTTCGGGCGCTCCTCCCGGCCGCGGGTGAACACCTGGGAGAGGCCCGCGTGTTGACACGCTCCGCGCCGTCGTATTGGCTCCGCCGCACCACCACCGACATTTCGTCAGATGTGAGAAGGGAGTTCACATCGCCGCAATGTTAGCGCTCACAGGATTGGGCGGGCCTGCCCACCGGTTCCCCGGCCCGGCGCGACCACGCGCGGCGTGACCTCCGCGAGAGGTCGTCGCGGCGAGCGCCGGGCGTGGCCGCGGAGCCCGCTCCGGAGCGGCCCGTCGCCGGTGTTCGCGCCGTGCCTCGCGCGGCCGAATGTTAGCGATAACTTGCCCCGGACGGCCGCGCCCGATCGTACGGCGGCCGCCGGTCGTGAACGCTCCCGCCCCCTCGCACTCACAGGAGAAGCATCATGCGGTCGGGCCCGCGCCTGGTCGTGACCGGAACCGGCACGGCCGGCGGCACCGCGCCGACCTGTGACCGGCTCCACCGGCCGACCGGCCCCACCCGATCCGCCGAATCCGGCCCCCGGCCTTCGCCTTCCACAGCCGGGGGCCACAGTGACGGGCCCGCCCCCCTCCGCCAGTGAGGGAGGGCGGGCCCGTCTCCCACCGCCTCCACCCCCCAGAGGAGAAGACATGCAGCCAGTGCCGCCCCGCGTGACCGGGCGCCGGCGACGATCGCCCGCGGCCGTCCTGACGTGCCTGCTCGCGGCGCTCGCGACCGTGCTCGCCGGCGCGCTCGTGTCCATAGCGCCGGCCACGGCCGCGACCGTCGACACCAACGCCTGGTACGTGCTGGTCAACCGCAACAGCGGCAAGGCCCTGGACGTGTACAACCTCTCCACCGCCGACGGCGGGTCGCTCGTGCAGTGGACCCGGAACAACGGCAACAACCAGCAGTGGCGGTTCGTCGACTCCGGCGGCGGCTACTACCGCGTGCAGTCGCGGCACTCCGGCAAGGTGCTGGACGTCTACAACCTCTCCACGGCCGACGGCGCCGCCGTCGTGCAGTGGAGCGACGGCAACGGCGTCAACCAGCAGTTCCGGCTGGCCGACTCCTCGGACGGCTACGTCCGGCTGATCAACCGCAACAGCGGCAAGGCCGTGGAGGTGCAGAACGCCTCCACCGCCGACGGCGGCAAGATCGTGCAGTACTCCGACTGGGGCGGCACCAACCAGCAGTGGCAGCTCGTCCGCGTCGACGGCGGCACCAGCTCCCCGTCCGCGTCTCCGTCCGCGTCCCCGTCCGTGTCACCGTCGGCGTCCCCGAGCGCGCCCTCGGGGACGTTCACCAACCCGGTGCTGTGGGAGGACCTGGCCGACATCGACATCATCCGGGTCGGTGACACCTACTACTACTCCGCCTCCACGATGCACTACTCGCCGGGCGCGCCGGTCCTGCGCTCCTACGACCTGGTGCACTGGGAATACGCCGGCC
>NZ_JABBWW010000007.1:0-342669 GCF_014161385.1 Microbispora sp. H10670 | reverse complement strand
GTGGGGAAACACCCGGTTACATTCCGAACCCGGAAGTTAAGCCTACCAGCGCCGATGGTACTGCACCGGGGACGGTGTGGGAGAGTAGGACGCCGCCGGACAATTTTTTGAGGGGGGTCATCCCGTACGGGATGACCCCCCTTTTTTTGTGCCCAAATACCGGCCGTCACGGTGTGTCCGGTCTGACCGCGGCCTTCAGCAGAGGTTCGACGCGGTAGGGAATCTGGGTCGACAGGGCGATCGTCGTGTCCGACCGCCGGACGGCCGGGGAGGCCAGGATCCGGGCGATGATCTCCTGTAGGTGCGGTGTGCTGTGGGCGACCACCCGGCACAGCAGATCGGCCTGCCCGCTCGTGCCGTACACCTCCAGGATCTCCGGGATCTCGGCGAGCGTGTGCACCGCCTCCGTCAGCCGGCCCTGTGCGATCTGCAGGGAGGCGAAGGCGAGGATGGGATAACCGATCTCCTCGGTCGCGATGGCTGGGCCGAAGTCCGTGATCACTCCACGCGCGGTCAGCTTCTCCACGCGCGCCTGCACGGTGCCCCGGGCCACGCCGAGCAGGCGGGCCAGTTCGGTGAGCCCGATGCGGGGATGAGCCCGCATGGTGGTCAGCAGCCGGCTGTCGAGCGCGTCGAGCATGCGCCGAGGGTACGCCCGGAGTGGGCGATTCGACCAGTGCGGCGGCGCGGGAACGATCATTTTTGGGCGATTCGCCCACTACAACTGGTCACTCTTGCCACTGCAAGGGTGACTTGCTGTCATATAGAAGTATGTTCGAGGAAGCGCAGTATTTCGCTCCGGTGGCGACGAAGGATGACGGTTCCGTCGTCGTCGAGCTGGCCACCAGCCACCCGGGGTTCGCGGACCAGGTTTACCGGGAGCGGCGCAACGCGATCGCGGCGCTGGCGCTCGGCCACACTCCCGGCGACCCGATTCCCGTCGCCGAGTACACCGACGAGGAGCACCACGTATGGGCGCTCGTCACCAAGGAACTGGCGGTCAAGCACCACAAGTACGCGGTGCGCGAGTTCCTCCGCGCGGCGGAGCGGCTCGGGCTGCCCGAGCACCGGATTCCGCAGCTTCAGGAGGTCAGCGACCTCCTCCATCCGCTCACCGGATTCCGCTACCTGCCTGCCGCCGGGCTGGTGCCGCTCCGTGAGTTCTACGGCGTGCTGGCCGACGGCCTGTTCCACTCCACGCAGTACATCCGGCACCACTCGGTGCCCTTCTACACGCCGGAACCGGACGTCATCCACGAGGTGATCGGCCACGGCAACACCCTCGCCTCGCCCCGGTTCGCGGAGCTGTACCGGGCCGCCGGGCGGGCGGCGCGGCGGATGGAGACCACCGAGGCGCTGGAGTTCGTCTCCAAGGTGTTCTGGTTCACGCTGGAGTTCGGCGTCATGCGGGAGGACGGCGAGCTCAGGGCGTACGGCGCGGGGCTGCTGAGCTCGTACGGCGAGATCGAGGAGTTCCGCGGGATGGACATCCGGCCGCTCGACCTCGCCGCGATGGGTACCACAAAGTACGACATCACCAAGTATCAGGAGGTGCTCTTCGAGGCGGCCTCGTTCGACCACCTCGAAGACACCGTCGGGGCGTTCTGGGACACCTGCGACGACGACGCCGTCACCCGCCTCCTGTCCGGGCGCCGGCCGTAAGGGCTCGTCCCACGCTCAGGGCGCGCCGACGATCAGCAGGGCGTCGCCGACCCCCCGCTCCACGCCGTCGGACGGGTGGTTGACGACCTTCTTGCCGATGACCATGGCGCTCGACCCGCCGCCGTCCAGGTTGATCGCGTCGCGCGCCCCGAGCCAGCGCATGAGCTCGGCCGCCTCGAAGAACGACGCGCCGATCGTGCCGCCGGGATCGCGGCCGTCCACGACCGCGATGACGAGCTTGCCGTTGCGGGTCACGCCGGCGAGCGTCCGGGGGTGACGGCGCAGGATCATGTTGGTGTTGGCCATGCCGTCCCGGCCTGGGGTGATCGTCGTCCTGCCCCCGCGGACCAGGCCCACCGCGCCGCCGATGATGTTCGTCTCCGGCGTCAGCGGGACGGCCTTCTTCGTCCGCAGGTCGGTGACCCGGGTCGAGACCTTGATCGTGGTCTCCTCGGTCACGTGCTCCGACAGCCAGTCGGCGCCCGCTCCGACGCCGTGCAGGACCCGCATGCCACGGGTGACCTTGCCGCCGGCGTCACGGATGGCCAGCACCTTGCCCGTCGCGTCGAGGACCGCCTCGATCCCGTCGTCCTTCGGGGTCTCCCGCCCGAGTTCCTCGGTGTAGAGGACGACCTCGTCCGGCTGCGGAACCCGGTTGAGGCCGGCCACCTGGACGGTCGCCCCATCGGCCGCGCGGGCGACCACGGAGGAGGACAACTCGGTGACCCGGGCCGTACGGCCCTTCAGGACCAGGCCGACGCGGCCGGGGACCGCCTCGCTGAGCAGTTTCCCGCCCACGACCGAGATGCCGGTGGGGTCGCCGCGGAAGGCGGGGAGCGTGTGGATGTCGAAGAATCCGCCGTTCACCGCCGCCACGGCCTTGGCGGCGGTGGCCATCGCCGAGACCTTCTCCCGTTTCGCGACGCTCGTGCCCACCGAGGACCGGTAGGAGCCGCGGAAGGTGCGGGGATCGACCACGATGACCCGCACGCTCCAGGGGCCGGTCGTGACGAACCCGTCGTCGCCCTGGAAGTCCACCTTCGTGTTCACGCCGGCGTCCTTGAGCTGCTTGACGACCTTGGCGGCCTCGGCTTTCTGGCTGAGCGGCCAGCCGCCGACGCGGACCATGTAGTAGTCGCCGGCGGGGAAGTCGGCCACCGCGGGCCGGGTGAACTTCACCACCGTGGGGGTGAACCCGGCGGCCTGCACGGCCTCGGCCTGGGCCTGCGCGTTGGACTCGGACATGAAGTCCTTGCCCGCCACGACGACGCTGACCGTGTACCCGTCCTTCGTGCTGCCGTGCCGGAGCGTGAAGTAGCTGATGCCGGGCCCGAGGCTCTTCGCCGCCGACTTCGGTATCCCGGGCGCGCCGAGGGGGAAGCTCGTCGTCGGCAGACCGGCGACGGGTTCGGCGGCTGCCGGGGCCGGAGGGATGGTCGTCGTCAGGGCCAGTACTGCGGCCCCGGCGATCAGGCGGCGTCTCATGCGGTTTACTCCCCATTGGTGATCCTTACGGGACCATCGTGGCGAGGCTGACGCCCGATGTGGAGGCGAACGCGCCAAAGGGCATCAAATTGCGACGTGAAGCCGCCGGAACCCTCCGAGAAAATCGGACTAAAGGAACATTAGGCCCGAAATCCGCGAATGCATCCGCCTGTGTCACGCGGGACCTCGGGAGGCGCGGGTGTCCATCTCCCGGGCCCGCTGGACGAACTCCTGCGCGGAGCGGGCCTCGATGTGGACGAGCAGCCCGTCGGGCCGCCGGAACATGCCCCAGTAGTGCGTGGTGGCCTGGCCCCACCAGATGGTCCAGCCGGGGAAACGCGCGGACAGGGCCCGTACCACCACGGCCGGGCTGATTCGGGGTTCGTTCATCGTGGGCACGCTTCGAGATAAGCACGATTCGCTGCGTGATCGCGAGTGCGCGAACAGTAGCGGATGCGAAGTCTTACACGCGGGACGACATACCTACGCTTCGGTTGTGGCATCTCCACGGGCAGTTGTCCACCGCGGGCCGGTGCGGCCGGATCGCGCTCAGCCGCCTTCGCGGCGGAAGGTCTCCAGGGCCAGCAGCGCGACGTGCAGCGACAGGCACGACTCGACGTCGTCGAGGTCGGTGTCGAGGACGCGCTCCAGCCGCCGCAGCCGGTCGTAGAAGGCGGGCCGGGACAGGTGGGCCCGCTGCGCGGCCACCGCCTTGTTGCGGCCCGAGTCGAGGTAGACGCGCAGGATCCTGGTCAGGTCGCCGTGCCGCTGCGCGTCGTGGGCGAGCAGGGCGCCGAGTTCGCGTTCGGCGAAGGTCTGGAGCCGCGCGTCGTCCCGCAGCAGGTGCAGCAGTCCGCGCAGCCGCAGATCGGGCAGGCGGTAGAACGGCCGCCCGTCGGGCTGGCGCACCGCGACCTCGGCGACCTGCTCGGCCTCCAGGAAGCTGCGCCGGACGTCCTTGATCGATTCCACGACGGAGCCGGCCGCGAGCACGAACGGGGTGACGAACCCGGCCCGCAGGCGCTCGGCCAGCGCGCCGAGCGCCGTCTCGGCGGGCGTACGGGGCGGCAGCGGCAGCAGCACCCCCACGCTGCTCTGGTCGAGCGCCCCCACCAGCGCGGGCAGCCTGGCCTCGCGGCAGGCGGCGGCGCCGGCCTCGGCCAGTTCGCCGAGCCTCGCCTGCTCACCCAGCGCGGTGCCGGCCGGGACCGTGCCGACCGGGACCGTGCTGACCGGGACTGTGCTGACCGGGGCCGGGCCGGCCGGGGAGGCCAGGCGGATGACGGCGCTCACCAGCCGGCGGCCGGTGAGCGGGACGCCGACGGCCCGGGCCCGCGCGGCGGCCTCGTCGGGGTCGGCGTAGGCGTGGGTGAGGATGCCGGTGAGTATCGTGCCGTGCGCCTGCCGCTCCAGGGATTCCTGGTGCCGCTCCAGCAGGCGGCTGAGCGCGAGGGTGGTCGCGGCGCGTTCGGCGAGCACGATGTCGCGGGGGCTGGGCGGGCCGTCGCACAGCAGGATGAGCCGTCCCCAGTCCTGGCCCCGGGCCCCGACCATCGTCACCAGCCATCCGGCGGCGGCGTCGTAGGCGGTCCGCTCGGACGGCATGACCGCGCGCGACCTGGCCTCCCAGTTGGCCAGTACGGTGCCGGTGTCGCCTCCGGCGGCGTCGCAGGCCAGCACCTGGTGGGCGAGGTTCTCCAACAACGCCGGGCGGCCGGAGAACCGGACGACCTGGTTCAGCACCTCCCCCGGGGATGCGCCCTCGACCGACAGCTCGGTGAAGACCTCGTGCAGCTGCTCCGAGGCCCGCAGCTCCTGGAGCTGGTCGTCGATGATCCGCGCGTGGACCGACTCGGTGATCTGCACGAAGGGCGTCTCGCGGGCCAGCGTGACGAGCGGCAGCCCGTGCTCCTCCGCGGCCCTGACCACCGCCCCCGGCAGCTCGCGGACGAACCGGCGGCCGAGTTCCACGATCAGGCCGGAGGCGCCCACCTCGGCCAGTTCGCCGACGTAGTCGGCCAGACTGCCGGGTTCTTCCGGCAGCGCCACCCCGGTCGTGAGGACGAGTTCGCCGCCGCGCAGCAGATGCGCGATGTCGTGGACCTCGCCGACGTGCACCCAGCGGACCCGGGTGTCGAGCCGGTCGCCGCCCGCCACCACCCGGGGTTTGCCGCGCCGCACCGTGTCCAGGGCGAGCACGTCGGCGACCGTGGGGAGCATGGTCCGAGGCTACCTGATCATTATGTAAGGATGACCCGCCCGAACATGACAGTATGCGGGCCCGGTGTCAGGAGCCGCCCGTCCTGTGCCTGTCCAGCCCGTCGAGCAGAGCGGTCAGCCCGAACTCGAAGGCGAGCCGGCGGGCGACGAGGGGGTCGTAGTCCATGTTGCTGTAGGCGCTGAAGCGCTCCAGCAGGTTGGGCCGGTCGGCCACGGCCTTCATCAGGACCGGCTCGACCGCGGCCTGGAGGTTCGCGACGCTCTGACCGGAGTTCTCCAGCGTGCCGAGGAAGGCGACCTCGGGAATCGTGGCGCCGAGCGTGTACGACACGACGGCCGTGCAGGCGTAGTCGACGTCGACGCCCTGGAAGCCCGCGCGGACGAACGCGCCCATCAGCCGGTCGGCGGCGGTGAGCGCGTTCGGCCCGAGCGCGGGAACCACCCCGATCAGGCCGGCGCTCCAGGGGTGGGCGAAGACCGCCCCCCGCATGCCGTACGCGAAGACTCTCGTGGTCTCCCGCCAGTCCGCGTCCTCCGGCAGCACCACGGCGGCGTAGACCTCGTCCATGACCAACTCGATCAGTTCGTCCTTGTTCGCCACGTGCCAGTAGAGGCTGGTCGCCCCCGCGCCCAGGCGGGCGCCCAGTTTGCGCATGCTGAGCGCGTCGAGGCCCTCGGCGTCGAGCAGCTCCACGGCCGCGCGGACGATCTGGTCGCGGCTGAGGCCCTGCTCGCGCGTTCCCCTGCGCTCGCGGGTCCAGACGGAGGAGAACGGCTTCGGTGACACGGCCCCACGATATTCCCTCGCACAGTGTTCGACGCCGTCGTACAGTGTGCGAAACAACTCGCACACTGTACGAGGAGACATACATGTCCCACCCCCGCCGATGGTGGATCCTCGGGGTCCTGTGCCTGAGCCTGCTGACTCTGGTCGTGGACAACACCGTGCTCAACCTCGCGATCCCGTCGCTCATGCGCGATCTCGGCGCCTCCCCGCAGGACGTGCAGTGGATCATCGACGCGTACGTACTGGTCTTCGCCGGGCTGCTGCTCACCGCGGGCAGCCTGTCCGACCGGTACGGCAGGCGGCGGATGCTCGTGATCGGCCTGGCGTTCTTCGGCGGAGCCTCGCTGGCCGCCACCCTGGCCACCGAGCCCTGGCAGCTCGTCGGGGCCCGCGCCCTCATGGGCGTCGGCGGCTCCTGCGTCATGCCGTCCACCCTGTCGATCCTGATCACCGTCTTCGACGAGAGCGAGCGGCGCAAGGCCATCGCGGTGTGGAGTTCTGTCGCCATGGTGGGCGTCGTCGCCGGTCCCACGCTCGGCGGGTTCCTGCTCCGGCACTACTACTGGGGATCGGTCTTCCTGCTCAACGTGCCGATCGCGATCCTGGCGATCGTCGCCGCCGTCACGCTCATGCCCGAGACGTACGGCGTCGCGCGGCGGGCGGACCCGCTCGGCGTGATCCTGTCCGTCGCGGGGATGGGCGGCCTGGTCTGGGCCGTCATCTCGGCGCCGGGAGGCCGACTCAACCCGGTGGTCGTCGTGGTCTCGGCGCTCGCCCTGGCGGCGTTCGTGCTGTGGGAGCGCCGCAACCCGCACCCGATGCTGCCGCTCGGCCTGTTCCGTGACCGCTCGTTCAGCGGCGCGTGCTTCTCCGTCGTGCTGCTGTCGTTCGGGGCGGGGGCGCTGATGCTGGCCCTCACGCAGTATCTGCAGTTCGTCCTCGGCTACGACCCGCTGACCGCCGGGTTCGCGCTGCTGCCGTACGTCGTGGCCGCGGCGCTCTTCAACGGCCTGGGCGCGGCGCTCGGCAAGAAGGTGAGCAACCGGACGCTGATCGTCGCGGGCCTTGTCGTGATGGCCGCCGGGTTCGCGCTGCTGTCCACGCTCACCGGCGGGTACGGCACGATGATCGCCGGTCTGCTGGTCATGGGGGCCGGCGGAGGACTGGCCGGCCCGGCGGCGTACGCCACGCTGATGGGCGCGGTGCCCCCCGACCACGCCGGGGTGGGCTCGGCGCTCAACGACACGGTGCAGCAGGTCGGCATGGCGCTGAGCGTGGCGGTGCTCGGCAGCGTGCTCGCCGCGGCCTACACCTCGGCCATGCCGGCATCGGCTCCGGCGGCGGCGCGCGAGTCGATCGGCGCCGCGGTGACCCTGGGCGATCCGTCGGTGGCCGCCGCCGGACGTGCGGCGTTCGTGTCGGCGATGTCCGCGGGATCGTGGGTCGGGGCGGGCTGCTCGCTCACGGCGGCCCTGGTCGCGCTGCTGGTCCTGCGCCGGAAGACCGCCGCTCCCGCCGCCGGCACGGAACCGGTGACGATTGGCACTGTGTAAGCGGATTCTGGTGTGTCCCGACAGGCTGACGGGTGAGTCTCCGCCCGTCAGCCGGGATACTCAGTACATGTCGGACCTTCTCGCGCGCCATCGCGCGGTCATGCCCAACTGGATGGCCCTCTACTACAACGAGCCCATCGAGATCGTCAGCGGCAAGGGGAACCGGGTCGTCGACGCGGACGGGAAGAGCTACCTCGACTTCTTCGCCGGGATCCTCACCAACATGATCGGGTACGACGTGCCCGAGGTGCGGGAGGCCGTCGAGCGACAGCTCGCCACCGGAGTCGTCCACACCTCGACGCTGTACCTCCTCCGGACCCAGGTCGAACTGGCTGAGAAGATCGCCCGCCTGTCGGGCATCCCGGACGCCAAGGTCTTCTTCACCAACTCCGGCACCGAGGCCAACGAGACGGCCCTGCTGCTGGCCACCTACGCCCGCGGCTCCGACCAGGTGCTCGCGATGCGGCAGAGCTACCACGGCCGGTCGTTCGGCGCGATCAGCGTCACCTCCAACCGCGCCTGGAAGAACAACTCGCTGTCGCCGCTCAACGTGCACTTCCTGCACGGCGCCGACCGCCACCTCACGCAGTTCCGCGGCATGTCGGACGCCGACTACATCGCCGCCTGCGTGGACGACCTGCGCCACGTGCTCGCCACCGCCGTCGCCGGGAACGTCGCCGCGCTGATCGCCGAGCCCGTCCAGGGCGTCGGCGGCTTCACCGCGGCCCCCGACGGGCTGTTCGCCGCGTACAAGGAGGTGCTCGACGAGGAGGGCATCCTGTTCGTCAGCGACGAGGTGCAGACCGGTTGGGGCCGTACGGGCTCGGCGTTCTTCGGCATCCAGAACCACGGCATGACGCCGGACATGATGACCTTCGCCAAGGGGCTCGGCAACGGCTTCGCGGTCGGCGGGGTCGTCGCGCGCGGCGACCTCATGGACGGCCTGCCCGCCATCGGGGTGTCGACCTTCGGCGGCAACCCGATCTCGATGGCGGCGGCCAACGCGACGCTCGACTACGTGCTCGACCACGATCTGCAGGCCAACGCGGCGCGCACCGGCGACATCCTGATCTCCGGGCTGCGCGAGGCGGCCGGGCGGCTGGCCGTCGTGGGCGACATCCGGGGCCGCGGCCTGATGTTCGCCGTCGACCTGGTCGACCCCGCCACCGGAGCGCCGGCCCCCGCGCTGGCCGCCCGCTTCATGGAGGAGACCAAGAAGCTCGGCCTGCTCGCCGGCAAGGGCGGCCTGTACGGGAGCACGCTGCGCATGGCCCCGCCGCTCACCCTCACCGAGGATGAGGCCCGCGAGGGCCTGGGCATCCTCGTCACCGCTCTGGAGACCGTCGACGATGAAGCACGTTGACCACTGGATCGGGGGCATCCTCACCGGCGAGGGCGCTCGTACGGCCCAGCTGTTCGACCCGGCGACGGGTGAGGTGAGCGGCCGGGTGGCGCTCGCCTCGGCCGAGGAGGTCGACGCGGCCGTGGACGCGGCCGCGCGGGCCTTCCCGGCCTGGCGGGACGCCTCGCTGGTCAAGCGCACGCAGGTGCTGTTCCGGTTCCGCGAGCTGATGGACGCGCACCGCGACGCACTGGCCGCGCTGATCACCGCCGAGCACGGCAAGGTCCACTCCGACGCGCTGGGCGAGGTGGCCCGCGGCCTGGAGGTCGTGGAGTTCGCCTGCGGCATTCCCCACCTGCTCAAGGGCGGCTACTCGGAGAACGTCTCGACCCGCGTCGACTCCTACTCGATCCGCCAGCCGCTAGGGGTGGTCGCCGGCATCACTCCGTTCAACTTCCCGGCGATGGTGCCGATGTGGATGTTCCCGGTGGCCATCGCCTGCGGGAACACGTTCGTGCTCAAGCCCTCGGAGCGCGACCCCTCGGCGTCGCTGCTCATCGCCGACCTCTGGCGGCGGGTGGGGCTGCCCGACGGCGTGTTCAACGTCGTCCAGGGCGACAAGGTCGCGGTCGACCGGCTGCTGGAGCACCCGGCCGTACGGGCGGTGTCGTTCGTCGGCTCCACACCGATCGCCAGGTACGTGTACGAGACCGGGACGGCCCACGGCAAGCGGGTGCAGGCCCTCGGGGGCGCCAAGAACCACATGCTCGTGCTGCCCGACGCCGATCTCGACCTGGTCGCCGACTCGGCCGTCTCGGCGGGCTTCGGCTCGGCGGGGGAGCGGTGCATGGCGATCTCCGTGGTGCTCGCCGTCGACCCGGTCGGCGACGCCCTGGTCGAGAAGATCGTGTCGCGGGTGCGCGACCTGACCGTCGGCCCGGGCACCGACCCCGAGTCGCAGATGGGCCCGCTGGTCACCGCGGCGCACCGCGACAAGGTGGAGTCGTACCTCGACCTCGGCGTCGAGGAGGGGGCCAAACTCGTGGTCGACGGCCGGGAGACCCCGGTGCGCGGGGACCGGGGGAACGGCTTCTGGCTCGGCCCCACCGTGCTCGACCACGTGCCGCCGAACTCCCGCGTGCACCGCGAGGAGATCTTCGGTCCGGTGCTGTCGATCGTGCGGGTCCGCTCGTACGAGGAGGGCCTGGAGCTGATCAACACCGGCGAGTACGGCAACGGCACGGCGATCTTCACCAACGACGGCGGCGCGGCCCGGCGCTTCCAGAACGAGGTGGAGGTCGGCATGGTCGGCATCAACGTGCCGATCCCGGTGCCGATGGCGTTCTACAGCTTCGGCGGCTGGAAGGCCTCGCTGTTCGGCGACACGCACGTGCACGGCACCGAGGGGGTCCACTTCTACACCCGGGGCAAGGTCGTCACCTCCCGGTGGCTCGACCCCTCCCACGGCGGGGTGAACCTCGGATTCCCCACCAACGCCTGAGATCCGCACGGTAGCGGCCACGCGGGGTGAGCGGGCCGTCCCGGGGGGCCGGGCCAGTAGGCTCGGGACGTCCGTCTCTTCCCTGGGGGTCGTGCGTGCGCCGTACACACGTGGCCGTGGCGGTGGTGTCCGCCGGGCTGCTCACCGCCTGCGGCAGCCGTTCCGCGCCGGGGACGGAGACGGTCACGCCGGGGGCCTCCGCGGCGGCCGCGTCGGCGACGGCCTCCAGCGGCCCCGGCCCGTCCGCCTCGGCCGCCACGCCCACACCCGCGGCCTCGCTCGGGCCGGGCGAGGGAACGGTCAGCGTGGTCGCGCTCGACGGGTACGCCGAGTGGGGCGGCGTCGATCCCAAGGTGAAGTGGATCGGCACGTTCGAGAAGGAGACGGGCTGCAAGGTCAGCCTCCGGATCTACGACCCCCGCCAGGAGGAGAAGCCGGGCGACTTCGCGCCGGCGTCCTTCGACGTGGTCTCCGCGACGCCAGAGGTGGGCGGCAGGCTGATGGCGGAGGGTAAGGCCGCTCCGCTCAACACCGCCCTGCTCGCGGGCTACGACAAGATCCCCAAGCGGCTGCGCACGCTGCCCTCGGTGACCCGTGGCGAGCAGGTGTACGGCGTGCCGTACGTCTGGGCGACCAACGAGGTCCTCTACGACTCCGGCAAGGTCCGCTCGGCCGGACCGGAGTCGTTGTTCGAGGACAAGGGGCCGGTGATGTTCCGCGACCGCCCGCTGTCGCTGGCGGACGCCGCGCTGGTGCTCAAGGAGCGCGGCGCCGACATCGAGGACCCGTTCGACCTCACCGACGAGCAGCTCGACGCCGCCGCCGCGCTGTTCCGCTCGGGCGACGAGGGCGGCCGTCTCTTCTGGCACGACCCCATCGAGGTCGTCCAGGCCTTCGCGACCGGGTCCGTGCGGCTCGCGCAGGCCACGCCGTACCACGCGGACGTGCTCAGCCACGGGCGCAAGCCCGTCAAGGTGGCGGGGGACCGGCCGGTGACCGGCTGGGCCGACGCCTGGATGCTGTCGGCGGACGCTCCCCACCCGTCCTGCGCGTACAAGTGGCTCGACTTCACCGCCTCGGCCGACGTGCAGCGGAAGGTGTCGGCCTGGATGGGCCTCGCCCCGGCCAACCCCGAGGCGTGCACCGGCGCGGCCCGCCGGATCTGCGCCGACTACGAGGTCGGAGAGCCCCGGGCGTTCAAGGACGTCTACTTCGCCGTGCGCCCGGAGGCGTACGACAAGTGGGTGGAGCGCTGGTCACGCATCGCGCCGTGACCCCCCGCGTACGCGGAGGGCTCTGAGGGCCCCGATTTTGTCGGTGGCGGCGGAAAGAATCGGCGTGTGGATGTCGGGGGCGCGAGCTCCGCTCCGGCTCCTCAGTGAGTGCCGCCCATGGCGGTCCCACCGAGACGAAGAAGGACACGACGATGACGCTCGCATATGCTCCCTCCCTCACCGGCGAGATCGTGCTGCCCGGTGACGAGGCGTACGAGACCCTGCGCCGGACCTCCGGCGGCACCGGCAGCCCCGCGTACATCGTGCGCTGCCGCGACGCGGAGGAGGTCGCGCAGGCCGTGCGGTTCGCGACGGAGGAGGGCCTGACGCTGTCGGTGCGCAGCGGCGGGCACCACGGCGCGGGGTTCGGCACCAACGACGGCGGGCTGGTCATCGACCTTGGGCTCATCGACGGTGTCGAGGTGTTCGGCGGCCTGGACGACATCGTGCGGATCGGCGCCGGTGCGCGCTGGGGCGAGGTGGCCCGCGCGCTCGCGCCGTACGGCCTGGCCGTCTCCTCGGGAGACACCGCGGCGGTGGGTGTCGGCGGGCTGATGCTCGGCGGCGGCATCGGCTGGATGGTGCGCAAGCACGGCCTGGCCCTGGACCATCTCGTCGCCGCGGAAGTGGTGACCGCCGACGGCCGGATCGTCCGGGCGAGCGTGACGGAGCACCCCGACCTGTTCTGGGCGATCCGCGGCGGCGGCGGCAACTTCGGCGTGGTGACCACGTTCGAGGTCGCCGCCACGCGGGAGCGGGAGGTGACCTTCGCCCGGATCGTCTATCCGGCGAGCCAGGCGGCCCGGGTGCTCAGGGGCTGGCGCGACGTCATGCGGTCGGCGGGCGACGAGCTCACGTCCACCGCGCAGCTGTCTCCCGCGTCCGGCGACGACGCCCCGCCCACGGTGGTGATCACCGCCTGCCAGGCCGGCGGCGACCACGACGCCGTGGAGCCTCTCACCCGGCTCGGCGACGCCCTCAGCGTGGAGGTCGCGGTCCAGCCGTACGCGGACCTGCTGGTGGAGACCCCGCCGGGACCGCGGCCGGCCTGGCACGCGCAGTTGCGCAACCGGTTCGCCCGGTCCTGCACCGACGAGCTGATCGACACGCTCGTGTCGCGCGTGGGCGGCATCCCGATGACGGTGGTGGAGTTGCGGGCCCTCGGCGGGGCGATGGGCCGCGTGCCGGCCGGGGCCACCGCCTTCGCCCACCGGGACGCCGAGGTCCTGCTGACCACGGTCGTGCTGGGCGGTCAGGCGGAGCACGCGCCGGTCCGGGAGAACCTCGAAGCCCTGTGGCGCGGGCTGGCCCCCCACACCGGCGGGGCGTACGGCAACTTCCTGAGCGAGCCGTCGAAGGACGACGTGGCCGCCGTCTACCCGGCCCGCACCCGCGAGCGGCTCGCGGCCGTCAAGCGCCTCTACGACCCCGCGAACCTGTTCGACCAGAACATCAACGTCGATCCGGAAGGGAGCCGCTGACACGTGTGATGGTCAGGACATGGCCGCCCGGGAGCGGCGGGGCAGCGGCACCTTGCCCTCGGGCGCGGGCAGCAGGGCCTCGGCGCAGTCGTCGCAGGCGTGTACGGGGGCGTTGTCGGGCAGCATCCCGACCTTGATCCGGGGGCGGGGCCACTTCTTGTGGCAGACGACACAGGCGTCGCCGTCGCGCTGCGTGGTGGTCAGACCGGCAGGGTCGAACGTCAGCATGAGCCGCTCGGCGCCGTTCGGGTTCCAGCTCATCAAAGTCCCCCCTCGATCGCCTATCGGAACCGTTATAACGCGGTTACCCTTCGTGATCGGCGCGAGTCGGGCCAAGTGATGGTTAAATCCAGGCATAACGCAAGCCGTACGACAACAAAAGGGACACCCTGGAGGATAACGGGTGCCCCTTTTGATCCGTTTGAAACGGCTAGTCGATGTTGAGCGCCTTCTCCAGGATGGAGAGGCCCTCCTCCAGCAGGTGGTCGGGGATGACCAGCGGCGGCAGGAAGCGCAGCACGTTGCCGTAGGTCCCGGCGGTGAGCGCGAGAAGTCCCTGCTCATGACACTTGCGCGCGATCTCGCCGGCCGGGTAGGGCTCCTTGGTCCCGGGGACCACGAGTTCGATCGCGATCATCGCGCCGCGCCCGCGCACGTCGCCGATGACGGGGTTGCGCTCCTGGATGGCCCGGAGACGGGGAAGCATGACCTCGCCGATGTGCCGGGCCCGCTCGACGAGCTTCTCCTCCTCGATGGTCTCCAGCACGCCCAGGGCCGCCTCACAGGCGAGGGGGTTGCCGCCGTACGTGCCGCCGAGCCCGCCGGTGTGGACGTGGTCGAGCAGGTCGGCCCTGCCGGTCACGGCCGCCAGCGGGAGGCCGCCGGCGATGCCCTTGGCGGTGCAGATGATGTCCGGGACGATGCCCTCGTCCTCGCAGGCGAACAGGTGGCCGGTCCGGGCGAAGCCCGTCTGGACCTCGTCGGCGATGAAGACGATGCCGTTGGCCCGGCAGTACTCCACGATCTTCGGCAGGAACCCGCGGGCCGGCTCGATGAACCCGCCCTCACCCGCGATCGGCTCGATGAGCACCGCCGCGACGTTCTCCGCGCCGACCTGCTTGTTGATCATGTCGATCGCCTGCGCCGCGGCCTCCTCGGCGCAGTTCTCCGGGCCGGTGGGCCAGCGGAACGGGTAGGCGAGCGGCACCCGGTACACCTCAGGCGCGAACGGGCCGAATCCGTGCTTGTACGGCATGCTCTTGGCCGTCAGCGACATCGTGAGCAGCGTGCGGCCGTGGTAGCCGTGGTCGAACACGACGACCGCCTGCCTGCCGGTGGCGTGCCGGGCGACCTTGACCGCGTTCTCGACGGCCTCCGCGCCGCTGTTCACCAGGAACGTGCGCTTGTCGTGGTCACCGGGGGTCAGGTCGTTGAGCTTCTCGCAGACCGCCACGTACGACTCGTACGGCGCGACCATGAAGCAGGTGTGGGTGAAGTCGGCGACCTGCTTGCGCACCCGCTCGACCACGCGCGGCGCGGCGTTGCCGACGTTGGTCACGGCGATGCCCGAGCCGAAGTCGATCAGGGAGTTGCCGTCCGCGTCGACGATCACACCGCCGCCCGCGTGGGTCACGAAGACGGGCAGGGTGGTGCCGATGCCCGGAGGCACGGCCGACTGCTTGCGTGCGAACAGTTCGCGGGACCGCGGGCCGGGGATCTCGGTGACGAGGCGGCGCTCCTGGGGGAGCTGCGGGCCGCCGTGCGTGGTCGCAGTGCTCATATCCGAGACGCTACGGCTACCGCCACCACCCGCCGATATGCCGCTATGTCAGAATGTAGGCGCGCTTTTAGCCGGTGCGCACAAGCCGCCGGGGGAGAGGGGGCCGTGGCA
Organism: Microbispora sp. H10670; assembly: GCF_014161385.1. Taxonomy (NCBI): domain Bacteria; kingdom Bacillati; phylum Actinomycetota; class Actinomycetes; order Streptosporangiales; family Streptosporangiaceae; genus Microbispora; species Microbispora sp. H10670. Next base: position 327,473 of record NZ_JABBWW010000007.1, on the reverse strand, counting down.
CCCACGCTGCGCCGGATCACGGCGATCGTACCGCTCCACCTGGAGGTTCTGGCCGGGAGGAACGGGCTCGACCGTCCCGTGCGATGGGTCGCCGTGAGCGAACTGGAGGACCCCACCCCGTTCCTCGAAGGCGGGGAACTCGTGCTCACCACCGGCATGCGCCTGTCCGGCGCCGACGCGGGCCCGTACGTCTCCCGGCTCGTGGCCCGGGGCGTCACGGGGCTGGGGTTCGGCGTGGGGCTGAGTCACGACGTCGTCCCGCCGGGGTTCGCCGAGGCGGCCGAGTCCGCCGGGCTGCCGCTGGTCGAGGTGCCGAGGGACACCCCCTTCATCGCGATCGGCAAGGCCGTCAGCGACCTGCTGGCGGGGGAGCAGTACGAGGAGATCAGCCGCGCCTTCGCCGCGCAGGGCCGGCTGACCCGGGCCGCCCTGCGGCGCCGGGGGCCGGTGGCGGTGGTGGACCGGCTGGCCAGGGAGATCGGCGGCTGGGCGCTGCTGTTCGACCCCTCCGGCGCCGTACGGCACGCCGCCGACGCGACCGGCCGCGCAGGACCTGGCGGACAGGGACCCGGCGGACAGGGACCGGGTGGCGGGGGGCCCGGTGGACACGGGCCGGGTCAGGACGGCCCGGTGGAGGACTGGGCGCGGGAGACGGCCCGGTCGCTGGAGCCCGAGATCGCCCGGTTGCGGAGCGCGCCGTCCCCGGCGAGCCTCGCGCTGGCCACCCCGGACGAGCACGTCGTCGTCCAGCCGCTGGGCCGCCGGGGATTCTTCGCGGTGGGTTCCCCGCGGCCGTTCTCGCCCATCGCGCACACGGTCGTCAACGCGGCCGGGTCCCTGCTGACGCTCGCCCTGGAACAGGGCAGGGAGCAGCGGGCCGCCGCCGCGCAGGTGCGCGCCGCGGTGCTGCGGCTGCTGCTGGCCGGTGAGACCGGCGCCGCGGCGCGGACGCTGGCGGCCCTCGGCATGCGGCTGCCCGCCGAGCCGGTCACGGTCCTGGTCTGCCAGACCTCGGATCCGGACGCGCTGACCGAGGCGCTGAGCGGCGCGGCGCCCGCCTGTTTCACCGCTCCCTGGGAGGGCCTGCTCGTCGTCCCGGCTCCGGACGCGTACGCGGAGGAGGTCATCGCGCTGGCCGCACGCTACGGCCGGGTCGGCGCCGGCGCGCCCGGCGTGGACCTGTCATCGGGACAAGGCGTGCGGATCGGCCCGGGCGGCGCGGAGGCGGAGGCCGTGGGCGGCGCCGCACCCGCGGCCGGAGGCGGGCCCCGGCTGGATCTCGCCGTCGGGCTGGACCAGGCCCGCCGGGCGCTCGCCTCGGCCTCGCCGGTGGCACGGTTCACCGAACTCGCCGGTCAGGGGCTGCTGTCGCTGCTGGATCCGGACGCCGCGGCGTCGTTCGCCGCCGCGATCCTCGCGCCGCTGCGCGAGTACGGCTCCCGCGCCGACCTCGTCGAGTCGCTGCGTGCCTATCTGGCGAGCAACGGGCACTGGGACGCCGCCGCGCAGCGTCTCGGCGTGCACCGGCACACGCTGCGATACCGCATGAAGCGGGTGAGCGAGTTGCTCGGGCGCGACCTCGACGACCCCGCCGTACGCGCCGAACTCTGGATCGCGCTGAGCCTGTGACGGCGCGTGTCCGACCGTGGCGGGTCAGGCCTGGGGGCGGGCGATGAACGCGCGGATGGCCGCGGTCGTCACGATCTCGTAGGTCTTGCCGTCCGGCAGGTGCCCGGCACGTTCCAGACTGAGCGCGCCCTGCGCCGCCGCCCACAGCGTGTCGGCGACCTTCCGGGGCTGGGTCGGCACGAGGCGGCCGGCGGAGATGCAGTCGGCGATCACCCGGTCGACGATGTTGAGCGCGGCCCTCGCCAGGGTGCGGGCGCGCTCACTCGGCACGAACCCGGGGATGGCCCGCTCGAACATCAGGCTGTAGTAGCCGGGCTCGGACAGCGCGGCCTCGCGGTAGGCGGGACCCAGCAGGCTGAGGTGCTCCATCGGGTCGGCGCGGTGCGGCACGGCCTCCAGCCTGCGGCGGAACCGCTCGAAGCCCTCCAGGTAGAGCGCCTCGGCCAGGCCTTCCTTGCTGCCGAACATCGTGTAGATCAGCTGGGTGGAGCAGCCGGCCTCGGACGCGATCCTGCGTACGGTGAGGCTCTCCGGGCCCGCGGAGGCGAGCAGGTCGTTGGCGACATCGAGAAGGCGCGTGCGCAACTCGTCGTAATTGCTCCGATGGCCGCGTGCGTAGGCACCCTGAAGACCGAGCGGCGCCGGCGTACCCATCAGCGACGAGCCCTTCTGATTGTGGGGGTCCCGCGACAGACCCGGAAGATGACTTAACCATGCCGCTCGGCTTTCAAACCGCCGAGAAACAGAAAACATCATGAAATCGCCGCTCATCTGTGACATCTCGCCGGAGTTGTCCACGATGGCGCGCCGGAGAACGGCGATTGGCCTGTCCGGAGTAGAGCCGGGTCCCGTCAGCGGTCATAGCGTGAAGACATGGACGTGAGCCGCACTTCCGATCCCCGCCCCTTCTGGCTCGCCGGTCGTCCCGCCACGGGAGACGCCGAGCAGACCGTGACCAACCCGCACGACGGAAGGGTCGTCGGCGTCCATTCGGTCCCGACGCCCGACCAGGTCGAGCAGGCCGTCGCGGCCGCGCACGCGGTGCGCGGACAGGCCGCCGCGCTGCCCATCCACGTACGCGCCGAGGCGCTGGCCCACGTGGCCCGGCGGCTGAGCGAGCGCGCCGAGGAGATCGCCCAGCTGATCAGCGCCGAGAACGGCAAGCCGATCTTCTGGGCTCGGGGCGAGGTCGGCCGGGCCGTCTCCACCTTCCGCTTCGGCGCCGAGGAGGCCCGCCGGTTCAGCGGCGACGTGCAGCGGCTCGACACCGAGCCCGCGGCGCAGGGACGGCTCGCCTACGTCTCCCGGGTGCCGTACGGACCGGTGCTGGCGATCACGCCCTTCAACTTCCCGCTCAACCTGGTGGCGCACAAGGTCGCCCCCGCCATCGCCGTGGGCGCGCCGATCGTGGTCAAGCCCGCCCCCGCGACCCCGCTGTCGGCGCTCGTGCTCGGTGAGATCCTCGCCGAGACCGACCTGCCGGAGGGCGTGTTCTCCGTGCTGCCGGTCTCCAACGACCGGGCCGCCTCGCTGGTGGAGGACCCCCGCTTGCCGGTCGTCTCCTTCACCGGCTCGGGGCCGGTCGGCTACTCCATCCTGGACAGCGTGCCGCGCAAGCACGTCACGCTCGAACTCGGCGGCAACGCCGCCGCGGTCGTGCTCGCCGACGCCGACCTCGACTGGGCGGCGAGCCGGGTGGCGCTCTTCTCCAACTACCAGGCGGGCCAGAGCTGTATCGCGGTGCAGCGCGTGATCGTGGAGGACTCGGTCGCCGACGCCTTCACCGAGAAGCTGGTCGGCGCCGTCGGCGGCCTCGTGACCGGCGACCCGGCCGACGAGAAGACGCAGGTCGGTCCCCTCGTCAGCGAGGACGCCGCGATCCGCGTCGAGAAGTGGGTCGACGAGGCCGTGGCGGCCGGGGCACGCCTGCTGGCGGGCGGCACCCGCGACGGCGCGACCATCGCCCCCACCGTGCTGGCCGACGTCCCCGCCGGCGCGAAGGTCACCTGTGAGGAGGTCTTCGGGCCGGTCATGACCGTGCAGCGGGTGGCCTCCGTCGACGAGGCGTTCGCCCTGGTGAACGACTCCCGGTACGGCCTGCAGGCGGGGGTCTTCACCCGCAGCCTCGACGTCGCCTTCCGGGCCAACCGGGAGCTCGAGGTCGGCGGTGTCGTCATCGGCGACGTGCCGTCGTACCGGGCCGACCAGATGCCGTACGGCGGGGTGAAGGAGTCGGGCGTGGGCCGAGAGGGGCTGCGCTCGGCCATGGAGGACCTCACCTACGAGAAGGTCATGGTGCTCACCGGCCTCACGCTGTAGAACCACGCGTCCGAGGGGCCCGGGAGACCACCGTCTCCCGGGCCCTTCGTCATGGGAGACCCGGCGGCCTCAGAGGAGGCTCAGCGCCTTGGCGAGCCCGGGGTCGCGGCCTTTGGCCAGGTCGAGGGCCGTCATGGGCGCGTAGTGGTCGACGGGGACACCGACGGTGTCGATGATCTCCCGGGCCGGACCGAGGTGCCGGACCTTGGGCAGCAGCAGCACACTGCCGTCGTCGAGCAGGTACGGCTCGGACGGGCCGGAGACGACCCCCGCGGTGCGGGTCCCGACGAGGGCGCCCAGGCCGTTGTCCTTCACGGCCCCGCTGAAGTCCTCGCAGGCCGAGGCGCACGCGCGGTCGGTGAGCACGACCAGGCGCAGCCCGAGCAGCGGGACGGAGCCGTCGGTGCGGTTGGCCGTGCAGTCACCCTTCAGCGGGCAGAAGTAACTGGTCACCCTGCCGTGGGCGAACGCGCCGAGCAGCCGCGTCACCTCGCGCGGCGACCCGCCGCCGTTGCCGCGGAGGTCGAGGACCGCCGCCTTCGGCGTGCTCTTCAACGCGGCGACGACCTGGTCGGCCGCGCCCTGGAAGAACCCGGGCACCTTGACGTAGGTGACGCCGCCGGGGAGCGTCTTCGACGTCACCGCCCGCTTCTGCTCCTCGACGGGGCCCTCCATGAGCTTCACGGTCCGGACGCGTCCCGTCGTGGGCCGCTTCAGCGTGAGCCGCACGGTGCCGGAGGCGAACGTGTCGACGAGGCTCTGGTTCACCCTGTCCCCGATGAACGCCGGTATGCCGTCGACCTTCTCGATGATGTCGCCGGGCCGGATGCCGGCCCTCTCCGCCGGGCTGCCGGGCAGGACGCGGGTGACGAACAGCGGCGGCCGGGCGGCCGGGTCCAGCCGCCCGCCCTGCGCGGCCGACAGGCCGGCGATGCCCGTCCCCACCGGTCCGTCCTCCGACGGGGGAGTGATCCTGTCCACCCGGGCGTGGTTGTCGTGCGGTCCGGCGACCATGCCGGTGATCGCGGCCGCCAGGGCTCGTGTGTCCCCGGTGCCGAGCACCTCCGCGACGGCGGCCCAGTCGGCGTCACGGTCCCCGGTCAGGGCGGGCAGGCGGAGGCCCGGCGCGTCCGCCCCCCGCCGGACCAGGTCCTGGGTGTACGCGGCGAGGGCGTCCCGCAGCAGGATCTTCGAGTCCAGCACGGGCCCGCTGTAGTAGTTGTCCAGCACGCACTCGTACGCCTGCCGGAGCGTGTTCACCGTCGTCGGCGACGAGGACGCGGGCGGGGGTCCGGACGGCGTGGCGCAGCGTCCGCCGTCGGCGGCGGTCGCGGGGGACGACCCCGGAGCCAGGGCACAGGCCGTCAGCAGGACGGCGGAGCAGAACGTTCTGATCATGTCGTCAGCGTGGCCGGGAGTGGGTTTCAGGACCGTGAACGAGATCGTTGACGCCGCTGTTACCCCTCCTGCGGTACGAAGACCCCATGCGGGTTCTGGTGGCGGAGGACGAACGCGACCTCCGGGCCTCGGCATGGGCGCCGACGACTACCTGCCCAAGCCGTTCGACTTCGCCGAGCTGGTCGCGCGGGTGCGGGCGCTGGGGCGGCGCAGCAGGTCGCAGGTGCCGCCGGTGCTGACGCGGCACGGGATCACACTCGACACGCACCGCATCCAGGCGTCCCGGGACGGGCGGCACCTGCATCTGTCGCTCAAGGAGTTCGCCGTCCTGGAGACCCTGCTGCGGGCGGAGGGCGCGGTGGTGAGCGCCGAACGGCTGCTGGAGGAGGCGTGGGACGAGAACGTCGATCCGTTCACGACGGTGGTCAGGGTCGTGGTCAGCCGTCTGCGGGCGAAGCTGGGCGACCCGCCCTGCATCCAGACCATCCCCGGCGCCGACGTGTTTCCCGCTTCACCGTCGGGGCGCTCACACCCGCCGTCTTCCCTCGTCGCTCGTCCCTCGCTCCTCAGTCCAGACCGGCGGCGCGCCCCTCCGGCTCGCTCGCTACGTCTTGTGACGACGGTCCGGGTACGGCTCACGCTGATCTATTCCGGGCTGTTCCTGTTCACCTCCGTCGTGCTGCTGATCATCGTCAACACGCTGATGCGGCAGGCGCTGGACACGCGGATCGCGCGGTTCCCGCTGCCGCCCGAGCGGCCGCGTCCGGCTCCGGCCCCGCGCCTGGGCGAGCCGGAACCGCCGCCGCCGCTGTCCGAGCTGGTGCGGGACGTCATCCACTACCAGTGGGACGTGAGCGCGCTGACGATCGGGGTCCTGACCCTGGTGTCCGTGGTGGTGGGATGGGTGGTCGCGGGGCGCGTCCTGCGGCCGCTCCACCGGATCACCGCCACCGCGCAGCGGCTGTCGCTGTCCACCCTCCACGAGCGGATCGCCCTCACCGGGCCGAAGGACGAGCTGAAGGAACTGGCCGACACGTTCGACGCCATGCTCGACCGGCTGGAGCGCTCCGTCGAGGGGCAGCGCCGGTTCATCGCGAACGCGTCCCACGAACTGCGCACCCCGCTGGCCGTGCAGCGGACGGCGATCGAGGTCGGCCTGCCCGAGGACGTCGGGGAGATCCGCGCCAAGCTGCTGCTCCACAACCATCGCATGGAGCACCTCATCGACGCCCTCCTCGCCCTCGCGCAGGCCGGGCACGGCCTGCGCGAGCGGAGCCCGGTGGCGCTCGGCGAGATCGTCCGGTTCGCCCTGGCCGACGCGGGCGAGAACGGGCGGGGGCCGGCGGGCGTGACGGTGACCTCGCGGATCGCCCCCTTCGTCCTGTGGGGGGATCCGGTCCTGCTGAACCGGCTGGTGACCAACCTCGTCGACAACGCGCTGCGCTACAACCATTCCGGCGGGGCCGTGGACGTGACCCTCGCCGACGGCGTGCTGACGGTCCGCAACACGGGCCCGGAGGTGCCGAAGGAGCGGTTCCACGATCTCTTCGAGCCGTTCCGCCGGCTGCACACCACCCGGGAGCAGGGCGCGGGGCTGGGGCTGTCGATCGTCGCGTCCATCGCCCGCGCGCACGGAGCCGCCGTACGGGCGCGACCGGGGCCCGCAGGCGGCCTGGAGGTCACGGTGGCGTTCGCGCGGGACCCCCACGCGGGGACCTAGCCGCGGGGGCGGAGGCCGTCGAAGAGGAGGGCGAGCGCCCGGCCGAGCAGGTCGTCGCTCCACTGGTCGCGCTCGGCCGCCAGGCACGCCGCGGACAGCAGGGCCAGGAGCTCGGGCATGCGGAGGTCGGGCCGGACCGCGCCCGACTCCTGCGCGGCCAGCAGCAGTCGCTCGATCACGTTCCGCATGCCGCGGGCGGCCTCCGCCGTCCCCGCCTTGGGATCGGCCCCGGCCGCGGTCAGCAGGTCGGCCGGGGTCCTCCTCCGCCGCGCGCCGGCGACGACGCGCCCGAGGAACCCGAAGAAGGCCTCGCCCGCGTCGGCCGGCAGCGTCTCCGCCTCCGCCAGGAGCCGCAGCACGCCCTCGACGATCACCGCGTGGTAGAGGGCCTCCTGGTCGGGGAAGTGCCGGTAGATCGTCCCGAGCCCCACCCGCGCCTCATGGGCGACCGCGCGCATGGACGCGGACGTCCCGTCGCGGGCCAGGACGGTCTCGGCCGCCTCCAGGATCCGGGCCCGGTTGCGCCGCGCGTCGGCGCGCAGCGGTCTGGCGTCGCCGGTCATCGTCCTCCTCGCCTGTGCGGCCCGATGCCGCGTTGACAACCGGAACATTAGTTCCGTATGTTGCCGCGACATAATCGGAACGCCGGTTCCGGTTCTCGGGAACAAGGGGGAGCGCAGTGCGGCACACACAACTCGGTCGTTCGGGGCTCAAGGTCTCCACGGCGTGCCTCGGCACCATGAACTTCGGCATGAACGTCGGCACGCGACCCGGCATGAACCCCGGCTCGTCCGGCGGCTGCGACGAGACGGAGGCCGCCCGGATCGTCGACGCCTTCCTGGAGGCGGGCGGGAACGTCATCGACACCGCCGACGCCTACAACGGCGGCGAGTCCGAGCGCGTCGTCGGACGGGCCGTCCGGGGCAGGCGCGACTCCGTCGTGCTGGCCACCAAGGCGTTCCTGCCGCAAGGACCCGGGCCCAACGACCGCGGGCTGTCCCGGGCCCACCTGACCCGGGCGCTGGAGGGCAGCCTGCGCCGCCTCGGCACCGACCACGTGGACCTCTACCAGTGCCACCAGTGGGACGACTCCACTCCGATCGAGGAGACCATGGCGACCCTGGACGGGTTCGTGCGTTCGGGCAAGGTGCGTTACATCGGCTGCTCCAACTTCACGGCGGCGCAGATCGTGGAGTCGCAGTGGGCCGCGGAGCGGGCGGGCGGCACGCCGTTCGTGTCCCTCCAGCCGCAGTACTCCCTGCTGGCCCGGAGCATCGAGGCGGAGATCCTGCCCGTCTGCCGGCGGCACGGCCTCGGCACGCTGGTCTGGTCGCCTCTCGGCGGCGGCGTGCTGGCGGGCCGCTACCGGCGGGGCGAGGCCCCCGGACCCGGCACCCGGATGGCCCGGCTCAGGGCGTCGCCGATGCCCATGGCCCGCGCCTGGGCGGACGGCCTGCTCAACGAGCCCAACCTCGTGGTCGCCGAGCACGTCGCCGAGGCGGCCGCCGGACTGGGCGCCACACCGGCGGCGGTGGCGCTGGCCTGGGTGCGCCGGCGGCCGGGGGTCACCTCGGTCGTCGTCGGGCCCCGCACCCTGGACCAGCTGCGCGACAACCTCGCCGGGCTCGACCTCGACCTGCCGCCGGAGGTCGCCGCCCGCCTCGACGAGGTCTCCCGGCCCGCCCGCACCGCACCCGTCGACGGGACGCGGGCCGGGGAGTGAACGTCGCGAAAACATCGGCGGCGAAGGGATTGGCGCGCCTCCACGGGTGCAGTAGAGGGCCATGGACGCCAACACAGCGCTTCTCGCCGTCGTCGTCGTCACGGCGCTCGCGTTCGACTTCACGAACGGCTTCCACGACACCGCCAACGCGATGGCGACGTCCATCGCCACCGGTGCGCTGCCGCCGCGCGCGGCCGTCGCACTGTCCGCCGTGCTCAACTTCGCCGGCGCGTTCCTGTCGCTCAAGGTGGCCGCCACGATCGCGACCGGCATCGTCGACAGCGGCGCGATCACGCTGACCGTCGTCTTCGCCGGTCTCGTGGGCGGCCTGGCCTGGAACCTCGTGACCTGGTACTTCGGCATCCCCTCCAGTTCGTCGCACGCGCTGATCGGCGGCGTGGCGGGGGCGACGCTCATCGCCGTGGGCGCCTCCGCCGTCAAGGGCGCCGCGATCGTGTCGAAGGTGCTGATCCCCGCCGTCCTCGCACCGGTCTTCGCTGCCCTCGTGGCGACGGCCGGCGCCTTCCTCGTCCATCGGATCACCCGGGGGACGCCCGGGGGCGTGCGGGAGCGCGGCTTCCGCGTCGGCCAGCTCTGCTCGGCGTCCCTGGTGTCGCTCGCCCACGGCACCAACGACGCCCAGAAGACGATGGGAGTCATCACGCTGGCCCTCGTCGCCGACCACGCGATCGCCCCGGACGCGGGCACGCCGTTCTGGGTCATCCTCGCGTGCGCGGTGACGATCGCCCTGGGCACCTACACCGGCGGCTGGAGAGTGATCCGTACGCTGGGCAAGGGCCTCACCGAGATCGGGCCGCCGCAGGGATTCGCGGCGGAGGGCTCCTCGGCGGCGATCATCTTCGCCGCGACCCACTTCGGGCTTCCGCTCTCGACGACCCACGTGACCGGCGGCTCGGTGGTCGGCGCGGGGCTCGGCAGGCGGCTCGCCGGGGAGCGCGGCGAGGTGCGGTGGGGCCTCGCCGGCCGCATGGTCGTGGCCTGGCTGGTCACGCTCCCGGCCGCCGCGCTCGTGGGCGCGGCGGCGTGGCTGGGCGCCGACGCCATCGGCGGAGCCGGCGGCGCGGCCGTCGTGTTCGCCGTGATGCTGCTGCTGGCCGGCGGTCTCTACCTCGCCGCCCGGCGCGAGCCGGTGACCCACGCCAACGTCAACGCCGAGTGGACCGGGCGTCTCGTCCCAGTGAAGGAGCCGGTCGGATGAGCCAGTACATCGACTTCGCCGTGCTGTGGAAGGTGCTGCTCGCCGGGCTGCTGGGCGGCGCCGGGCTGGTCGCCGTCTACGCCCTCGGTCTCGCGGCTCTCGCCGCCGGTCGGGTGTACGACGCCCCCGATCGGGGCAGCGGGACGTCCGCGGCGCGGGCGGCCGGAACGGTCGTCGCCGTCGCCTGCTTCGGCCTCGTCCTGGCCGGGGCGTTGCTCGGCCTATACGTAATGCTGACCAAGTGAGCGGGGTCGGAGATGCCGGAAGCGTCGCAGGTCGCGAAGGATCACCCGGACGGCGTCGAGTTGCTGCGGCGCACGCCGGGACTGAAGGTGCTGGACGACGATGACGACGATCCCGTCCTCGTCCGCGCCGACGGCGGGCCGGTGGACACCTGGCGCGAGCACTACCCGTACGACCACCGCATCTCCCGGCAGGACTACGACCGGCAGAAGCGGCTGCTGCAGATCGAGCTGCTGAAGCTGCAGTACTGGCTGAAGGACACCGGCGGGCGCCTGGTCATCCTCTTCGAGGGACGGGACGCCGCCGGCAAGGGCGGCACGATCAAGCGGTTCATGGAGCACCTCAACCCCAGGGGCGCGACCGTGGTGGCGCTGGAGAAGCCCAGCGAGCGCGAGCGCGGCCAGTGGTACTTCCAGCGGTACGTCTCCCACCTGCCGGCCGCGGGGGAGATGGTGCTGTTCGACCGGTCCTGGTACAACCGGGCCGGGGTCGAGCGGGTCATGGGCTTCTGCTCCCCCGAGGAGTACATGGAGTTCATGTACCAGACGCCGCTGTTCGAGCGGATGCTCGTGCGCGACGGAATCCGCCTGGTCAAGCTGTGGTTCTCCGTCTCCAGGGCCGAGCAGCGCACCCGGTTCATCATCCGCCAGGTCGACCCCGTACGGCAGTGGAAGCTGTCGCCGATGGACATCGCCTCGCTGGACCTGTGGGACGAGTACACCCGGGCCAAGGAGGACATGTTCCTCAACACCGACACCGAGGACGCCCCCTGGACGATCATCAAGAGCAACGACAAGAAGCGCGGACGCCTGGAGGCGATGCGCTACGTCCTGTCCCTCTACGACTACGACGACAAGGACGTCTCGGTGGTGGGCGAGCCCGACCCCCTGATCGTCCGGTCCGCCGCCGACATCGTGGACGAGGACAACGCCGAGCCCCTGTCGCCCTTCTGACCGGTCCTCACGCGTCCCGCACGGTCAGGCCCGTTCGGCGCCGCGGAACAGGTCGCGTACGGCCGAGCCGAAGTAGGGGCCGTACATCGTGCGCTGGTCGTTGCTGTACTTGAAGCTGCTCACCGACGTCAGCGTGCCGCGGCCGGAACCGGGGTCGAAGCCGCTCAGCCAGGGCCCGCCGCTGGCCCCCGCCGTGAGGTCGCACCGCAGGCCCTGGTCGCGGGTCTGCCCCTGCGGGTCGCCGTGCGGCACCCCGGCGCAGTAGAGCAGGCGCTCCCCGTCGTACGGGGGGTCGGCGGGAAAACCGAACCCGTAGGTCCGCCGCCCCTGCGGCGCGTCGAAGCCCAGGGGCTGGCCGCCCACCACGTCGGTGAGGTGCCGGCCGTCCTGGTCGTCCACGGCGACCATCCCCACGTCGTAGTCGTCGTTTCCCGCGCGTGACCAGGGCCCCGCGACGAACATGCGCCGGGCCGGGAACGCGCCGTACGGCTGACGTCCCTGGTCGTATCCGGGGACGAAGGTCCAGTTCTCGGCCCAGGCTCCGGCGCCGTCCTTGACGCAGTGCCCGGCCGTGACGACCACGTCCCTGTTCGCGCTGCGCACGGCACTGGCCGAGCAGACGAAGTCCACGCCGTTCATGGTCAGGAAGACCCTTCCGGTGGTCCTCGTCACCGAACCGCCCGCCGCCCAGTGCGTGCCGCTCGTGGTCACCGGGGGCATCGCCGCCGCCTGCCGCGTCCTGGTCGTCCCGCCCGTCCCGCCGGTCGCCGGCACGCCGGTCCGCGGCGCCGGCCCGGGCGCGAGGACCGGCCCGGCCGGCGGCAGGGCGGTGATCTTCTGCAGGCCCGCCAGCAGCCCGATCGGGGCCGCCCGCGCCATCCGCTGCGGCGTCCAGTACGGCTCGGCGGCGTGGTCCGCCACGTGTTCCACGACGTCCGTCACGGGGTCCGGCACGGGGTCCGGCACAGGGTGGTTCACGGGGCGGTTCACGGAGTCGTCCGCGGGCGGGACCGCCGGTCCGGGGCCGCGGACGAGTCCTGCGGCGAGGAGGGGGACGGCAAGCAAGGGGAGGCTCGGAGTCATGGCTCCAGAGTGTGGACCACCATCGGTGCCCGCGTGGCTACTTTCCGTGAATCAGGACAGCCCCGTGTTCTGGGCGGTGTTGTAGACCGCCTCGGCCTCGGCGCCGAAGTACGGCCCGAACATCCAGGAGGGCGCGAAGTTGTACTTGAAGCTGTTCACCGAGTTGACCATGCCGCCGCCGGTGCTCTGGTTGAAGTTGACCAGCCACGGGCCGCCGCTGGAGCCTCCGGTCATGCCGCAGCTCAGCCCCTGGTCCTCCGAGGACAGGTAGTCGTCGAACGTGCGCCCGCTGCAGTAGACCAGCCTCGACCCGTCGTACGGCGCGCCGGCCGGGTACCCGAAGGCGTACGTCTGGCGTCCGCGCGGCTGGTTGAACGCGACGCCCTGGCCGCCGACGACCTCGGTGAGGCTCCTGCCGCCCTGGGGCGCCACGACGGCGGCGGCGATGTCGAAGTTCATGTTCTCGCCGGAGTTCCACTGGGAGGTGGTGAGCAGGGTGGTCGCGGGCCAGGTGCCGTCGGGCCGGTCGCCCTGGTCGTAGCCCGGCACGAACACCCAGTTGGCGTGGAACGCGCCGTTCAGCTTCACGCAGTGCCCCGCCGTGATCACGACGCTCTTGTTGGCGCTGGTGACGGCGGTGCCGGTGCAGGAGGCGTTCCGGCCGGCGTCCGATCCGGTCGTCACCGTGAAGAACACCCGGCCCGTGGTCCTCGCGATCGTCCCGCCCGCCGTCCAGGACGACCCGGAGGTCCGGGACGAGACGTACGCCGAGGACCCCGCCGCGGCGGCCTGCGTGGACGCGCTCGCGGCGGCGCTCGTGGGGGCGCTCGTGGGGGCGACGGCGGCGGGGCTCGCCCCGGACGCGTCGAGAAGGGCGGAGGCCGCGGCGGCGAAGTGCCGCGAGCCCGTGCCGGGTGCCTCCAGCGGCTCGGCGGCCTCCATCCGGGCGGTGGTCCAGAACTTCCGGACCGTCCGCTGCTCCGCCGCCGTGTCGGCCGCGTCGTGCACGGCGGGCCGCGGACCGGCGGCCGCCGTGGCGGTCCGCGCGGCTGTCGCCGCGGCGCCGGGCACGGCGGTTAAGGCGGCGAGGACCATGGCCCCCGCGATGGCCCCCGCAGCCGTGACAGTGGGGGCCGCGAGACGTCGTGCCGAGGGGTGCATGCCTACCTCCGTGTCGGGATGTCCTGACGCGGGAAGGTAGCGACGCCTCCGGCCGGATTTCTCACGATCCGCCTATACGGTTATGGGCAGATTCCGGCATAGATGTACTGGTTTCTCCGCCGCATCGGGTGTTCCGTACGGCGGAAGGGAAGGGCGACGCGGATGCCGTCGCGGTTGTCGTCTCGGCGACAATGAGGGAATGAGCTCCCAATCCTCGCCGCAGCCCCGGTCAGTCGTCGTACTGGGCTCTACCGGGTCCATCGGCACCCAGGCTCTCGACGTCGTCGCCCACGCGTCCGGACGGTTCCGGGTGACCGCGCTCGCGGCGGGCGGCGGGCGGGCCGACCTGCTCGCGCGGCAGGCGGCCGAGACGGGGGCGGAGACGGTGGCCGTCGCCGACCCGGCGGCCGTGCCCGCGCTGCGGGAGGCGCTCGCCGCCGCCGGGGCGCGCCCCCGCGTGCTGGCGGGCCCGGAGGGGGTCGCGGAGGTCGCCGCGTCGCCCTGCGACGTCGTGCTGAACGGCATCACCGGGGCGCTGGGGCTCACCTCCACCCTCGCGGCGCTGGAGGCGGGCCGGGTGCTCGCGCTGGCCAACAAGGAGTCGCTGATCGTGGGCGGCCCGCTGGTCAAGCGGCTGGCCGGGCCGGGGCGGCTGATCCCGGTCGACTCCGAGCACTCCGCGCTCGCCCAGTGCCTGTGGGCGGCCGGTCCCGGCGGAGCCGCTCCGGCGGCCGTACGGCGGCTGGTCGTGACGGCGAGCGGCGGCCCGTTCCGGGGCAGGAAGCGGGCCGAACTGACGGACGTGACGCCCGAGATGGCGCTCAACCACCCGACGTGGTCCATGGGCCCGGTCATCACCGTGAACTCCGCGACCCTGGTCAACAAGGGCCTGGAGGTGATCGAGGCCCACCTGCTGTTCGACATCGGGTTCGACCGGATCGAGGTGGTGGTCCATCCGCAGTCGATCATCCACTCGATGGTGGAGTTCGTGGACGGCTCGACGGTCGCGCAGGCGAGCCCGCCCGACATGCGGCTGCCGATCTCGCTCGCGCTGGCCTATCCCGAGCGGGTGCCCGGAGCGGCCCGGCCGGTCGACTGGTCCACCGCCTGCACCTGGACCTTCGAGCCACTCGACGACGAGGCGTTCCCCGCCGTCGCGCTGGCCCGGCACGTCGGCACGCTGGGCGGCACGGCCCCGGCGGTCTACAACGCCGCGAACGAGGTGTGCGTGGAGGCGTTCCTGAAGGGCGCCCTGCCGTTCCCCGGCATCGTGGACACCGTGGAACGCGTGGTGGCCGCCCACGACCCCGGCCCCGCGTCGTCCGTCGAGGAGGTCCTCGACGCCGACGCCTGGGCCAGGGCGCGGGCGGCCGAGCTCACGCGCTGAGCCCGTCCCTGGGACCGTGGCGCGACCCGGGTCAGGCGGGCCGCGCCGCGGTCGGGCGGGTCAGGCCGCCGAGCAGGTCAGCGACGGGGTGCCGCTGCTCGATCCGTTGGCCAGGAAGCCGAAGGTGGTCGAGGCGCCGGCGCCGAGGCTGCCGTTGTAGTTCACGTTCTGCACGCTGACGTTGCCGCCGGACTGGCTCAGCGTGCCGTTCCAGACCTGGGTGATCGTGCCACCGCTCGGCTGGGTCCATCTGACGGTCCAGCCGCCGATGGAGGAGGAGCCGGCCTTCACCGTCACCTCACCCTGGAAGCCGCCGCCCCACGAGCTGACGACCTTGTACGTCGCCGAGCAGCCGCCGGGGCCGCCGCTCGACGGGGACGTGGACGGGGACGCGGACGGGCTCACCGGCGGGGTCGGCGAGTTCTTGGGCGTGATGCTGGGCGAGGCCGACGGGGAGACGGGCGGGGTGGGGCTGCTGGTGCCGGTCTGGCCGACGCCGGTCACCTCGCCGTTGCCGCCGTCGAAGACGACGTCGGAGCAGCTGTAGAACGTCTCGTTGCTGTCCGAGCGCTGCCACACGGTGTAGATGATGTGGCGGCCGCTCTTACCCGAGGGCAGACGGGCGTCCCAGTAGTAGTGGCCGTCCTCGGTGCCCACCGAGCCGACGCTCGGCGGGTTGGTGACGCTGTCGAAGGGCGTCGACTCCAGGTCGCTCCACGCCAGCGCGCGGGTCGGGCTCCAGGAGTCCTTGGTGATGTACGACCGGAACGTGCCGGGGTGCGCCGCCCACTTGTTGTACTTGAACTGGATGGTCGCACCGGACGTCAGGTGGGTGACCGGCCAGTCGTTGCGGGCGAGGTCGAAACCGCTGAAGTCGTAGACGATCGCGCCGCCGCTGCACAGCTGCCCGTCCGGGATGAAGCCGGACATCCGGCCCGCGCCGTCCGAGCGCAGCACGGCGAACCAGTTGTACAGCGCGTTGGTCCCGCCCTTGGCGACCGCCGCCGCGCAGGCCGGGTTCTTCGGCTGGATGGCACCGCTCGAGGTGGTGCCGTCCTTCCAGCACAGGTAGGTGCGGCTGCCGGGGGTCATCGGGGCGCCGTGCGCGTTCGCGGGCGAGCTGAGGACGACGGCGGAGACGAGGGCGGACAGCGCGGCGACGATCACGCCGATCGTCACCTTCGATGGTGTTCTTCGTGGTCTTCCCACGGGCTACCCTTTCGCGTGGTCATGGCTGCCGCACTCGTGGTGCAGCACGGCACCGCCGACGGCGCGAGCACGTCGGCCCCGGGGGACAGCCTCTGACTAACCGACCTGATTGGTGGTGGTGCGAGAGCACTCGCGCTGTTCGGACTGTAGGTCGGCCTTGTGTCACCGCCCACCCCGGTCGGCGCGGCGTCGATCGTCCGTGCAGGTGGGACCGTTTTCATCGGCCGCCGGTCATGAAACCTTCATTCGTCGTGAAAAGGTTTCGGGCCACCCGACCTCGCGGCACTCCTTAGACTGGGAGGGCCCCCCATCGGGCATCGCCTATCAAACAAGGTGCAGAAATGTCTGTTGATCTCGGGATTCCCGCCGTACGGACCCGGCCGATCGCGAAGCGGCGGGTGTCGCGTCAGATCATGGTCGGGCCGGTCCCCGTCGGCGGGGACGCGCCGGTCTCGGTGCAGTCCATGACCACCACGCTGACCGCCGACGTCAACGCCACACTCCAGCAGATCGCCGAGCTCACCGCGGCCGGCTGCCAGATCGTCCGCGTCGCGGTGCCGTCCCAGGACGACGCGGACGCGCTGCCGGCGATCGCCAGGAAGTCGCAGATCCCGGTCATCGCCGACATCCACTTCCAGCCGAAGTACGTCTTCGCCGCCATCGAGGCCGGCTGCGCGGCGGTGCGGGTCAACCCGGGCAACATCAAGAAGTTCGACGACAAGGTCGGCGAGATCGCCCGCGCCGCCTCCGACGCCGGCGTGCCGATCAGGATCGGCGTCAACGCCGGGTCCCTCGACCCGCGCCTGCTGGCGAAGTACGGCAAGGCCACCCCCGAGGCGCTGGTGGAGTCGGCGCTGTGGGAGTGCTCGCTGTTCGAGGAGCACGGCTTCCGCGACATCAAGATCTCCGTCAAGCACAACGACCCCGTCGTGATGATCCAGGCCTACCGGCTGCTGGCCGAGCAGTGC
The DNA here is from genome assembly GCF_014161385.1 of Microbispora sp. H10670. Taxonomy (NCBI): domain Bacteria; kingdom Bacillati; phylum Actinomycetota; class Actinomycetes; order Streptosporangiales; family Streptosporangiaceae; genus Microbispora; species Microbispora sp. H10670. Next base: position 310,461 of record NZ_JABBWW010000007.1, on the reverse strand, counting down.
GACTACCCGCTGCACCTGGGCGTGACCGAGGCGGGGCCGGCCTTCCAGGGCACGATCAAGTCGGCGGTGGCCTTCGGCGCGCTGCTGGCCGAGGGCATCGGCGACACCATCCGGGTGTCGCTGTCGGCGCCTCCGGTGGAGGAGGTCAAGGTCGGCGCCCAGATCCTGGAGTCGCTGGGCCTGCGCGAGCGCGGCCTGGAGATCGTCTCCTGTCCGTCCTGCGGACGCGCCCAGGTCGACGTCTACACCCTCGCCGAACAGGTCCAGGCCGGGCTGACCGGGCTCAAGGTGCCGCTGCGCGTGGCCGTGATGGGCTGCGTGGTGAACGGACCCGGCGAGGCCCGCGAGGCCGACCTCGGCGTCGCCTCGGGCAACGGCAAGGGCCAGATCTTCGTCAGGGGCGAGGTCATCAAGACCGTGCCCGAGTCGCAGATCGTCGAGACCCTGATCGAGGAGGCCCTGCGCCTGGCCGAGGAGATGGGCATCGATGTGGACCTCGACGACGACGAGGCCGGCGGCCCCGAGGTCGTCGTCCGCTGACCAATAGGCGGGTCGTTACAACAAGCAATACTCTGACTACACAATGGCAATGACCGGGTAGTACCGGGCGTAGCGCCGCGATCACACCGCGAGGCTTGCCTCTGCCGTACAGGAGCAGAGGAGCGTTGCCGGTGAAGCGGGTCGTTGGTGTGGTCGCGGGAGTGGCGGCTCTGGTCGCCGGGCTCGCCGTACCGGGAGGGACGGCGGCCCACGGCGCGACGCCGCGAGAGCGGCCGTGGGGGGATTACGGAGCCGGGCAGGGGGGCGAGCCCCGGCCCGACCACAGAGCCGACCACTGGGCCGGCCGCTGGGGGCCGCCGCAGCGGCCCCTGGAGTGGCGGCCCTGCCCCTCCCAGGACGCCCTCGGCGAGACGTCCTCCGGCGGCCTGCTGGACTCCGCCGCCTCCCGGACGTCGCGCGACGCGTCACGAGGGGGCGCGCGGCGGGAGCCCGCGCAGGAGTGCGCCACGCTCGACGTCCCGCTCGACTACTCCGAGCCGTACGGCCAGCGGATCTCGCTGGCGCTCAACCGCATCCGGGGCACGGTCTCCCGCGACGGCAACCACCTCGGCGTGCTGCTGGTCAACCCGGGCGGGCCGGGCGGCGAGGGCCTGAGCCTGGCCGGGTACGTGGCGGCCCGGCTGCCCGCGGACGTCGCCGCGCGGTTCGACGTCGTCGGCTTCGCCCCGCGCGGGGTGGCCCCCAGCAGGCCCGCGCTGTCGTGCGTCGACCCGGCGCGCTTCTTCGCCGCGCCCCGCCCCGACAACGTGCCGCGCGACGACGCCGACGAGCAGGTGCTGGCGGGCCGGGCCCGGCAGTACGCCGAGGGCTGCGGCAACCGCTGGGCCTGGTTCCTGCCCTACCTGACCACCGAGAACAACGCGCGGGACATGGACGCGATCCGGGCGGCCCTCGGCGAGGACAGGATCAGTTACCTGGGCTACTCGTACGGCACCTATCTGGGCGCCGTCTACGCCACCCTGTTCCCCCGCCGGGTGCGACGGCTCGTGCTGGACAGCGTCGTCGACCCCGATGTCGACTGGTACGACGCCAACATCGCCCAGGACCGCAGCTTCGACCGGCGCCACCGCGACTTCCTCGCGTGGCTGGCCGGGCACGACGACGTCTACCGGCTGGGCGCGAGCCAGGCCGCGGTCTCCTACGCCTGGTACGCCCTGCGCGCCCGTCTGCGGGACCGCCCGGCGGGCGGCGTCGTCGGCCCGAGCGAGCTCGACGACGTGTTCTCCAACGGCGCCTACACCGACCGGCTCTGGCCGTACCTCGCCGCCGCCTTCTCGGCCTACGTCCACCGGGGCGACCCCTCGATCCTGGTGCGGCTCTTCCACAGCGAGGCCGAGATCGACGCGGAGAAGGAGAACGCCTACGCCGTCTACCTCGGGGTGGAATGCCGCGACACGCCCTGGCCCCGGTCCTGGGCCCGCTGGCACGACGACACCCGGCGGCTGCACGCGGAGGCGCCGTTCATGGCCTGGCCCAACGCCGTCTACAACGCGCCGTGCGCCTTCTGGCCGGAGAAGGGCGGCACGCCGGTCAAGGTGGGCACCGCGCAGCTGCCGCCGATCCTGCTGATCCAGGCCCAGCGGGACGCCGCCACGCCCTACGAAGGGGCGCTGCGGATGCGCCGCCGGTTCCCGACCGCGCGGCTGGTCACCTCGGGCGGCGGCAACCACGGCGTGTCCCTCGCCGGGAACGCCTGTGTCGACCGGTACCTCGCCGCCTACCTGCGGGACGCGACGGCGCCGCCGCAGCGCAGGGGCGCGCGGGGAACCGGCGCGAGCTGCCCGGCCGACCCGTCGCCGAGGGCGGCGTCCGTGGACATGGCGACGGCGCCCGGCGCGGCCGCTCACGAATCCGCCGTACGGCGGTGAGGCCCGGGCGGGCCGATACATCCCAAACGTGAACCCTTCGCGTAGGCTGGGCCCGTGATGCTGCGCACATCGGCGTCGCGCGTGCTCGACGACGGTGATCGGGACGAGGTGCTGACGCTCCTCGACACCGATCCGGTCGCCAACGTGTTCGTAGCGGCCAGGGTCAGGGCCGTCGGCCTCAGCCCCTCGCGGCTGGGCGGCCAGATGTGGGGATACGGTCCGCGCGGCGGGCTGGTGTCCCTGTGCTACGCGGGGGCCAACCTGGTGCCCGTCAACGCCACCCGTGAGGCCGTGCACGCCTTCGCCGAACGGGCGCGCAGGCAGGGCCGCCGCTGCTCGTCCATCGTCGGCCCGGCCGCCGCCGTCGGACAACTCTGGGAGCGGCTCGAACCCCACTGGGGCGTCGCCCGCGCGATCCGGTCGGCCCAGCCGGTCATGGCCACGGGTTCCGCGCCCGCCGTCGAGCCGGACCCGCTCGTACGGCGGGTCCGCCCCGAGGAGTTCGGCATCCTGCTGCCCGCGTGCGTCGCGATGTTCACCGAGGAGGTGGGCGTCTCGCCGGACAACGGCGACGGCGGCGCGCTCTACCGGTCGAGGGTCGCCGAACTGATCCGCATCGGGCGTTCGTACGCCCGGATCGACGACGGCCAGGTGGTCTTCAAGGCGGAGATCGGCGCGGTCACGCCGCACGCCTGCCAGATCCAGGGCGTGTGGGTCCACCCGGACCTGCGCGGCCGGGGCCACGCCGTGGCGGGCATGGCCGCGGTGGTGGAGCAGGCGCTGAAGTACTTCGCCCCGGTCGTCACCCTCTACGTGAACGACTTCAACCTCCCGGCCAGGGCCGTCTACCGCAAGGTGGGCTTCCAGGAGGTCGACTCGTTCATGTCCGTGCTGTTCTGATCGCGGCCGGCGGCCTGACCAGCCGGGTCAGCAGGTGCTCCAGTTCGGCGGCCGGGTCGCCGGTCAGCCCGGCGTGCACCGGCCCGGTCTGCACGACCGTGCTGCGCGGCGCGGTGAGCCAGCGGAACCGGGCGCCGAGCGGCTCCCCGCACAACGGCCCCGCCTCCTCGCCGCAGGCCCGCTCGTACGCCGCCAGGGCCAGCCGCACGCCGGGGAGGTCCACCGGGGCGCCCAGCGCGAGCAGCCGGGACTCGTCCAGCTCGGCCCGCGCGCACAGATAGCCGCGTGGCTGGCAGTAGAGGATGACGCCCGCGTTGACCAGTTCGCCCCGCTCGACGCTCGGCACCACGCGGATCACCGCGTACTCGTAGACGTCCCGCCCGCTCATCGTCCGGCCTCCCGCGCGGCCCGCCAGAAGCCGCCGATCGTCGCGCCCCGCTCGCCGCGCGGGGCGGGGGCCTCGCCCGGGTCCGGCAGCCAGTCGCGCGGCCCGGCGACCCGGGCGAGCAGGTGCTCGGTGTAGGCCCGCCGTACGGCCTCCGCGTCAGCGAAGCCCGGCTCGTCCTCCAGCCACTCGTCCGGCACCAGCGCGGTCACCTCGTCGAGCAGCTCTCGGGTGACGCGCCCGGCGAGGTCGGCGTCGGCCTCGCCGAGCCGGGTCGCGAACGGCGCGAGCACGTGGTCGCGGCCGTCGAACCGGCGGCGGGGGTCGGCCGTCGGCCAGTTGTGGTGGAACCACAGGGCCGCGCCGTGGTCGATCAGCCACACCCCGCCGTGCCACACCAGCAGGTTGGGGTTGCGCCAGCTCCGGTCCACGTTGTGCACGAACGCGTCGAACCACAGCACCCGGGAGGCGAACCCGGCGTCGGGCTGCCAGGCGAGCGGGTCGAAGCCCAGCGCTCCGGGCAGGAAGTCGATCGCGAGGTTGTGCCCGGCGCTCGCGGTGAGCAGGTCCTGGATCTCCTCGTCGGGCTCACGGGCGCCGAGCTGGGGATCGACGTCGACGACCTTCAGCTCCGGCGTGGCGAAGCCCAGCCGCCGGGCGAGCTCGGCGCAGACGATCTCGGCGACGAGCACCCGCCTGCCCTGGCCCGCGCCGCGGAACTTCACGACGTAGGTGCCGAGGTCGTCGGCCTCGACGACGCCGGGCAGCGAGCCGCCCTCGCGCAGCGGCGCGACGTACCGCGTCGCCGTGATCTGTTCGAGCACGACAGGAAGGTTACCGGCAGGGCCGGCGGGCGCTCCCCTCCGGGCGCCCGCCGGCCGTCGTGACGGACGACGTCGTCGGTGCCGGCCTCAGTTGGCGACCGGCAGCCACCACACCCGGCCCTCGGTGACGTCGTGGTAGACGTCGAGGAGGTCCAGGCCGGTGATCTTGCTGCGTGACTCGGCGGCGGCCCAGGCGTAGACGCCGCGGGCGATGGTTCCGGGCTCCTGCTGCACTCGCAGCGCGTACACGAGGGCCCTGATCTCGTGGACCTGGTGGTCGTCGGGCTCGGCCTGCGCGGCGAGCTCGGCGAGCTGGCAGGCGAGGCGCAGGTCGCCGTCGGCCGCCGCGGAGACGGCACGCCCCGCGACCGACGCCGCGCCCGCGGACAGTTCGGCGACCGCGCGGGCGAACACCGCGTCCGGCGCGGGCTTGAGGTTGGCCGGGTTGCCGTCGTGCCAGCCGCCGTGCAGCCGCCAGATGTTGCGCACGATGAACTCGGGCTCGTCGTGGTGCTCCTGCAGGTAGACGCGTGCGGCGAGCGCGGGCGGCGGCTTTACCTCGTGCAGGATCTCGTCCAGCCGGGCGCCGGAGTTCATCAGGTCGAGCGTCTGCTCCACCAGGCTGTCGAGGTAGTCGGCGGTGTCGGCGAGCGCCCGGCGCACCCGGGCGGCGCCGCAGATCGGCAGGCCCCGGCCGGGGAGGAGCAGGTCCGCGTCGAGCGCGGCCATGGCGCGGAGGGCCACGGCCCACTCGTCGGGATAGCCCTGGACCCGCTGCGGGTCGCCCGCGCCCGGCACCGTCCAGCCGAACAGGTCCCCGGTCAGCAGCACCCCGCGCTCCGGCAGGAACGCCCAGGTGGCGTCGTCCGTGGCGCCGTGGGCGTGGGTGAGCATGAACGTGACGTCGCCCAGCGACAGCGACAGCCGGTCGCGGTAGGTCAGGTCGGGCAGCCGGTGCGGCAGCGGCCAGACCACCCGCGGGAACCCCTGCTCGCGCAGGTCGACGGTGGCGTTGTAGCCGGCCGTCCTGCCCTGCTGGGCGAGCCGGCGCACCAGCCCCTCCTGCGCCACCACCAGCGGCCGCGGGCCGGGTTCCGCGTCGAACTCCTCCAGGCCCGCCAGCCGGTCGGCCCTGCCGCGCGAGAAGATCGCGTACTTGAGCGGCTCGGCCGACCACTTCCTGATCGCTCGGTAGGACGGCGACGCCTCGTGGGCGTCACCCGTGTCGAAGAGAGCCAGCCCGTCCTCGCCCCGGACCACGTAGACGTTCCCGCACGCGGGCCACATCGCGACACCGTAGGCGATCTCCTGCACCCCGTCCCGGCGCAGATCGGAGACGGGCACGTCCTCGGGACGCACCGAACCACGCCAGACCGCGTCGGCGAACCGAAGGATCGGTGACTCCATGCTCCCGAGCCTGGCCCTCCGCGCGCGCGACGCCCAGTAGGGAGATCCCTAATGTCCGCGGCGAACCGCCAGGGTCTCGGCGGTCCAGCTCGCGAGAAGGTCCAGGGCGCGTTTCGAGGACGAGCCGGGTTCGGCAGTGTAGACGAAGAGCGTCGTCTCCGGGTCTCCGGGCAGGGAGAGGGTCTCGTACTCGACGGTCAGCTCGCCGACGAGAGGGTGCCGCAGGCGTTTGGAGCCGTGGGTGCGCTGGTGGACGCGGTGCTGCTCCCACCAGTGGGCGAACTCACGGCTGTGCTCGCGCAGGTCGGCGATGAGCGCGACGGTGGCCTGGTCGTCCGGGTCGCGGCCCGCGTCGAGCCGCAGGCTCTCGACCACGGCGCGTGCCTGGACCTCCCAGTCCACGAACAGCGATCGGGCGTCGTCGAGGAACATCCATCGCGCGTAGTTGCGCCGCCTCGGCGGCATCCGGTCGAAGTCCGTGAACAGCGCTTTCCCCATCGCGTTGGCGGCGAGCACGTCGGTGCGGCGGCCGAGGACGAGGGCGGGCTCGCCGTCGAGGGCGTCGAGGAGCTGGTAGAGCCCGGGGCGCACGCGCTGGACGCCGCGAGTTCGGCGCCGGACGGGGGCCGCGGTCATCCCCATGAGGTCGTGCAGATGCGCGCGTCCGGCGTCGTCGAGCCCTAGAGCACGGCCGATGGCCTCGACGACGGTCGTCGAGGGGATGATGCGCCGGCCCTGTTCGAGGCGTGCGTAGTAGTCGGTCGAGACTCCGGCCAGGAGAGCGACTTCCTCGCGGCGCAGGCCCGGGACGCGTCGCACGCGGCCGTCGGGGGGCAGGCCCGCCCGCGAGGGGTCGACCTGTCCACGGGCGCGTCTGAGGAAGTCGGCGAGCTCACGGTTGGTTCCGGCCACGGATCCAGTGTCCACGCTGCCGCGCGTTCCTGGGTGGTCCGGTGCGTCCTAGGTTGCCCGGTGCGCGGTTGCGCAGGGCGCGATATGGACGTCCACGGCGGGTCGCGGCGAAGGAAGCTGGTGCTGTGCCGGTCCTGGGGGCCTCCCGGCCGGCGCCACTCGCGACATTCGAGAGGATCACCATGAGCTTCCCAGCAGACCGGCCCGCCACGTGGTTCGTGACCGGCACATCCCGCGGCCTCGGCCTCGAACTGGTCAGGCAGATACTGGAGCGCGGAGACCAGGTCGCCGCGACGACGCGGTCACCGGAGCGGCTGCTCGCCGCCCTCGGCGGCGGGATCGAGATGTCGCGCCTTCTCCCGCTCACCGTCGACCTGCGTGACGAGGAGGCGGTCAGCCGGGCGGTCCGGGAGACCACCGGACGTTTCGGCGGCCTGGACGTCGTCGTCAACAACGCGGGCTACGGATTCCTGGCCGCGGTGGAGGAGACCGGGGACCGCGAGGTCCGCGACATGCTCGACGTCCAGGTCGTGGGCGTGTGGAACGTGCTGCGCGCCGCCCTGCCGATCCTCCGCGGGCAACGAGGTGGCCATATCGTCAACGTGTCCTCGATCCTGGGCCTGACCGCCGTCCCGGGCTGGGCCCTCTACTGCGCCGGGAAGTTCGCGCTGGAGGGGTTGAGCGAGGCGCTCGCCGCCGAGGTGGCGGAGTTCGGCGTCGAGGTCACCATCGTCGAGCCCGGCTACTTCCGCACCGATTTCCTCACCACGGACAGCCTCGTCCTGCCCGCGGAGACGACCGCGCACTACCCGGCCATCCGCGAGATGATCCTCGATCACCTGAAGCTCCAGGGCAGCCAGCTCGGCGACCCGGTCATGGGCGCTCGCGCGATCATCGGGCGGGTCCTGGCCGGGGAAGGCCCGCTGCGGCAGTTGCTCGGTTCGGACGCCCACTCCTACGCCGTGGCCAAGGTCGAGGCCCTGCGGGCGAACGTCGAGGCCACCGCTCTCAGCGCGCCCGCCACCGACTTCCCCGCCGCCTGATCACGGCCGGGTGTGCGGCATCTCGCCGGCGTCGTCCAGCCGCCGGGGACACGCCCGTGGCCAAGGGGCCGTTCAGAGCTCGCCGCGCGCGACGGCCAGGGCGAGCTCCACGCGGGACCGCAGCCCGGTCTTGGCGTAGACCCGGGTGAGGTACACCTCCACCGTCTTGCGGCTGTAGTGCAGCTCCTCGGCGATCTCGGGGTTGCTCAGGCCGCCCGCGACCAGTTCGATGACGCGGCGCTCGCCCGGGGTGAGGCGGCCCTCGGGTTCGGGGACCATCCCGGCCTCCCGCAGGCGGCGCCCGGACATCTCCGCCCACGGAGCCGCGCCGAGCCGGGTGAAGATGGTGTGCGCGCGGGGGAGCTGCGCCGGGTCGCCCAGCGCGCCGAGGATCAGCCGGGCGCGGGCCTCCTCGAACGGCAGGCCGTCGGCCCGGGCCCGCTCCAGCGCCGCGCCGGCCCGGGCGGGCTTGCGGAACGCCCAGCCCACCGCAAGGTCGGCGGCCAGCAGGGTCCGGGGGCTGCCGTTCGCCGACCGCTCGTCCAGCCGGGCGGCCGCCGCCCGGCAGGCCGCGTCGTCACCCGCCGATCCCGTGATGAACACCTGTACGGCGAGGGCCCGGTGCACCACGTCCGGCACGTCGCAGGCGAGCGCCCGGCCGAGCTCGCGCCGCGCCGCGGCGAGGTCGCCCCGGGCGTGCGCGAGGCGCGCGCGGAACGTGCAGCGCAGGCCGTCCTGCATGGCGCAGCCGGGCGGCGGCTCGGCGAGGACCCGCTCGGCCTCCTCCAGCCTGCCCTGGTCGAGCAGGATGTCGATCTCCATGTTGCGCAGCAGGGCGAGGTTCTCCAGCAGGCCCGCCTCGGCCAGCCCCCGGGCCGCGACCGCGATCTCCTGGAGCGCGCGGTCCCAGTCGCCGCCGAGCCGCCGGATGACCGCGACGGTCCGCACGTGCTGCCCGGCGATGTCGTGCCAGCCGAGCCCGCGGTGGATCTGCTCGGCCTGCTCCAGCACCTCGGCGGCGCGGGCACGCTGCCCGGCCGCCGCCAGCACGTGCGCCGCCGACTCCAGGGACGCGAGGCGGGCGCCGGGCGGCAGCGCGGCGGCGAAGGCGAGCAGCTCGTCGACCGCCCGCTGGGTCTCGGCCCAGTCGCCCCGCACCAGCGCGTGGATCGCCAGGCAGCCCACCGCGATCGCCCGGTCCTGCGGAGGGCAGTCGGCGACGCTCTCCCAGGCGCGGCGGGCGATGTCGCGGCTGGGGCGGCCCAGCTCCGCGCTGACCAGCGCCTGCTGGGCGAGCAGCGCCGAGGCGTCGTCGGCCTTCGGGATCTGGCGGCGGGCCACGTCGAGCGCCACCTCGTACCACCCCATGGCGTGCGCCGCGCCGACGGCGGTGTACGCGGCCTGGGTGCGGCGCCGCCCGGCGGGCAGCACGGCGAGGGCACGCTGGGCCGAGTTGAGCGCCAGCGCGGGCCGTGAGCCCTTCCAGTAGGCCAGGGCCTGCCTGGCCAGCAGCTCGCCCGGCTCGGGGGACAGCTCGACGGCCTTGCCGTACCAGTGCGCGGCCGACAGCGGCGCGGTCCAGCGGGTCAGGTCGGCCGCCCGCAGCACCGCCGGCAGGGCCCGCGCGGGCGGGCCGGCCTCGGCCATGTGCGTGGCCCACTCCAGCACGCGCCGAGTGCCGGTCAGCCCGTCGCCTTCGAGCATGTCGGCGATGCGGCGGTGCACGTCCCGCCGCCCCGCGGGGCCGAGGTCGTCGTACAGCGCCTCGGCGACCAGCGGGTGGGCCAGGGCGTAGCCGTCGCCGCTCCGGGCGACCACGCCGTCCCGCACCAGGGCCTCGAAGGCGCGTTCGGCCTGCTCCGGGCGCAGCCCGGCCAGCTCGGCGAGCGCCGCCAGGTCGGCGGCCTCCCTGGTTCGCGACAGCGCGGCCAGCACGCGGGCGAGGTCGCGGCCGCCCCGGTCGCGCTGGAACAGCCGGCTGAGGATCGCGCCGCGCCGGGCCCCCGGGTCCGCCGAGCGCACCGCGCCGCCCTGCACCAGCGTCAGCACCGCCTCCTGCGCGAACCACGGGTTGCCCCGGCTCACCGCGTGGATCCGCCGCAGGACGGCGTCGCTCGGCGTACGGCCGAGCAGCGTGGTGACCAGTTCCGCCACCTCGGGCATGGTCAGCGGCTGGAGCCGTACGGACAGGTCCACGTCGAGAGCGGGCGGATGCCGCGCGGCGCCGAGGATGGCGACGGAGTCGTGCCGGTGCGGCAGGGCCCGCAGCACGCTCAGCGTGTCGGCGTCGGCGAGGTGGATGTCGTCGATGGCGAGGAGAGTGGGGCCGGGCAGCGACTCCAGGAGCCGGGCGGCCATCGCGCCGGGCGCGGCGGCGGGCTCCCCGAGCGCCGCCTCGTCGATCGCCTCCAGCAGGTCGGACAGGACACCGGCCACCTCGCCGCGCAGCGAGCCCAGGGCGTCGACCAGGGGAGCGTAGGCCCGTCCGCCGTCCAGTTCCCGCGCCCGGCCGCGCAGCACGCGGAAGCCCTCCAGCCGCGCCGCCGCCTCGCCGAGCAGGCGGGTCTTCCCGATTCCGGGCTCGCCGACGATGAGGACGGTCCGGGGGGTGCTCGACAGGGCCGAGACCACCTGGCCGAGCGCGCCCGCGCGGCCCTCCCCGACGGCCGGTACGTCCACGGCTGGCCGTCACCCCCTTCACATCGGGTCCGCTGGTGTTCCTAGGACGCGGCATAAAGGTTGAACGTTCACACGAAATGTGACGCGCCCCGGCGGTGATCGCAAGGGGATATGGATATCAGAATTCGAACGCCGCGACGGCGGCGGCGGAGTCTGCCCGATCACCCGCGGGGGTGCGTCCGTGGGCGGGACCGCCCCTGACCGCGCCACACCCTGGGCGGCCCGGCGCGCACGCGGGTCACGGGGGAGGGATCGGCCCGGCGAGCCGCATGAAAAGTTCTTTTCCGAAACTCCGTGACCGCCTCGCCGGGAGACCCGGGCGGGGGGTCACCGGCCCCGCCGATGTCGCCGGCGGGTAACCGGACCACCACGGGCGCGTAGGGCGAAGGTGGCGTCCGCCCCCCGATCTCCTGCCTCTACCCTCGTACTGTACGGCCGTAGGGTACGGCCGTCGTGACGTGCTACCCGGGGACGGACGGTCGACGATGAGCGGGCTTCTTGGGCGGCTCGGCGAATGGTGCGCTCGGCACGGCCTGCTCGTGCTCGCGCTGTGGGTCCTCGCGGCGGGGCTGCTGACCGCGGGCACGGTGGTGTGGGGCCGGCCGGTCAACAACAACGTGGCGATCCCCGGCACCGACGCGCAGCGGGCGCACGAGCTCATGCGCGAGGGCTTCGGCCCCGGGTTCGACCCGGGCGGGACCGTGCAGCTCGTCCTGTACACCCCGAAGGGCACGCTGAACGAGAAGGCCCGCAAGAAGGCCGTCGAGCGGTCGATGGACGCCCTGCGGCGGACCCCGCACGTCGCCCAGGTGGAGACGCCGTACCGGGTGGGCGGCATGTCGCCGAGCCTGCGCATCGGCGTCATCACCGTGCGGCTGCGGGGACAGGACACCACGAAGATCGCGCAGACCTCCGAACAGCTCGCCGCGGCCGCCGCTCCGGCGGCCCGCGCGGGCATCGAGGTCGTCCCCTCCGACAGCTCCACTCCCGCCGACAAGCAGATCAAGACCGGCGTCAGCGAGGTCATCGGAGTCGTCTTCGCGCTGCTGGTGCTGCTGTTCGCCTTCGGCACGCTGGTCGCCGCGATCGTGCCGATCTTCACCGCGATCGTCAGCATCGGCGTCGGGCTCGGCCTCATCGGGCTGCTCGGCCACATCGTGGACGTGCCCTCGACGGCGTCCATCCTGGCCACGATGATCGGCCTCGGCGTCGGCATCGACTACGCCCTGTTCCTGCTGTCCCGGCACCGGGCGCTGCTGGCCCGGGGGGTCGCGGTGCACGAGGCGGTCCGGCGCACGGCCGCCTCGTCCGGCGGCGCCGTGCTGTTCGCCGGCGGCACGGTCGTGATCGCCCTGAGCGCGCTGATGCTCGCCGGGTTCCCGCTGCTGGCCACGCTCGGCTGGATCACCGGCGTCTCGGTCGTGTGCGCCGTGCTCACGTCGATCACGCTGGTCCCGGCGCTGCTCGGCATCCTCGGCCAGCGGATCAACGCGCTGCGGCTGCCGTTCTTCGGGCGCGCCGCCCGCCGGGACGGCCCGGCGACGGGCTGGACGAGGCTCGGCCTGTGGGTGGCGCGCCGTCCCTGGCGGGTGCTCGCCGTCACCGTCGTCGTGCTCGTGGCGCTCGCCGCACCGGCCGTCACGATGAAGCTGGGCCCCCTCGACGACGGGTACGGCGACAAGGGCACCTCGGCCCGGCGGGCGTACGAGCTGATCGAGGCCGGTTTCGGCCCGGGGGCCAACGCCGGGCTCATCGCGGTCGCAGAGACGGACGAGAGGATCGCGGACTCCACGCCGCCCGACCCGCTCGTCCAGGTGCTGCGGCAGCGGATCGAGCACATCGAGGGCGTCGCGTTCGTCGCCGCGCCGATGGTCAACGACGACGGCCGATCGGTGCTGTTCCAGGTCGTCCCCGACTACGCGCCGAGCGACCCGCGGGCCCTCGACGTGGTGAAGCGGGTGCGGGCCGTCCAGGTGCCGGGGGCGCGCCTGCACGTCGGCGGCGAGGTGGCCGGCATGGCCGACGCGGGCGACCGCATGATGAGCAGGACCCCGCTGGTCGTCGGCGTCGTCGTGCTGCTCAGCGCCCTGCTCCTGCTGCTGGCCTTCCGCGCGCCCCTGGTCGCGGTCAAGGCCGCGGTGATGAACCTCGTCTCCCTCGGAGCCGCCTTCGGCGCGCTGGCCGTGGTGTTCTCCCAGGGCCTGGGCAGCCGCGTGGTCGGCATGGACCCGCCGGTCTCGGCCGACGGGTCCTACCTCGCGACGCTGTTCTTCTCCGTGCCCATCGACACGTACGTGCCGCTCATGCTGTTCGCCGTGCTGTTCGGGCTGTCGATGGACTACGAGGTCTTCCTGCTGACCTCCGTACGGCAGGCCTACACGCGCAGCGGGGACAACCGCTCCGCGGTGGCCGAGGGGCTCGGGTCGACCGGCCGGGTCATCACCTCCGCGGCGCTGATCATGGTGGCGGTGTTCACCGCGTTCATCGCCTACCCCGATCCCCTCGTCAAGGTGTTCGGGGTCGGGCTCGCGGTGGCCATCGCGGTCGACGCCACCCTGATCCGGGGCTTCCTCGTGCCCGCCACGATGGTGCTGCTCGGCCGGCTCAACTGGTGGATCCCGCGCTGGCTCGACCGCCTGCTGCCGAACCTGTCGGTCGAGGGCCACGAGGAGGACGCTCCGCCCGCCGGGCCGGCGGAGCCCCTGCTCGTGGACGCCGGCCGGCACGCCCGGCGCCCCTGACCCCCTCGCCGGTTCCGGCGAGGGGGCGGGGCGGGGACGCCGGCGTCAGAAGTTCTTGCTGCGCACCGTCCACTGCGCCTTGGCCGCCAGGCCCGAGGAGCCGAGGATGTACGAGCGCGCCGTGGCGTTGCCGTTGAGGGTCATGTCCAGGAACTGGACCACGGCGGTCATGCCGTCGGTCATCTGCGAGCCGGTGATGAACCCGGTGTGCCCGGCCTGCGACTGCTCGGCCAGCACGGCCGGCACCCTGACCAGGTCGTAGTTGGCCCGGGTGTTGTCGTAGGCGATGTCGGAGGGCCCGCCGTCCAGGAACATCACCGGCGTGTGCAGCTTGGACAGCTCCGAGCGCGAGTAGCCGAACGAGCCGTCGGCGAACAACCCGCTGTCGAGGGAGACCACGCCGTCGACCCGCTGGTCCTGCCCGGCGATCAGCGCCTCGAGCCCTCCGCAGGAGTGCCCGGCGGTGGCCACCCGGGACAGGTCGAGACGCTGGTAGAGCGGCGAGCCGCTCCGGGCGTTCTCCCGCTCGGCCCAGCCGATCGCGTCGGTCAGCAGCGACGGGATCGGCGACCCGCTGTTCACCCCGTTCGGCGAGCCGTCGACCGACGCCGTGTCCACCACGACGAACCCGCGGGCCGCGATGAACGTCAGCGCCTGGACGACCTCGCTCCCGTTCGTGTGCGCGCAGGCCCCGTTGCCGAAGACCAGCACGGGCATCGTGCGCCCGACGGAGGAGGGGTTCGACGGGCGGAACACGGTGTAGCGGTTGGTGCCGTACGCCCCCTCACGCGTGACCGGGAAGTTGTTGTTGATCATCGGGCGGTCCGGCGGCGTGGCACTCGGCGTCGGGCTCGGGCTCGGGCTCTGCGAAGGGCTCTGCGAAGGGCTCTGCGAGGGGGTCTGGCTGGGAGTCTGGCTGGGAGTCTGACTGGGCGTGGCGGTGGGGGAGGCGACGCCGCCGGTGCAGGTCACGCCGTTGAGGGCGAAACTCGTAGGCTTCGGGTTCGAGCCGGTGAAGCTTCCGTTGAACCCGAAGGCGACGCTGCCGCCCGTGGGGATGGCGCCGTTGTAGGAGGCGTTGGTGACCGTCACCTGGGAGCCCGACTGGGTGTGGGTGCCGTTCCACAGCTGGGTGATGGTCTGCCCGGCGGGGAACGACCAGGTAAGCCGCCAGCCGTTGACCGGGTCGCCCAGGTTCTGGATGCCGACGCTCGCGCCGAAGCCGCCCGGCCATTCGCTGGTCACCGTGTAGGTGACCTGGCATCCGGCCGTCGCCGCCGACGCGACGTGGACGCCGGCCACCCCGGCGCCGGCCGTCAGCAGCGCGGCGACGGCGGCGGCCGTCAGGCTCGACCGCCGGCGAAAAGAGCTGTCATGTCGCACAGGCTTTTCCCATTCTCCGAGTGGTACGTTTCTCCGCTGCTGCGCGTACGCGCTGGTGGGGACCGCCGACGGCGGCACGAATGCCTCATGTGAGCGTTAACAACTCGGACCGCCGACGCCCCCGGAAGGTGGTCTGGTGCGCTGAGCGCGAGCCAACCCGGGCGGACCCGGACGCGTCAACGAGGCGGAGTGCCCGCCGTGCTCACACCGTGCTCAGGCCGCGCCTGTGAAGCGCCACTGACCTGGCGCTTCGCGAGCGCGGGCGGCGGAAGTCACCGGAACGGCGAGGGGCGGCCGGTGAATATTTCACCGGTCGGGGCGAAAATCAGTCAGCCGTCCAGGGTTCTCCGGCCTCCGCGTTCACGGGCGACTCGGGGCTCCGCGACACCCCCTGCTGTACCCCCTGTCGCGCCGTCGGCGGCGTGGTCTCCGGGGCCTGTGCCGCGGTCTGTGTCGCGCTCCGTGGCGTGTCCCGTGGGGTGTCCTGTGGCGTGTCCTTTGGCCCGTCCTGCGGCACGCCGGGGGTGCGCGGCCTGTCGGGGCTCTGCGGCGCTTCGGGAGTCTTCGGTGGATCGGGAGTCTTCGGCGCGTCGGGTGTTCTGGGCACACCGGGAGTTCCGGCCGGCACGGGGCTCTCGCGCGGGCTGGGGCTGTTGCCCGGGACGGCCGGAGACACATCGGGCTTGGGACACCGGGGACCGGCGACGGTCCTGGTCGCCACGCTCGTACCGGCGGCTCCCCGCGCGGCCGGGACCGTGGACACCTCGACCCTGCGATGCACGGTCGTCCCGCACGCGGGGGAGGGGAAGGGCTGCTGGAAACCCATCCGGTAGGAGGTGGCGCCCCGCAGCGCGATCGTCTGCGGCGGAGCGGCGACGAGCGCGGCGGGGGACGGCCCGGAGGCGAACCGCGCGGTGAGCAGCACCCGTCCCGTCGTGCTCGCCCGCACGTCGACCAGCACCGCCTGGCCGTCGAACGAGGTGATGCCGAGCCCGGTCACCCGCGGCGGGGCGGGGCTGGGAGACGGCGCACGGCTCGGGGACGGCGCCTGGCTCGGAGATCTCGTCGCGCCCATGTGGGAGGGGACGGGCCCCGCCGTCCCGGGCGCCGCCGAGGACCCGCCGCCGGTGCCCGCGCCGGTGTCGCCGTCCGTGCCGCCGTCCGTGTCGCCTCCGGACGCGCCGCCGACGTCCTCGGGAGTGGAGTCCGCGGGGCCGGGGCCGTACGACTCCGTGGCCCCGGGCGGAACCGGACCGGCCGTGTCCGGAGGCGGCGCGGCGGGAAGGCTGTGCGGCGGGGGCGGCGTGAGCAGGGTGCCCTGCGCGACCGGCATCTGCCGGTTGGCGGCGACCACCGCCGCGGTCACCACGGCCGCCAGCACGACCGCGCCGAGGGCGAAGCGCGGGGCGAAGCGGGTCAGCCGCTCGGCGAGCACGGTCCGGGCGAGCGACGTGGACACCTCGACCGGCACCGCCGGAGTGGCCAGGGGGAACGTCAGCGCGAGCAGGGTGGCCAGTTCCGCCAGGTGACGGCGGCCGCGCTGCTCCCAGTCGGGGCCGTAGGCCGAGGTGGCCGCCGTCTCCAGGTCGGCGACGAAGGCCCGGGCGGTCGGTGGCCGGTCGGCCGGGTTCTTGGCCATGCCCCGCACGACCAGGGCCCGCACCGGGGCCGGCACGTCACCGGCCGGGACGGGCGCGCTGCGGTGCAGCATTCGCAGCACCGCCATGTCCTGCGCGCGGTACGGCCTGTGCCCGGTCAGGCATTCGTAGAACACACAGGTGGCGGCGTAGACGTCGGTGGCCGGACCGGCGGGCCCGCCGTACCACTGCTCGGGCGCCATGTACGGCGGGGTGCCGGCGGGGGCCTCCGGCGTCCCGCTCGGCGTGGCGATGCCGAAGTCCGACAGCTTGCTCGCGCCGTCGGCCTGGACCAGCACGTTCTCCGGCTTGTAGTCCCGGTGGACGATGCCCGCGGCGTGCGCGGCCGACAGGCCCGCCAGCGAGCCCTTCAGCACGACCAGCGCGGCCTCGGGACTGGTCGAGCCGTGCTCGGCGAGGATCCTGCGCAGGGAGACGCCGTCGACGAGCTCCATGACGATCGCCGCGCCGTCGCGCGCCTCGACGTACTCGTACAGGCGCACGACGTTGGGGTCGTTCAGTTCCACCATGACCCGGGCCTCGTGCCGGAACCCGGCCAGGAAGTGCGGATCCCGGCGCAGTTCCTCGCGCAGATACTTGATCGCGACGTAGGCGCCGGTGGTCGTGTAGGTCGCCAGCACGACCCGCCCGGCGCCGCCCGCGCCGAGTTCCCGTACCTCCCGGTAGCCCGGTACCGACCAGGCCCTCATGACGCCCCCTTGAATCCGCCCTGACTCAAGGTCTCACCCGAAAGGGCGGTTGTCACCGGAGCAAAAACGTCACCTCCCGGATGTAATCCGGGGGACCGGGCGTGCCGTCGTCCGTACGGGGCGCTTCGGAGCCCCGGGCACCCGGGGCCTCAGGCGCCGGGGAGGTTCCGCAGCGCCTCGCGGCGGCTCAGCCCGCTGAGGCCACGGTGCTTCACGTAGCGGAGCACCTCCTGCGGGTTGGTCCTCGCGTACTCGCGCAGCGCCCAGCCGATGGCCTTGCGGGCGAAGAAGTCGGTGTCCGACAGGCTCGGCTCGATGCAGGCGTAGAGCAGGTGGACGTCGGTGCCGTCCTTGAAGGAGTTCTGGCACAGGATCGCGGCGCGCCGTTTCCACAGGTCGGCGTCGTGCGCCCACTCCAGCACCAGGCGGCGCATGCTCTCCGGGTACAACCGCAGCAGCGTGCCGATCCGGTGGATGGCGATGTCGTCCACGAAGTCCCACCAGGCCCCGGTGACGATCATCTCCTCGTACATCGGGATCGTGTACAGCGTCTGCCAGGACCGGTAGAACCGGTGCGCGGACAGTTCGATCGCGGCGTAGCGCTCCTCGCGGTACTCGGCGTCGCGCCACAGCGCCAGCACCGCCCTGCGCCACGCGGGCGCGCTGTCGAGCCGGTGCTCGGTGAAGAGCCGGCGCAGCAGGGCCCGCCGCGGCACGGCCGTGACCCCGAGGAACGGCATCTCCGACTTCATGTACGCCCGCATGGACAGGGCGCGCGCGGGGTCGGCGGCCTCCGTCAGCGCGAGGCGTACCGCCTTGTGCAGTGTCATGACGGCCGGCTCGCCCGCTCTCCGGTCGCGAGACCGTCGAACAGGAGCTTGACGAAGTGGTCGGCGAGGTGGTCGGTGTCGAGCCTGCCGCCGGGGCGGAACCAGCGCACGGTCACCCAGATGGTGTCGCGGATCATCCGGTAGGTCAGCTTGGGGTCGACGTCGTCGCGGAACTGGCCGGCGGCCTGACCGGCCCTGATCTGCTCCACCCACATGCGCTCCACCTCGTCCTCGGCGCGCAGCAGGTAGTCGAACCGGTCGCCGGGCAGCGAGCGCAGGTAGTTCCAGTCGTTCTGCATGACGGTGATGGCCGCCCGGTGCGGCTCCAGGGTGCCGAAGCCGATGCGGACCATCTCCGCCAGGACCGAGTGGGGATCGCCGCGGCGTTCCAGCACGGCCCGGTAACGGGTGATCAGATCGTCCAGGAAGGTGCGCAGCACCTCGTCGACGATCGTCTCCTTGGAGTCGAAGTGGTGGTAGAGGCTGCCGGAGAGGATGCCCGCCTCCAGCGCGATCTCCCGTACCGTGGTGGCCTGGAAGCCCTTGCGCGCGAACAACTCGGCGGCGAGTCTCACGAGGTGCTCGCGTCGTTCCGACGCCGGCCCGGCCCCGCCGCGCCTCGCCCTGACCGGCACGGCCGTGCCGCCGGAGTCCTTACGCTGGTTCACGGCTCCCATTATGGCCGTCGAGCAAGGGCTTGTTCGCAACTCTCGCCGCACGTGACCTCCCGGCATGACCGCCGCCGGTACGGCAGGATCGGGCACATGGCGAAATTGCAGTATCCGTTCACCTTGGGGGTGGCGTCGGGCGAGCCCTTATCCGACGGACTGATCCTCTGGACCCGGCTGGCTCCCGAGCCGCTGCATCCGACGCGGCCCGGCGGCATGCCGGACAAGCCGGTGACCGTGCGGTGGGAGATCGCCGAGGACGAGGCGTTCCGGAAGATCGTGCAGTCCGGCACCACGCCCGCGCAGCCCGACTGGGCGCACAGCGTGCACGTGCGGGTGGCCGGGCTGCGGCCCGGGGCCGACTACTTCTACCGGTTCTCCGCCGAGGGCCACGTGAGCCGTGTGGGCCGCACCAGGACCGCCCCCGCCGCGGGTTCGACCGGCCCCGTCCGCTTCTGCTTCGTCTCCTGCCAGCGTTACGAGCACGGTCACTTCACCGCGCTGGGCCATCTGGCCGCCGAACGGCCCGACCTGGTCCTCCACCTCGGCGACTACATCTACGAGTACGGCAAGCCGAAGAACCCCGGGCCCGGCCGCTGGGTGCGCCCGCTGGAGTCGGCGGCCGAGTGCACCACGCTCGCCGGGTACCGCAACCGCTACGCCCGCTACAAGCTGGACCCCGACCTGCAGGCCGCGCACGCCACCGCGCCGTGGCTCGCGATCCCCGACGACCACGAGGTCCGGGACAACTGGGCGGGCGCGCTGCCGGGTGACGGAAGCGCCTCCGCCGCCTTCCTCAAGCGCCGGGCCGCCGCGTTCAAGGCGTACTACGAGCACCAGCCGCTGCGGGTGCGCCCGTCCGGCGCGAGCCTGCAGAACCACCGCTGGCGGCCGTACGGGCGGGTGGCCGACTTCCTGCTCGCCGACACCCGGCAGTACCGCCAGGGACGCGACATGCTTGGCCCCGAGCAGGAGAAGTGGCTGCTGGAACGGCTGCGCGGCTCGACGGCCCGCTGGAAGGTGCTGGCGCAGGCGGTGTTCTTCTCCCAGCGCAGGTTCCCGCTCGAACCCGTCAGCGCCGACGCGTGGGACGGCTACCCCGACTCGCGCGCCCGCGTGCTGGCCGCCGCCCCGGACGGGCTGGTCGTGCTGAGCGGCGACGTGCACAGCGCGTACGCCTGCGACGTGCGCGCGGACTGGGCGGACCCGGCCTCCCGCGCGCTCGGCGCCGAGTTCGTCGGCCCCTCGGTGACGAGCATGCCGGGCATCACGGACGCGAGCAAGATCCTCGACATCAACCCCCACATCGCCTTCTTCGACAGCCGGCACGGATACGTGTCCTGCACGGCGGACATGACCGGTTTCCGGGCCGACTACCGCGCGGTCGCCTTCGTGGACCGGCCCGGCGCCCCGCTGACCACGATCGCGGGCTTCGAGGTGAGGGAGAACCGGCTGCACCGCACCGATCTCTGAGCCGCCGGGCACGTCCCGGGGCTGGCAAATAGGAAAGTTTCCTATTAGATTGCGGGCATGCCTGAGCGATGCCCTGTGGACGCAGCATGAAGCGAAGCCCTGACCTGCTCCGTCTGGCCGACACGGTCCTCCTGCCCGGCTTCGCCGGGACCACCGCCCCCGACTGGGTGCGGCGGCGGCTCGCGGGCGGCCTCGCCGGCGTCGTGCTGTTCTCGCGGAACGTGGACACCCCGGCCCAGCTCGCCGCCCTGACCTCGTCGCTGCGCGCGGAGAACCCCGACGTCGTGATCGGCATCGACGAGGAGGCGGGGGAGGTGACGCGGCTGGAGGCCCGCACGGGCAGCTCACGGCCCGGCAACTACGCCCTCGGCGTCGTGGACGACGTGGAGCTGACCGAGCAGGTGGCCCGGGACATCGGGCACGACCTGCGGCAGGCCGGGATCACCATCGACTTCGCCCCGGCCGCCGACGTCAACTCCAACCCGGACAACCCGGTCATCGGCCTACGCGCGTTCGGCGCCGCCCCGGGGCTCGTCGCGCGGCACACGGCCGCCTGGATCCGCGGGCTGCAGTCCACCGGCGTCGCCGCCTGCGCCAAGCACTTCCCCGGGCACGGCGACACGTCCGTGGACTCCCACCACGGGATCCCGCGGGTGACCGCCTCACGTGAGGAGCTGGCCGAGATCGAGCTGCTGCCGTTCCGGGTGGCGATCCGGGAGGGGGTGCGCTCCATCATGACCGGTCACCTGCTCGTGACGGCGTACGACGAGGAGCGGCCGGCCACCCTGAGCCCCCGCGTCCTCACCGGCCTGCTCAGGCGGGAGCTGGGCTTCGAGGGCCTGATCGTCACCGACGGCATCGAGATGGCCGCGGTCTCCGGCCGGTACGGCCTGGGCGGCGCGAGCGCGATGGCCGTGGCGGCGGGGGCCGACGCGGTCTGCGTGGGCGGCGAGAACGCCGACGAGGCGACGCACGCGCGCATCCGCGACGCGATCGCCGACGCCGTGACGGAGGGGTCGCTGACGGAGGAGCGGCTCGCCGACGCGGCGGCCCGGGTGCGCGCCCTGGCCGCCTGGCGGGCCGGGGCGGAGCCGGGGGACGCCGTGCCCGGCGAGGTCGGGCTGGCCGCCGCCCGCCGGGCGCTGCGGGTCACCCTGCGCGGGCCGGCCGGGACGCTGCCGCTGGCCGCGGCGCCCCATGTGGTGGAGCTCGCGCCGGAGACCAACCTCGCGATCGACAAGGGCATGCCGTGGGGCACGGGGGAGCCGCTGGGCAAGCTGCTGCCGGGCACCACGGTCACCCGCCTGCGCGAGGAGGACCTGCGCGCGGAGGACGTGCGCGCGGAGGACGGGCGCGGCGCGCGCGAGCCGGGCGACGGCGTCGCCGCCGCGATCCTGCGCCAGGCGGCCGAGCGGCCTCTCGTCGTCGTGGTCCGGGACGCCCACCGGCATCCCTGGCAGACGGATCTGCTGGAGCGCCTGCTGGCCGCCCGGCCCGACGGCGTCGTGGTCGAGATGGGGCTGCCGGGCCGTACGGACCTGGGGGCGGTCCACATCGCCACGCACGGCGCCGCCAGGGTCTGCGGCCAGGCGGCGGCCGAGGTCCTCGCCGGCCTCGGCTGAAGGCACCCGAGCGGGCGGTGGGGAAGGGCGGGCGGCGGCCCGGCGGTGTGACACGCGCCGTAGCATGGGCGCCGACGCATCGCGGATGGGAGCTTCATGAAGGTCGCCTACGTCACCGCCGACGATACGGTGAGCCGCCACGACGACGAGCGGGAGACCGCCCTCGCCGCCTGGCTCGGGGCCGGCATCGAGGGGGCGCCGGTGAACTGGCGCGACCCCCGTGCCGACTGGTCGGAGTTCGACGCGGTGGTCGTCCGCTCCGCCTGGGACTACATCGAGCGGCGCGACGAGTTCGTCGCCTGGGCCCATCGGGTGGAGCGGGTCACGCGGCTGTTCAACCCGGCGGCGGTGCTCGAATGGAACACCGACAAGACCTACCTGCGCACGCTCGGCGTGCCGACCGTGCCCACCTTCTGGCCCGAGCCGGGCGCCGGACTGCCCGAGTGGGACGAGTACGTCGTCAAGCCGGCCGTCTCGGCGGGGGCCCGCGACACGACCCGCACGGCTGATCGGGACGCCGCCGCCGCGCACGTGGCCCGGTTGCTCGACGAGGGCCGCACGGTCATGGTCCAGCCGTACCTCCCGTCCGTGGAACTGGAGGGGGAGCTGTCGCTGCTGTACTTCGGCGGCCGGTTCAGCCACGCCGTACGGCGGCATCCCATGCTCAGCGGCGTCGAGGCCACGACGGAGAACCGCGCCACCCTGCGCGATCCCGACGACGACCAGTTCGCGCTGGCCGAGCGGGTGCTGGCCGCCGTCCCGCCGGACCTGCTGTACGCCCGGGTGGACCTGGTCAGGATGCCGGACGGCGAGCCGGTGCTGATGGAGGTCGAGCTCACCGAGCCGTACCTGTTCCTGCGGGACGAGCTGGCCGCGCCGGACCTGTTCGCCGAGGCCCTCGCCGAGGCGCTCAAGGCGGGCTGACCCGCTGCCAGGGCCCGTGGTTGAGGCGAGGCGGGCCCGTGGTTCAGCCGTGCGTCGATATGCCGCCGTCCACCGGGATGACGGCCCCGGTGAGGTACGAGCCGGCCCTTGAGGCGAGGAAGACCGCCGCGCCCGCCATGTCGTCGGGCCGGCCGATCCGCCCCAGCGGCACGCCGCTCTCGATCGCGCCTCGCATCTCGGGGTCGTCGAGCGCGAAGGCCATCATCTTCGACTCGAACGGCCCGGGGGCGATCGCGTTGACGGTGATCGACTCCTTGGCCAGCCGATGCGCCAGGTGCCGGGTCAGCATGTGGACGCCCGCCTTCGCGGCCGAGTAGGCGTAGTTCTCCATGAACGGCACCCGCAGCCCGTCGACCGATCCGATGTTGATGACACGGGCGGGGTTGTCGGGCGAGGCGGCGGCGCGCAGCAGCGGCAGGAACCGGCGGGTGAGGAAGAAGACGCCCTTGACGTTGATGTCCCAGAGCTTGTCGAAGGCGTGCTCGGGATACTCCTCCAGGGGTGCGCCCCAGCTCGCCCCGGCGTTGTTGACGAGCACGTCGAGCCGGCTCTCCCGCTCCTCCACCGCCTGCGCCAGCGTCTCGACGCCCTCGGGGGTAGACAGGTCGGCCCGGACCGCCGGGCAGCCCAGCTCCGCGGCCGTGGCCTCCAGCTCGTCCCGCTTGCGGGAGGAGATGTAGACGGTGGCGCCCGCGTCGAGGAACCCGCGCGCGATCATCTTGCCGATTCCCCGGGAGCCGCCCGTCACGACGACCGTCTTGCCTTCCACCGAGAACAGAGTCATGAGGGAAGCGTACCGACCGGTCGGTTCCCGGCTGGTCCCGCGTGGCGGCGAAGTCGAGTCCGGCGGCGCGGGTCAACGGCGCGGGTCAACGGCGTCGGTTAACGGTGGCGCGTCCTGGCGGGCGTGGGGGACCCGCCAGGACGCGCTCCGCCCCGGCGCGAGGCCTCGACCCCGGCGAGGGTTGGGGTCGAGACCTCGTTCATTCGCACGGAGTCTCTGGGGAGAGGCCGTCGTCGTCCGGCCGCTCCGGCGTGCGGTGGTGCCGCATGATCAGGCGTGTCGCGCCGTCGGGGTCGTCGGAGGGATGCGTGATGAGGAAGTCATCCTCATGCCACACAAAAGACCCGTTCCTGCACCAGACCGTCAGGTCGGTGGATACCGACAGCACGGACATGCCGTTCCCGTTGCTCTGGTAGGTGTGGGTGAACCCCTGCCGGTGCAAGGCGTAGCGCAGCATCCGCGTCGCCTCGCAGGGGTCCCGCCAGGGCAAGTACGGCGTGCCCGCACGGACCGCTAGCACTTGCCCCACCTCCATTGGATGGATTTGTACCAACGTTTGGATAATGCGCGGCCCGGAGGGCTCCGGTCAAGGGGTTGTTTCCCGCTAGACCGAGATCCTCTAGATTTGTTGGAACAAAAGGGTGGATTGAGGAAAGATGGCACGATCGTCGCTCTATCAGCAGGTGGCCGCCGAGGTGCGCAGGGCCATCTACGCGGGCGAACTCGCGCCGGGGGACCAGATCCCGACCGAGACCGACCTCATGGAGGCGCACGGGGTCAGCCGCAACACCGTACGGCTGGCGCTGGGTGAGCTGGAGAACGAGGGTCTCATCCTGCGGATGCGCCGGCGTGGAACGTTCGTACGCGAGCGCCGTCCCCTCCTCATGCGGCCCCAGGACGAGTTCCTCGCGCACGACCAGGAAGAGCCGCGGTTCGACGCGTTCGTCCACGCCGTCCGGTCCGAGGGCCGTACGGCCGACCAGCGGATCGAAGTGTCGATCGTCGAACCGCCCGAGGACGTGGCGACCCGCCTCGCCCTCGCCGACGGCGCCCTGGCCGTGGTGCGCCGCCGTCTGCGGTTCGTCGACGCCCAGCCGTTCAACACGCTCGACTCGTACTTCCCCCTGGAGATCGTGGGGGGCTCCGAGATCGCCCGGCCGGGGGACATCACCCGCGGAGCCAACAGGGTGCTGGAGGAGCTCGGGCACCTGCAGATTCGCGTGGTCGACGACCTCTCGGCCCGCATGCCCACCTCCGACGAGTCGGCGCGGCTCCAGCTGGAGCCCGGCACCCCGGTCGTCGTCCACACCCGGGTCGGCTACGACGCCGACGACACCCCGGTCCGCGTCGCCGTGTCCGTGCTGCCCGCGGACAAACATCTGATCCGATACGAGCTGGAACGTCATTGACGAGGCCCCGGCGCCCGCTTCCCTGAGCGGGCGTCCCAGGCCGAGCCCTCCTCCGGGGGGCGCTCACCTCCTGTGCGCCGGCCCGTCCGGCCGCCGTGCCGATCCCCGTGCCGATCACTACCGTGCCGGTCCCCGTCCCGATCACTGTGCCGTCTCCCGGGGGCGCTCCCGCCGCTGGCCTCGCCGCACCCGCGCGCCCTAGCGAGGCCTCGCCGTCCCCGCGACGGACGCTGTACGGCGTCTCGCCGTCACTCTGAGTGATCAGATCCTTCCCCTCGGCACGAAAGGAATCAGGCATGCCTGCGAACACCCTGGATCTTGTTACGGAACTCACGCTGCGTCGCGCCACCCCCGCCGACCTTCCGGGGGTCCTCGTCCTGCTGGCCCGCACCGCCGGCTGGCTGAACGGTCTCGGCGTACGGCAGTGGCCCGCCGCGGGCTTCCCCGCCGAGCGCATCGCCCCGCTGATCGGCGAGGGGGTCATGTACCTGCTCGACGCCGGAGAGGACGCGGAGACCGTCGACGGCGCCGCCCGCGTGCCCGCCGCCACGATCGCGGTGGACGGCCACGCCGACGCGGAGTTCTGGACGCCGCGGGACCGGCCCGGCGACGCGCTGTACGTCCACAAACTGGCCGTGCACAGGTCCTTCTCGGGCCAGGGCCTGGGGGAGGCGCTGCTCGACTGGGCCGGTCTGCGGGCCGCCGTCCAGGGCCGGCCGTACCTGCGCCTCGACTGCGCGAAGGACAACGCCCGGCTGCAGGCGTACTACCGCGGAGCGGGCTTCCGGCACGTCCGCACCGTCGACCTGCCGCACCGCGCCTCAGGGGCGCTGTTCGAGCGGGACGCCTGCGCCGTGCTCTCCGGCTGGGACCGTTCCGAGCACGCCGAACCGGCACGGCCGGGGCAGCGGCGGCGGCCGGAGCGCCGCGTTCCGCTGGTGCCGGCCCCGCGCGGGGGCCACGGGACGCAGCAGTTGCGCGTTCTTGACATCACGGCACACAACGAGTTGATCGAGTGCTGAACAGGGCGGATGCCGTGAGGCGCCGCAAAGGGACCCGATACTGTTCACATCATGACGGGATCCCTCCTTGAAGTGATCGCGCTCGATCTGCGTGACGCCGTGGCCGCCGAGGAGGGTGGGGCGGACCGCCTGGAGGTCGTGTCCGACATGGGCTCGGGCGGGCTCACCCCCTCGGCGGACCTCGTCGCGGCCATCGCCCGCGAGTGCGGACTACCGCAGATGATCATGCTCCGCCGCGACGCCGGGTTCACGGTGAGCCCGGAGGAGCTCGACCGGCTGCGCCGCGACGTGAAGGAACTGACCGAGGCCGGCGCGGCGGGGTTCGTCTTCGGATTCCTCTCCGAGGACGGGTCCGTGGACGTGGAGGCGACCCAGGCGCTCATCCACGCCGTCTCGCCGCTGCCCTGGACCTTCCACCGCGCGGTGGACCACGCCGCCGACGTGCGGGCCGCATGGCGCGCCGTACGGCTGCTGCCGAACCTGGCGACCGTTCTCACGTCGGGGTCGCCCGAGGGCGTCGGCAGCGGCCTGCACGTCCTGCGGACCCGGGCGGAGGCGGGGGACGCCTCGCTCGTGCTCGCCGGCGGCGGCCTGCGCGAGGCGCACGTCCCGGCGCTGCTCGACTACGGCATCCGCGCCTTCCACGTGGGAGGCGCGGTGCGGGGCTCCTGGCAGGAGCCCGTCGACCCCAGCCGGGTCAGGCACTGGCGCCGCCTCGTGGACCGGCTCTGAAGCCAGGCGCCGTCAGGCGCGGCGGCGCGCGACCAGGACGGCGTCCCGGATCGTGATCTCGTGCCCCTCCGGGTCCTTCGCCGTGCGCGGCCGCGCCTCGGCGGCCGTCACCTCCCAGGCGGCCGGGTCGAGCGAGGCCGCGATCTCCTCGGCGGTGAACATCGCCTGCGGGAAGTGCGGCCGGTGGGGCACGGTCAGCAGGTCGAGCGGGTGGTGCCCGACGATCAGCAGGGTGCCTCCCGGCGCCACGGCGGCGGCCAGCCGGGCGTACAGCGCCCGCCGGGTCTCGCCCGGCAGGTGCATGTAGTGCGCCGACACCAGGTCGTACGTCCCCTCGGGGAGCGGATGGTCGCGCAGGTCCGCGTGGAGCCACTCGATGCGGGCCGCGACCTCGGGACCGGCGTCGGCGGCGTGGGCGGCGGCCCGCTTCAGCGCGGTGGCCGAGATGTCCGTCCCGGTGACCCGCCAGCCGCGCTCGGCGAGCCACACGGAGTCGGCTCCCTCGCCGCTGCCGACGTCGAGGGCCCGCCCCGGGGGCAGATCGGCCGCCTCGGCGACGAGTTGCGGGTTCGGGCGCCCGCTCCAGACGGCCGGCCGGGACCGGTAGCGCTCCTCCCAGGCGGCCTCCTCGAACATCGTGCCCATCTGATGCCGGTAGGCGTCGACCTCCTCCGCGGTCTCCTCGGCGACGAGGTCCATGTTGATCGCCGCGCCGGCGGCCAGGCCCGCCGCGGCGGCCATGATCACCTGTGCCATCACGTCGGCCGTGTTGCCCGCCACCCAGACGCCGGGCACGGCGGTGGCCCCGGTCGGCTCCGCGGGGATCCGGCTGCCGACCACCTGACCGCGGACCTCCACCTCCACCGGCGTGAGCCCGAGTGACCGCGCCACCTCGGCGCGGGCGGTGAACAGCGGCGCGACGACGACCGCGTCCAGCGCGATCACGTCGCCCGAGGTTAGGCGCACTCCGCTGATCGCGTCGCCGGTGACCTCCACCGCCGTGACCGGGCCGTCCGCGACAGCGATCCGGCGCGCCGCGAGCCGCTCGGCGTCCTCCTCCGTCAGCGGCACGGCGTGATGGTTCAGGAAGACCACGTCGTCGGTCCACTGCCGCCACAGGCAGGCCTGATGGACGGCGTGCGGCCCGGTGGCCAGCACCCCGATCCGCCGGTCGCGGACCTCCCAGCCGTGGCAGTAGGGGCAGTGCAGCACGTCGCGGCCCCACCGTCCGGCCAGACCGGGCACGTCCGGAAGCTCGTCCGCGAGCCCCGTCGCGAGCAGTAGCCGTCGCGCCCGGAGCGCACGCCCGTCGTCGAGCGTCACGAGGAAACGGCCGTCGTCCTCCCGCGCCGCCCTCGCCACGCGGCCGTCGGTGATCTCACCGCCGTACGCCTCGACCTCCGCGCGCCCGGCCGCCAGCAACTCGCCGGGCGGCGTGCCCTCCCTGCCGAGGTAGTTGTGCACATGTGAGGCCGGCGCGTTGCGCGGCCGCCCGTCGTCGACCACCAGCACCGGCCGTCTCGCCCGCGCCAGCGCCAGGGCGCCGCTGAGCCCGGCCGCGCCGCCGCCGATCACGATCACGTCATATGTCCCGTCCACCCGAATCTCCTCTCGCATCGCTCCGGTCACGATGCGACATGATCGGCGGGACCGCCAAACAACGTTGCCGATATGGCAAAGACGGGCGCGGCTCAGCCGAGGGCCTGGTCGGCCCGGGCCAGCGCGGCGGCCAGCGTCCGGACGGTGGCGGGCTCGTCCAGCACCCCGCCCGCCGCGGCCCGCCGCTCCTCCCACGCGTGCACCCGGTCGGCGTACTTCTCGTAGCAGGCGAGATGGAACGCGTAGACGGTCGTGAAGCGGCTGACGAGATGGGAGGGATGCATGTCCCAGCCCTGGTGGAAGCCGTGGGACAGCGAGTGCGCCACCAGCGCCGAGTGCCTGCGGAGCAGGGCGTGCACGTCGGCGGCCGAGTCCGAGGCCGGCGCCGCGGCGAGGGAGCCGTCCGACAGCTCGACGCCCGTGCCGGCGAGCGCGGTCCGCATGACGTGCCTGGCGTGATCGCACGCGGGATGGTCGAGCCGCTGCTCGTCCGGGGGCAGCCCGACCGCCGCGGTGTAGTCGAACACCCCGAAGTGCGCGGCCGCGAGCCGCCCGCCGAGCGACGGCACCAGGCCGGCCGACCGCTGCAGGAACAGCACGGTCTGCGGGGCCTCCACCTGCATCTCGAAGCGCAGCGTCCCGGAGGGCAGCGCCAGCGCGCGCTCCAGCGCCTCCAGGCAGCGGGCGAACTGCCGGAGGTAGTCCTCCATGAGGACCTTGGGGAACGTCACCGTGAACCCGTCCGGAAGCCGCCCGGCCCGCCGTACGACCTCGGTGAGGAAGCCGTCGAGCGTACGGACCGAGCGGTGCGGGTCGCCGTCGGCGAACGACTTCACCCGCAGCCCCCACCGGCGCGGCAGCGTGCCCGCGCGGTGCATCTCGGCGACCGCCGCGGCGGCGGACTCGGCGTGCCGGTCCTCCTCCTCCGGCGCGCGCACGCCGTACCCGTCCTCGAAGTCGATCCGCAGGTCCTCGATGGGCTCGTTGTGGAGCTTGCGGCGGACACGTTCGTGCACCGGCCGGGCCAGTTCGAGGTCCAGCCCGAACAGCGCGGCCAGCTCGCCCGGCGTGAACAGCAGCCGGTTGAGCAGGTCGGCGGCGGCGTGCCGCCATTCGTGGACGACCTCCGCCGTGACCCGGTCCGCCGGCACGTACACGGTGTGCACCGGCTGCCACGCCGGCTCCTGGCCCGCGGGGTAACGGGCGAGCTGGTCGCGGTAGACGCGGTCGAAGCCGTCGAGCAGCCCGTCCAGGCCGGTCAGCGTCGTCTCCATGGCGACGATCCTCGCAGAGTCCCGGCACGGGCGACTTCATCACGCAACGTCGCCACCTGGCGACGGAGAGTTGGGTATCCTCTTAATCGAACAAGCGAGCGAAAAAAGAAACGGCCCCCTGCCGGGGGCCGTAGAGCCCGGGGACGTAACCCCGGGCGCGGTGACACCATGTTAGGGCGTGATGGCGGTGCGCGACAACCCCGTTCCTCGATCCGTGCGCGTCGGGGTCTACGTGGATGGGTTCAACCTCTACTACGGGCTGCGTTCCCTGCGGGGCGAACGCTATCTCTGGCTCGATCTGCACGCGCTGGCGAGCCGGTTGCTGAAGCCCGGCCAGACGCCCTCGCCGCCGCGATCGTCGGCGACGTCGCGCTCGATCTCGGCGACGTCGTGCTGCTGCTGTCGGCCGACAGCGACCTGTGCGCGGCGATCGAGGCGGTGCGGTCGGTGGACGCCCGGCGGGGCGGCAAGACCCGGGTGGTCGTCGTGTTCCCGCCCGGACGCCGTTCTGACGGCCTGCGCCTGGCGAGCGACGCGTGGTTCCCCCTCGGGGAAGCGATCATCCGCCGGTCACAGCTGCCCGACCTCGTGCCCGGGCGCGACGGCGCCCGCTACCACCGGCCGGGGTACTGGAACTGACCTCGTCGGCTCCGCGCCGCCCGACGGGCGCTCAGGAGGGCGTTCCCCCGCGCGCGAGACGGCCGCAGGCGCCCAGCATGGCGTCCCTGCCCACCAGCTTCACCCGCTCGCCCCGCTTGAGGTTCTCCGCCAGCGCCGCCTCCGCGGCCTCGATCCCCAGCCAGTCCTCGTACGTCACCGGGCGCACGCCGCGCGCGGCGAGCAGGTCGTCCAGCCGGACCGTGGCGGTCCCCGGCGTCACCTCGGCGAGCAGGGTGCGCACGGTCTCCGCGGCGTCGGACTTGTTGGTCCCGAT
This sequence comes from Microbispora sp. H10670, assembly GCF_014161385.1. Lineage (NCBI taxonomy): Bacteria > Bacillati > Actinomycetota > Actinomycetes > Streptosporangiales > Streptosporangiaceae > Microbispora > Microbispora sp. H10670. The sequence continues at coordinate 280,119 of NZ_JABBWW010000007.1, read as the reverse complement.
CACCCCGGTCGGTCCCCGCTTCAGCCAGCCCGCGACGTACTGCCGGTCGGTCACCTTCCCGGCGACGTTGGGCACCGTCATCGCCCGCGCGTCGAAGGGCACTCCGGGCAGCGCGACGCTCCGGTAGCCGACCGAGCGCATCACCATGTCCGCCGGGATCGTCTCGAACTCGCCGGTCCCGACGACCCGCCCGTCCTCCAGGCGGGTCCGCTCCAGCCGTACGCCCTCGACCCGGGAGACCCCGAGGATCTCCACCGGGCGCAGCCAGAAGCGCACCTCCAGACGGCGCGGCCGGTCGGCCGGCTCGCGCTCCGACCACGACCGCAGCACGTCCACGTTGCCCTTGACCTGCCGCGACAGGGCGGTCAGGTCGGCGGTCCCGATCTCGTGGGGGAAGGTCAGGACGTCGGCGTTCAGCAACTCGCCGAGCTCGCGCAGTTCCTTGAGGGTGAACTTGGCGTGTTCCGGGCCGCGCCGGCCGACCATGTGGATGCGCCTGACCCGCGAGGCGGCCAGCCGGTCGAGCACCTCCTCGGGCACGTCGGTGCCACGCAGTTCGTCGGCGGTCTTGGCCATGATCCGCACCACGTCCACGGCGACGTTGCCGACGCCGATGACGACGACGTCCTCGGCGTCCAGGGAGAAGGTGTCCGGCGGGACGTCGGGGTGGCCGCAGTACCAGTTGACGAAGTCGGTCGCGGCGACGCTGCCCGGCAGGTCCTCGCCGGGGATGCCGAGCTGCCTGTCGACCATCGCGCCGGTGCAGTAGACGACGGCGTCGTAGCAGGACAGCAGGTCGTCGGCCGACACGTCCGCGCCGAGTTCCACACCGCCGAGGAAGCGCACCCCGGGCGTCTCCAGGACGCGCCGGAGGTACCCGGCGATCGACTTGATCGACGTGTGGTCGGGCGCGACGCCGTACCGCACGAGCCCGTAGGGCGTCGGCAGGCGTTCGAGCACGTCCACCTCGACGGGGTCGTGCGACTGTTTGACCAGCGCCTCGGCCGTGTAGATCCCGGCCGGGCCCGACCCGACGATCGCGACGCGCAGTGTCACCATGGCCTCCCGGCAGCGGCGGCGTCTCTGTCTTTGATTCTTTATCATCGGCGGCGGCCGTGTCACCGGAACGCCATGCCGAGGCACCCGACTGCGATCCGTGTTGTGATGATTCGTGGGGTTGCGGCGACCCGGCGGCCGCGATCAGAGTGATGCCCGTGGGCTCTGGGGCTAAAAGACGGGGAAACCCGCGGACGAGACGGCCGGGCGGTGGGACCCTCCCTGACATGAGGGGACTGCGCGGGGGGCAGGACGAGCCCGGGGCCTCGCCGGCCACGGTCCGGGGGCCGCGGAACGATCCAGGCGACGGCCGCCGCTACGAGGCGCTGGGCCGGGTCATGGCCGCGCTGTCCGGCGAGGCGGAGACACTGGAGGCGTGCCGCGACCTCACCTGGTGGCGGACCACCGACCACTCCTGGCAGGTCGAGTGGCGCGACGGCCCGCAGGCGGCGGAGGTGGCGGCGCTGCTGGTCGAGCGGATCGGCGAGCCGGGCCCCGACGCCGCGCCGACCGCCCCGGCCGGTCCCGCGACCGCGTCGACAGCCGTGATCGACGTGATGGGGGTGACCTTCGTGCTGCGGGCGATCGACCCGTTCGGGATGGAACGGCTGCGGTCCAGGCCGGGCCTGTGGCGGCTGTCGGCGGTGCTGGACGGCCCGGCGGGCGCCGGGGAGCGGTCGCGCCAGCACTGGGAGGAACTTCTCGGCGGCTGAGCGGGGCGCGCGTGGAGGGGAGGCGGCGGGTGCCCCGAGTCGATAGCCTTGGAGCACATCGTCTTCGTCTCCCACGCCGTCGCCGGGGGTCCGCGAGGAGATCCGCGCCGGGGTCTCCGGCCGCGGCGATCCGGAGGAGGCGTGGCGGGAGACCTCTCACGAGCAAGGAGTAGCCGTGCTGCTGCGTATGTCGACCCTGTTCCTGCGCACCCTGCGTGAGGATCCGGCGGACGCGGAAGTGCCGAGCCACAAGCTGCTCGTCCGCGCCGGCTACGTCCGCCGGGTCGCGCCCGGCATCTACTCCTGGCTGCCCCTCGGCAAGATCGTGCTGGAGAACGTCGCCCGGGTGGTCCGCGAGGAGATGGACCGGATGGGCGCGCAGGAGGTGCTGTTCCCCGCGCTGCTGCCCCGCGACTACTACGAGCCCACGGGCCGCTGGACCGAGTACGGCGACACGCTGTTCCGCCTGAAGGACCGCAAGGGCGCCGACTACCTCCTCGGGCCGACCCACGAGGAGATGTTCACCGACATGGTCAAGGGGGAGTACTCCTCCTACAAGGACTATCCGGTGACGCTGTACCAGATCCAGACCAAGTACCGCGACGAGGCGCGTCCCCGGGCCGGCATCCTCCGGGGCCGCGAGTTCGTGATGAAGGACTCCTACTCCTTCGACCTCGACGACGACGGCCTGAAGCGGTCCTACGAGATGCACCGCGACGCCTACATCCGCATCTTCGACCGCCTCGGCATCGACTACCGGATCTGCTTCGCCATGTCGGGCGCGATGGGCGGATCGGCCTCGGAGGAGTTCCTCGCGCCCTGCGCCACCGGTGAGGACACCTTCGTGGCCTGCCACAACTGCGGGTACGCGGCCAACGCCGAGGCGGTCGTCACGCCCGCACCGCCCGCGGTGACGGCCGAGCAGCCGGCCATGGAGGTCCTCGACACGCCCGGCACGCCGACGATCGAGTCGCTGGTGACGTACGTCAACGAGCGGTACGGCCTGGGCGTCACCGCTGCGGACACGCTGAAGAACCTCGTCGTCAAGGTCCGCACGCCGGGCTCCGACGAGGTCAGGACCGTGATCGTCGGCGTCCCCGGCGACCGCGAGGTGGACTTCAAGCGCCTGGAGGCCGCGCTCGCGCCCGGTGTGCCGGAGATCTTCGAGGCCGAGGACTTCGCCCGCCACCCGGGCCTGGTGCGCGGCTACATCGGCCCGCAGGTGCTCGCGGACCTCGGGATCACCTACCTGGTCGACCCCCGCGTCGTCGCCGGCTCGGCCTGGGTGACCGGCGCCAACGAGCCGGGCAAGCACGCCGCGCACGTGGTCGTGGGCCGTGACTTCCAGCCCGACGGCACGATCGAGGCCGCCGAGGTGCGTGCGGGCGACTCCTGCCCCCGCTGCGCGCACCCGCTGTCCATCGACCGCGGCATCGAGATCGGCCACATCTTCCAGCTCGGCCGCAAGTACGCCGACGCGGCCCACCTCGACGCGCTCGGGCCGGACGGCAAGCCCATCCGCATCACCATGGGCTCGTACGGCGTCGGCGTGTCCCGGGCGGTGGCGGTGCTGGCCGAGCAGCGGCACGACGAGCTGGGCCTGGTGTGGCCCAGGGAGGTGGCCCCCGCCGACGTGCACATCGTGGGCACCGGCAAGGAGAACCAGATCGAGGTGGCCAGCGAGCTCGCCGAGAGCCTGGAGGCGCGGGGACTGCGCGTGCTGGTGGACGACCGTCAGGGCGTGTCGCCGGGCGTCAAGTTCAAGGACTCCGAGCTGCTGGGCGTGCCCACCGTCCTGATCGTCGGCCGTGGGCTGGCCCAGGGTGTGGTGGAGCTGCGCGACCGGGGCGCCGGGACCAAGGAGGAGATCCCGCTGGACCAGGCCGTCGACCGCGTCCTCGCCGCCTGCCTCCCCGCCTCTCCCGCGTGATCTTCCGGTAGCCGGTAGGGCCGGGCCCCGGCCCTACCGGGCGATCACGACCCGGAGGGAGTGGCGTCGGGGAGTTCTGCGTCGGGTTGCGCGGTGCCGCTTTGTGTGGTGTCGGTTTGGGTGGCGCCGGTCGGTTCGCCGCCGGGCGGCCCGGCTTGAGTGGGACCGGCGTCGCGGCCGGGCATGCCGGGGAAGGCGCCGATCTCCGGCTGCCAGCCGTACGCGCGCGTCGCGCCCTCCTGCGCCGCCAGCGCGGCCAGCCGCCGCAGGGCGGGGTCGCGGTCGGCGGCGAGCTCCAGATAGGCGGTGACGACCCGCTGCTCCACGAGCACCGCCAGGCGCACCGCGTCGGACGGCGTGCGTACCTCGAATGGGAGGCCGTAGGAGGGTCCCGGCTCGGTGGGCGTGCCGCCGCGCTGGGTCATGAGGCTGCGCAACTGGTCGCGCCGCGCCCGATGGGCGTCGAAGGCCGCCGTCGCCCGGGCGCGCAGCCCGCCCTTCGTCCGCCCGCCGACGACTCCGTAGGCGTACACGGCGGCGTACTCGGCGGACAGGGCCCGGCCGAGGGCGCCGACGGAGGGCTCCGCGGCCGGGCTCAGCGCCGAACTCACAGCCGGGCTCGCGACGGGCGGGGTCGCGGGTTCAGCCACGCAGCCTCCCCAGGGCGACGACATGGACGGCCTCGCAGGCGCCGATGCTGGCCAGAAGCTGGGCGAGGGCGGGCGAGGCCGTAGTGGTCTGCGCGGGACGCGCCGCCGCCGCGGTCCGTTCGGCGTCCCTCAGCGCTTCTACGGAGACCTCGGGCGATTCGGAGGGCGATCCGGACGGCGCTGAGACCGGTGATCCGGAGGACGACGGGGCCGGCGTCGTCGGAGCGTTCCCGGCGGGCAGCAGCGCGCGCAGCGCCCGCGCGTGAGCCGCGTGCCGCTGCCGGAACGGCTCCAGCGCGGCGGCCCGGCCGGGCAGGGCGGCGACCGCGCGCCCGTACAGCGACACCAGCCGCTCCTTGTCCGCGATCAGCTCGCCGATCAGCACGGTCTGCGGGTCCGGAGGGGGTGGCGCGGCGGGCTTTCCCGGGCCGCTCGAACAGCCTCCCGCGGCGGCCAGGCCCGCCGCGGCGGCGACGCCCAGCAACGCGCGTCTGGTCACGAGTGCCCCGCCGCCGTCCTCCACGAGACAGCATCGTACGGCGCGCCGCCCACTGGTCCCCGCCCGTGACCGTGATGATCGTGTGCGTGTCGGATCGTCGCCCGGGTGTGGCGCAGTTTCCACCTCCCGGTGTCGATAGGCTGTTGGCACATCGGGCGAGTTACACGGTCATAGGGAGGTCGGCATGGGCAGCGATGCTCGACGCGGCCGCCTGGTCGAACTGCTCGGCCCGGTGGTCGCCGCCGAAGGGTTCGACCTGGAGGACGTGACGGTCACGCCGGCGGGCCGCCGGCGGCTGGTGCGCGTGGTGGTGGACCGGGACGGCGGCGTGAGCCTGGACGACGTGGCCGACGTGAGCCAGTCCGTCTCCAAGCGGCTCGACGAGGTGGACGTGCTCGGCGGCAGCGCGTACGTCCTGGAGGTCACCTCCCCCGGCGTGGACCGGCCGCTCACCGAGCCGCGCCACTGGCGCCGGGCGCAGGGGCGGCTGGTGCGGGCGGAGCTGCGTGACGGCACCTCGGTGGAGGGCCGCGTGACCGGCGCGGACGAGTCCGGTGTGGAGCTGGACGGCGCGCGCGACATCGCCTACGGCGAGCTGGTGCGCGGCCGTGTGCAGGTCGAGTTCAACCGGCGCGACGCCGGTCTCGAAGACGAACTCGACGACGAACTTGATGACGAACGTGACGAGGACCTCGATGTCGACGAGGACATCGCCGACGCCGCCGGCACCGGCGACGAGGGCTAGGGGGGAGCCTTGTGGACATTGACATGAGCGTCCTGCGCAGTCTGGAGCGGGAGAAGGACATCTCCTTCGACCTGGTCGTCAAGGCGATCGAGGACGCGCTGCTGATCGCGTACTTCAGGACCGAGGGCGCGGCGCAGAAGGCGCGCGCCGAGCTGGACCGCGACACGGGCCACGTGGTGATCTGGGCGGCCGAGCTGGGCGAGAACGGCGACGTCGTGCGCGAGTACGACGACACCCCGTCCAACTTCAGCCGGATCGCCGCCACCACGGCCAAGCAGGTGATCCTGCAGCAGCTCAGGGATGCCGAAGACGAGATCAACTTCGGCGAGTTCGCGAGCCGCGAGGGCGAGCTGGTGGCGGGCGTCATCCAGCAGGGCAAGGATCCGCGGGTGGTGCTGGTCGACCTCGGCAAGATCGAGGCGATCCTCCCGCACAACGAGCAGGTCCCCGGTGAGGAGTACGCGCACGGCGAGCGCATCCGCTGCTACGTCGTCCAGGTGAAGAAGGGCCCGAAGGGCCCGTCGGTCACCCTGTCGCGCACCCACCCCAACCTGGTGAAGAAGCTCTTCGCGCTGGAGGTCCCGGAGATCGCCGACGGCACGGTGGAGATCGCGGCCATCGCCCGGGAGGCGGGACACCGCACCAAGATCGCCGTACGGTCGCGCAAGCCGGGCGTCAACGCCAAGGGCGCGTGCATCGGCCCGATGGGCTCGCGGGTGCGCAACGTGATGACGGAGCTGCACGGCGAGAAGATCGACATCATCGACTGGTCCGAGGATCCGGCCGAGTTCGTCGGGAATGCCCTGTCTCCCGCGCGTGTTTCCCGTGTCGAGGTGGTCGACGCCGACGGCCGCATGGCGCGCGTCATCGTGCCCGACTACCAGTTGTCCCTGGCCATCGGCAAGGAAGGGCAGAACGCCCGCCTCGCCAACCGGCTGACCGGCTGGCGGATCGACATCCGGCCGGACACCGAGCAGGCCCCTGCTGATCCCGCCGATGCGTCGGCGAGGTAAGCTGGAATACGGTTGCCGGGCAGTCCCGCTGAGAACGTGTGTGGGCTGCCGGGTTCGCACGGTAAAGTCCGAGTTGCTCCGCCTGGTCGTGGTCGAGGACGTCATCGTCCCCGACGTGCGAGGACGGCTCCCGGGACGTGGTGCCTCGATGCATCCGTCCCCGCGCTGTCTGGAGCTCGCCGAGCGTCGGCGGGCGTTCCCTCGCGCGTTTCGCGCGCAGGGGCCGCTTGACACGTCGCTCTTGCGGGATCACCTGGAGGGGTTGACGCCGGAGCGGTCCGGGTGAATGGTTACCGCTGGTCCCCGGTATCGGCTCCGGGAATCAGGGCACGACGTAATTGTCATGTAGGACGCCGAGTTGATGGGCGGAGTCAGATTGCTATGAGCGCCTGATGAGCACGCGGCGATGAGTACGTTCAGGTAGCGACGGTCCGGCGGCACTGCAAGCCTCCCGGGCCGAGTTAGGGAGTGCAGTGGCGAAGGTCCGGGTATACGAGCTCGCCAAGGAGTTCGGGGTCGAGAGCAAGGTCGTCATGGCCAAGCTCACTGAAATGGGCGAGTTCGTGAGGTCGGCGTCCTCGACGATAGAGGCGCCGGTCGTCCGCAAACTGACCGAGGCGTTCAAGGGTGACGCCTCCAGGGGCGGGGGTAGGCCCGCCCGTCCGGCGCAGCCGAAGCCTGCGCCCAGGCCGGCTTCAGAGAGCCAGGTCAACGGGGGCGCCCCGCAGGCGCCCGTTTCCCAGTCCGGCGACACGGTCGCGAGGCCGGGCCCGAAGCCGGGTCCGCGACCCGCTCCGCGTCCGGTTCCGATGCCGCACCCGCCGGTTTCCCAGCCGGAGGCGGCGCGCCCCGAGACGCGCCCCGAGGCGGCCCGTCCGCAGGGGCCCCGTCCGGACGTCTCGCGTCCCGCCGCCTCAGGTCCGGCATCAGGCCCGGCCTCAGGTCAGAGGCCGGGTGGCGCCGGAGCGCCCAAGCCGGGCCCGAGGCCCGCGCCGGCGCCGCGCCCGGGTGGCGCGCCCGCCGGTTCCGGTGCGCCGAGCGGCGGCGCCCCGCGTCCGGGTGGGCCCAAGCCTGGCCCGCGCGGCCCGCGTCCGGGCAACAACCCGTTCTCCTCGACCGCCAGCGGCATGGGCCAGCGTCCCGCGCGGCCCGGCGGCCGTGACGGCGGACGTCCCGACCGAGGCGACCGTCCCGACCGTGGAGACGGCGCTCCTCGTGAGCCGCGCCGTGACGGCGGCCGTGACGGCGCCATGCCGCGTCCGCCCGCCGCACGTTCCGGCGCTCCGGGCGCGGGTGGTCCGCGTCCCGGCCCCGGGGGTCCGCGTCCCGGTCCGGGCATGGGCGGTCCCCGCCCGGGTCCCGGCGCCGGCGGTCCGCGTCCCGGGGGTCCGCGTCCGAACCCGATGATGATGCCCCAGGGCCGTCCGGCCGGGCCGGGCGGCGGAGGCCCGCGTCCCGGTGGCGGCGGCGGTCGTCCCGGTCCCGGTGGCGGCGGTGGCCGTCCGGGTGGCGGCGGTGGCCGTCCGGGTGGCGGCGGCTTCGGTGGCCCGCGTCCCGGTGCCACGACCGGTCGTCCCGGCGGGCCGGGCGGTGGTCCCGGTGGCGGTGGTGGCGGCGGCGGCTTCGCCGGTCGTCCCGGTGGTGGCGGCGGCCGTGGCCGCGGCGGTGGCACGGCGGGCGCGTTCGGGCGTCCGGGAGGCCGTCCGACCCGTGGCCGCAAGTCCAAGCGCCAGAGGCGCCAGGAGTTCGACAACATGCAGGCCCCGGCGATCGGCGGCGTGCAGGTCACACGTGGCGGCGGACAGACGATCCGCCTGCCGCGGGGTGCGTCCCTGGCGGACTTCGCCGACCGGATCGGTGCGAACCCGGCCTCGCTCGTGCAGATCATGCTGCACCTCGGCGAGATGGTGACCGCGACCCAGTCGGTCAGCGAGGAGACGCTCCAGCTTCTGGGCGCCGAGCTGGACTACGACGTCCAGGTCGTCAGCCCGGAGGAGGAGGACCGCGAGCTCCTCGAGTCCTTCAAGATCGAGTTCGGTGAGGACGAGGGTGACGAGGGCGACCTCGCGCCGCGCCCGCCGGTCGTGACCGTCATGGGTCACGTCGACCACGGTAAGACGAAGCTGCTCGACGCGATCCGCCACACCAACGTGGTGGCCCGCGAGGCCGGCGGCATCACGCAGCACATCGGCGCCTACCAGGTGGGGACCACCCACGAGGGCGAGCCGCGGAAGATCACCTTCATCGACACCCCCGGTCACGAGGCGTTCACCGCCATGCGTGCCCGTGGTGCGCAGGCCACCGACATCGCGGTGCTGGTGGTCGCGGCCGACGACGGTGTGAAGCCGCAGACGATCGAGGCGCTGAACCACGCCCAGGCGGCGGACGTGCCGATCGTGGTGGCGGTCAACAAGATCGACAAGGAGGGCGCGGACCCGACCAAGGTGCGGGCCCAGCTCACCGAGTACGGCCTGGTGGCCGAGGAGTTCGGTGGTTCCACACTCTTCGTGGACATCTCCGCCAAGCAGGGCATCGGCATCGACGGCCTGCTGGAGGCGATCCTGCTGACCGCGGACGCCGAGCTCGACCTGCGGGCGAACCCGGACATGGACGCCCAGGGCCTGGCCATCGAGGCGCACCTCGACAAGGGCCGCGGCCCCGTGGCGACCGTGCTCGTGCAGCGCGGCACGCTGCGGGTGGGCGACTCGATCGTCTGTGGCGAGGCGTTCGGCCGCGTCCGGGCGATGCTGGACGACAACGGGGAGACGGTCGATGAGGCCGACCCCTCGCGTCCGGTCCTGGTCCTCGGTCTGACCGCCGTCCCGCGCGCGGGCGACAACTTCATCGTCGTCGGCGACGACCGGATGGCCCGTCAGATCGCCCAGCAGCGGGCGGCCCGGCAGCGCATCGCCGACATGGCCAGGTCCGGCCGCCGGCGTACTCTCGAGGAACTGTTCAAGGACCTCGAGAAGGGCCAGGTCGACGAGCTCAAGCTCATCATCAAGGGTGACGTCTCCGGTTCCGTCGAGGCCCTGGAGGACGCGCTGCTCAAGATCGACGTGGGCGAGGAGGTCAAGCTCCGCGTGCTGCACCGCGCCGTCGGTGCCATCACGGAGTACGACGTCAACCTCGCGATCGCCGACGACAACGCGGTCATCATCGGCTTCAACGTGCGGCCCGAGGTCCGGGCCCGCGACCTCGCCGAGCGCGAGGGCGTCGACATCCGGTACTACTCGGTCATCTACCAGGCGATCGAGGAGATCGAGGCGGCCCTCAAGGGCATGCTCAAGCCGGAGTTCGAAGAGGTCAGGACCGGCACGGCCGAGGTCCGCGAGGTCTTCAAGGTTCCGAAGATCGGCAACGTCGCCGGTTCGATCGTCCGTACGGGCGTGATCACCCGCAACAGCAAGGCACGGCTCATCCGCGACGGCGTCGTGGTGGCCGACAACCTCACCGTCTCGTCGCTGCGCCGCTTCAAGGACGACGCGACCGAGGTCCGCGAGGGCTTCGAGTGCGGTATCGGTGTCGGTTACAACGACATCAAGGTCGAGGACGTCATCGAGACGTTCGAGATGCAGGAGAAGCCGCGCGTCTGACGCATCGAGCCGCCGCCCCCGCACGTGTGCGGGGGCGGCGGTCGGTCGTCTTCACCGTGGTGAGACACACATGTTCATCGGTGCACTAACTCTTGACGTCCTGCTCGGCGACGTCCGCTCGCTGAAGCAGAAGCGCTCCGTGGTCCGGCCGATCATCGCCGAGATCCGGCGGCGTTTCCCCGCCGTCGCCGTGGCCGAGGCGGGGCATCTCGACCTGCACCGGCGCGCCGAGATCGGCGTGGCCGTGGTGTCGGAGTCGGCGGCCAACTGCGACGAGGTGCTGGACGCCTGTGAGCGGGTAGTCGCCCACCACCCCGAGATCGAGCTGCTGTCGGCGCGGCGGCGGCTCTTCAACGACCACGAGGAATAGACGGCCGGGCCCCCGCGTCAGCCGTACAGATACGAGGGAGCGTGAGCATGGACGCAGCGCGTGCCAGAAAGCTGGCCGACCGCATCCAGCAGGTGGTGGCGGAGATGCTGGAGCGGCGGATCAAGGATCCGCGGCTGGGGTTCGTGACGGTGACCGACACCCGGGTCACCGCGGACCTGAGCGACGCGACCGTCTACTACACGGTCTTCGGTTCTGAGGCGGAGCGGGCCGACTCGGCCGCCGCGCTGGAGAGCGCCAAGGGCATCATCCGCTCCGAGGTCGGCCGGCAGACCGGCCTCCGGCACACCCCCACCCTCTCGTTCGTGCACGACCCGCTCCCCGACAACGCCCGCCACATGGACGACCTGTTCGCGCTGGCCAGGGCCAAGGACGCCGAGGTCGCCAAGCAGGCCGAGAGCGCGCAGTTCGCCGGGGAGGCCGACCCCTACCGCTTCGAGGACGACCTCGACGCCGAGCCGGACGAGGCGGTCGAGGAGGGCGAGGAGGAGCCCAGCGACCGCGCGGGACGCCCCGCCCGGTGACCGCGACCGCGATCGGCGAGCCGGACTGGCGGCGGGCGGCCGACCTCGTCGAAGGCGCCGGCACACTGGCGCTGGCCTGCCACGTCTCCCCGGACGGGGACGCCCTGGGCTCGATGCTGGGCCTCGGGCTGGCGCTGGCGCGGTCGGGGAAGAAGGTCGTGGCGTCCTTCGGCGACCGGGTGTTCGAGGTGCCACGGCTGCTGCGGTTCCTGCCCGGGCAGGACCTGCTCGTGGAGCCCGCGGCCTACCCCGCCGAGCCGGAGCTGATGATCACTTTCGACGCGTCCACGATGGAGCGGCTGGGCCTGCTCGCGCCGCACGCGGGCAAGGCCGGCGAACTGCTCGTGATCGACCACCACGTGTCGAACACCAGGTTCGGGACGGTCCACCTGGTGGATCCTTCGGCGGCCTCCACCACGATGGTGGCCGAGGAACTGATCCACCGGCTCGGGCTGCCGGTGGACCGATCCGTCGCCACCTGCCTGTACGCGGGACTGGTGACCGACACCGGCTCGTTCCGGCACTCCGTCACCACGCCGGCCGCCCACGCCATGGCGGGCCGGCTGCTGGAGACCGGGCTCCGCCCGGAGGAGCTCGCCAGGGAGCTGTGGGACCGGTCGCCGTACGCGTACCTGCCGGTGCTGGGCGCGGCGCTCGGACGGGCCAGGCTGGAGCCGGACGCCGCGGGCGGCCACGGGCTGGTGTGGACCTACGTGACCCGCGCCGACCGCGCCGCCCAGGGCCTGCCGTACGACGAGGTGGAGGGCGTGATCGACGTCGTGCGCCGGGTCGACGAGGCGGAGGTCGCCGTCGTGCTCAAGGAGGACGACGCCGGCGGCTGGAACGTCTCGACGCGGTCCAAGGGCGTGGTCGACGTGGCCCGCGCCTGTGCCGCCCTCGGCGGCGGCGGGCACGCGCGGGCCGCGGGGTTCTCCTCGGCGCTGGCCGTGGCGGACACGATGGCCGCGCTGCGCCCCCTCCTCATCCCGCCCTCTCCTCACCTCGCATAGGACTGTGCCGTGACAAGAAGGACCCCGCCGCCGAGCGGGCTGATCATCGTGGACAAGCCCTCGGACTGGACGTCCCACGACGTCGTGGGCAAGATGCGCGGCATCGCCGGCACCCGCAAGGTCGGCCACGCCGGCACGCTCGACCCGATGGCGACCGGCGTGCTGGTCATCGGCGTGGAGAAGGCGACCCGCCTCCTCGGGCACCTCGCGCTGACCGAGAAGGTGTACGAGGCGACGATCCGCCTCGGGGCCTCGACCAACACCGACGACGCCGAGGGCGAGGTGACCGCCACCACTCCCGCCGGCCACGTGACCGACGAGGACCTCCGTGCGGGCGTCGCCGCGCTCACGGGCGAGATCATGCAGGTGCCGCCGCAGGTGAGCGCCATCAAGGTGGACGGGGAGCGGGCCTACAAGCGGGCCCGGGCGGGGGAGGAGGTCGCCCTGGCCGCCCGGCCGGTCACGGTGCGCGCCTTCGGGATCGGGGAGATCAGGCGGACCCCGGAGACGGTGGACCTGGACGCGGTCGTCACGTGTTCCAGCGGCACCTACATCCGGGCGCTGGCCCGCGACCTCGGCGCGTCGCTCGGCGTCGGCGGCCACCTCACCCGGCTGCGCCGCACCCGGGTCGGCCCGTACGGCATCGAGTCGGCCCGCACGATCGAGGACCTGGCCCGCGAGTGCGTGATCATGCCGATGGCCGACGCGGTGGCGGCGGCCTTCCCCCGGCGGGACGTGGCGGAGGAGGAGGCGCGGCTGGTCGCGCACGGCGGGCGGCTGCGCGCGGCGGGTCTCGGGCCGGGCCCGGTCGGCGTGTTCGGGCCGGACGGCGCGCTGCTGGCGCTGGCCGAGGAGCGTGACGGGGCGGCCCGGCCTTTGGTGGTCTTCGTCTCCTGAGACCGGGGCTGGTTCCCGCGCGGCCGCCCGGGCATGGCAGGCTGTCTACTGCGCGCGAGGGCGTCCGGGAGGGCGATCCGGGCCGCCTCGCCGGAGGCGGGGCACATGGATGCGAAGCGAGGTCGAGGTGCAGAGCTGGCACGGGCTGGACGAGGTCCCGCAGGACTGGGGCAGGTCCGTCGTCACCATCGGCGTGTTCGACGGTGTCCATCTCGGTCACCAGCGCATGGTGACGCGAACGGTCGGCATGGCCGGTGAGCTCGGGCTGCCGGCGGTGGCCGTGACCTTCGACCCGCATCCGGAGGAGGTCGTCCGGCCGGGTCACCAGCCGCCGCGCCTCACCACCACCCCCCGCCGGGTCGACCTGCTCTTCTCGCTCGGCGTCGACGCGGTGTGCGTGCTGCCGTTCACGCTGGAGTTCTCCCGCATGACGCCGGACGAGTTCGTGCAGACCGCCCTGGTCGACCGCCTGCACGCGGCCGGTGTCGTGGTGGGGGAGAACTTCCGCTTCGGTCACAAGGCGGCGGGCGACCTGGAGACGCTGCGCACGCTGGGGGAGAAGTACGACTTCACGGCCGAGGGGGTGCCGCTCGTCAGCGACGGCGAGGCCATCTCCTCCACCCGGATCCGCGAGCGGCTCTCCACCGGTGACGTCGCGGGCGCGGCGGCCCTGCTCGGCCGCCCCCACCGGGTGGAGGGCGTGGTGGTCCGCGGCCACCAGCGGGGCCGCGCGCTCGGCTTCCCGACCGCCAACGTCGAGTCGCCGCAGCAGACCGCCGTCCCCGCCGAGGGCGTCTACGCCGGGTGGCTGGAGTGCTTCCAGTCCCCCTCGCCGTACGAGGGGGAGCGCTGGCCCGCAGCGATCTCGATCGGGACCAATCCCACCTTCGACGGGGTGGAGCGCACGGTCGAGGCGTACGCGCTGGACCGCGACGACCTCGACCTGTACGGCGCGCACGTAGCGGTGGACTTCGGCGAGCGGCTGCGCGACACGCTCAGGTTCGACTCGATCGAGGCGCTGATCGAGCAGATGCACCAGGACACGGCACGGGCCCGCGCGTTCACGTCGTGACGCACCGCGACGGAGTGCCGCCGGCACCTGGTAGGGTTGTATGTCAGCCATGTTCGGGTGGTGTTCTCCACCCCGGCTGTCTGTCACGGCGACTGTAGGCACGCACGGTCGTTCGCGGGCTTGAAGTGTCGCGCGTGCCATCTCACCAGAACGGAGAAGCAGTGTCGCTCGACGCCGCTACCACCAAGACCATCATCAGCGAGTACGGCACCACCGAGGGTGACACCGGGTCCCCGGAGGTTCAGATCGCGCTTCTCAGCAGGCGGATCAGCGACCTGACCGAGCACCTGAAGACCCACAAGCACGACCACCACAGCCGTCGTGGTCTGCTCCTGCTGGTCGGCCGGCGCCGCCGGCTGCTGAAGTACCTGCAGGCCAAGGACATCACCCGCTACCGCTCCCTGATTGAGCGGCTGGGCCTTCGCCGATAAGGTGAGGAAGGAGCGGCGATTCCTCGCCGCTCCTTTTCCATAACCAGGCCACAATGGCCTGAGCGAGACAACTGAAGAGCCGAGACACAGTGCCCCGCGTCCGCAAGCAAGCCGCAGCGCGATCCCGCGGCGTGAGAGGGCCGGTCCTCGGTAGTGGCCCCCGGTCGGCACGGCGACAGCCGTGCGGACGGACCGGGCGCTTCGATCGAAGACCGGCACTGCACCTGAACGGGGAGCCCGGCAACCGAGACGCGGGAGACCGATCCGAAGAAGGAGGTCCCCCGTGGAGGGTGTCCACAGCACGGAGGCCGTTATCGACAACGGCCCCTTCGGCACGCGTACGATCAGGTTCGAGACCGGCCGGCTGGCCCGGCAGGCCGCCGGCAGCGCGGTCGCGTACCTGGACGACGAGACCATGATCCTGTCCGCGACCACCGCGTCCAAGCATCCCAAGGAGAACCTGGACTTCTTCCCGCTCACCGTCGACGTCGAGGAGCGGATGTACGCGGCGGGCCGCATCCCCGGCTCGTTCTTCCGCCGGGAGGGCAGGCCGTCGGAGGACGCGATCCTCACCTGCCGCCTCATCGACCGGCCGCTGCGCCCGTCGTTCGTCAAGGGCCTGCGCAACGAGATCCAGGTCGTCGCGACGATCATGGCTCTGCACCCCGACCACCTGTACGACGTGGTCGCGATCAACGCGGCGAGCATGTCGACGCAGCTCGCCGGGCTGCCGTTCTCGGGCCCGATCGGCGGCGTGCGGGTCGCGCTCATCGACGGCCAGTGGGTGGCGTTCCCGACCCACGTCGAGCTTGAGCGTGCCACGTTCGACATGGTCGTCGCCGGCCGCACGCTCGCCGACGGCGACGTGGCGATCATGATGGTCGAGGCCGAGTCGACCCGCGACACGCTGAAGCTGGTCGCCGAGGGCGCGGTCGCCCCGACCGAGGAGGTCGTGGCCCAGGGCCTGGAGGCCGCCAAGCCGTTCATCAAGGTGCTCTGCGACGCGCAGTCCAAGCTGGCCGAGGTCGCCGCCAAGGAGACCGCCGAGTATCCGATCTTCCTCGACTACCAGGACGACGCCCTGGAGGCCGTGACCGCCGCCGTGAAGAGCGAGCTGGCCTCGGCGCTGACGATCGCCGGCAAGCAGGAGCGCGAGCTGGAGATCGACCGGGTCAAGCAGCTCGCGGCCGAGAAGCTGCTGCCCGACTTCGAGGGCCGCGAGAAGGAGATCGGCGCGGCGTTCCGGTCGCTGACCAAGAAGCTCATGCGCGAGCGGGTCATCAGCGAGGGCGTCCGCATCGACGGCCGCGGGCCCAAGGACATCCGGCAGCTCAACGCCGAGGTCCACGTCGTGCCGCGGGTGCACGGCTCGGCCCTGTTCGAGCGCGGCGAGACCCAGATCCTGGGCATCACCACGCTGAACATGCTGCGCATGGAGCAGATGATCGACACGCTCAATCCCGAGCGGACCAAGCGCTACATGCACAACTACAACTTCCCGCCGTACTCCACGGGTGAGACGGGCCGCGTCGGCTCGCCGAAGCGCCGCGAGATCGGTCACGGCGCGCTGGCCGAGCGGGCGCTGATCCCCGTGCTGCCCACGCGCGAGGAGTTCCCGTACGCGATCCGGCAGGTGTCGGAGGCGGTCGGGTCGAACGGCTCGACCTCGATGGGGTCGGTCTGCGCCTCCACGATGGCGCTCCTCGACGCGGGCGTCCCGCTCAAGGAGATGGTCGCGGGCATCGCGATGGGTCTCATCGGCGAGGGCGAGAACTTCGTCACCCTGACCGACATCCTCGGCGCCGAGGACGCGATGGGCGACATGGACTTCAAGGTCGCCGGCACCAAGGACCTGATCACCGCGCTCCAGCTCGACACGAAGCTGGACGGCATCCCGGCCCACGTGCTCGCCGCCGCGCTGAAGCAGGCGAGGGGTGCCCGGCTGGCGATCCTCGACGTGATGCAGGAGGCCATCGACGCCCCGGCGGAGATGAACCCGACCGCGCCGCGGATCATCACGATCAAGGTCCCGGTCGACAAGATCGGCGAGGTCATCGGCCCCAAGGGCAAGATGATCAACCAGATCCAGGACGACACGGGCGCCGAGATCACCATCGAGGACGACGGCACGATCTACATCGGCGCCACCGACGGCCCGTCCGCCGAGGCCGCCCGCACGCTGATCAACGGCATCGCGAACCCGCACATGCCGGAGGTCGGCGAGCGCTACCTGGGCACGGTCGTCAAGATCGCCGCGTTCGGCGCGTTCGTCTCGCTGCTCCCGGGCAAGGACGGCCTGCTGCACGTCTCGCAGATCCGCAAGCTGCACGGCGGCCGGCGGATCGAGAACGTCGAGGACGTCATGAACGTCGGCGAGAAGATCCAGGTCGAGATCGCCGAGATCGACTCGCGCGGCAAGCTCTCGCTGGTCCCGGTCGAGGTGGTCGAGAAGGAGGCGGCCGAGAAGGCCGCCCGTGCCGAGAACGGCGCCGCGGAGGACGGCGGAGCCGAGGAGACCGGCGCCCCGGCCGCCGAGGCCGCCGCCGCGCCGCAGGAGGAGGAGCAGCCGCGGACGCCGCGCCGCAGCCGCAGCCGCACCCGCGGTGGGCGGGACGAGCGCAACTCGTGACGACCGAGACGCTGTTTCCGGGCAAGGAGGGTGCGGGGGTCGTCCGCCGCACCGTCCTGCCCGGCGGCCTGCGGGTCGTGACGGAGACGATGCCGACCGTGCGCAGTGTCGCGGTCGGCATGTGGGTGGGCATCGGCTCGCGTGACGAGGCCCCCGAGCACATGGGGGCCACCCACTTCCTGGAGCACCTGCTCTTCAAGGGCACGCCCACCCGGGACGCCATGGAGATCTCGGCGTCCATCGAGGGCATCGGCGGTGAGATCAACGCGTTCACCGCCAAGGAGTACACCTGCTACTACGCCCGGGTGCTCGACGAGGACCTGCCGCTGGCGATCGACGTGCTCGCCGACGTGGTGACCTCCTCGCTGGTCACCGAGGAGGACGTGGAGTCGGAGCGCGGCGTGATCCTGGAGGAGATCGCCATGCACGACGACGATCCCTCCGACGTGGTGCACGAGCAGTTCTCCACCGAGTTGTACGGCGACACGCCGATCGGCCGTCCGATCCTCGGCAACGAGGACTCGATCAACGCGCTCACCCGTGACCGCATCCACGAGTACTACCAGCGGTTCTACGTCCCGCCCCGCACCGTGGTGTCGGTGGCGGGCAACGTCGACCACGAGCGGGTGGTCGCGCTGGTCGCGGCGGCCTACGAGCGGGCGGGCGCGTTGGGCGGCTCCGCCGCGCCGGCGCAGCCGCGCATCGGCGGGCCCGGCGTGGACGTCCGGAGCGGCGTCCGGGTGCTCGACCGGCCCACCGAGCAGGCCAACCTGGTCCTCGGCATGACCGCGGTCTCCCGCAACGACGACCGGCGCTTCGCCCTCGGCGTCCTGAACGCGGCGCTCGGCGGCGGCATGTCGTCGCGCCTGTTCCAGGAGATCCGGGAGAAGCGCGGCCTGGCCTACAGCGCCTACAGCTACACCTCCCAGTACGCCGACACCGGCCAGTTCGGGATCTACGTGGGCTGCCTGCCCTCGAAGATCGACGATGTGCTGAAGATCTGCCGCGACGAGCTGGGCCGGGTCCTGACCGAGGGCATCTCGCCCGAGGAGATCGCCCGCGGCAAGGGCCAGATGCGGGGCGGGCTGGTGCTCGGCCTCGAGGACACCGGGTCGCGCATGTCCAGGATCGGCAAGAGCGAGCTCGTCTACGAGCGGCTCATGACGGTGGACGAGGTGCTGGGGCACATCGAGGCGGTCACCCCCGAGGAGATCGCCGCGGTCGCCCAGGACGTCCTCAACCGTCCGCTGACGCTCGCCGTCATCGGGCCGTACGCGGACAAGGACTTCGGCTCCGCCATCGCCTGAGCGCGTCGTGAGGCCGTCGTAAGCCTGTCGCGAGCCCGCGTCGCGGGCTGTGGAGGCCGCGTGTGGTGCACCTCGCACCGCACGCGGCCTTCTGCGTTCCCGTGCGCACTTCCCCTGGCCGCACTTCCCATCCACGCTCCCCGCCCGTGCCTCCCGTCCGTGCCTCCCCTCCGCCGTCACGGCCGCCGGGCGCTATAGCCTTGGCGCGTGATTAAGGTCGGTGTTCTGGGCGCCCGAGGGCGCGTGGGTGTGGAAGTGTGCAAGGCCGTGACCGCGGCCGACGACCTGGAGCTCGTGGCGGAGGTCGACAAGGACGACAAGCTCGACGCGCTGAGCGGCGCGGAGGTGGTGGTGGACTTCACCCACCCGGGCGTCGTCATGGACAACCTCGAATGGTGCATCTCCCGCGGCATCCACACGGTCGTCGGCACGACCGGGTTCGACGAGGGGCGGCTGGAGACCGTGCGCGGCTGGCTGGCCGCCAATCCGGGGACGAACTCGCTCATCGCCCCCAATTTCGGCATCGCCGCCGTGCTGATGATGCACTTCGCCGCGCAGGCGGCCAAGCACTTCGAGTCGGTCGAGATCGTCGAGCTGCACCACCCGCACAAGGCCGACGCGCCCTCCGGCACCGCCCGCCGTACGGCCGAACTGGTGGCGCGGGCGCGGCGTGAGGCGGGTCTCGCTCCCTCTCCCGACGCGACCTCCACCGCGCTGGAGGGCGCCCGGGGCGCGACCGTGGACGACGTCCACGTGCACGCGGTGCGGCTCGCGGGACTCATCGCGCACCAGGAGATCATCTTCGGCGGCGAGGGGGAGACCCTCACGATCCGTCACGACTCGATGAGCCGCGCCTCGTTCACGCCCGGCGTCCTGCTGGGCGTACGGCGGGTGGGGGGCCTCGACGGCCTCACCGTGGGCCTGGAGCACCTCCTCGACCTGTAGCTGCGCCGTACCCGGCGGGCAGGGTGGTCCCCTGCCCGCCGCAGGCGGTCAGAACAGGGCCAGGCCGAGGGCGAACAGCGCGCCGAAGACGAGTTGCAGGCGGCCGGTCTGCTGCAGGGTCGCGATGAGGGCGGGGCCCGTCGCGCCCGAGCGGACCGTCCTGACGGGGGTCACCACGAGGGGGAGCGCGAGCACGGTCAGCGCGGCGAAGGGCCGCACCGGCACCAGGGCGAGCGCGCACACGAACGGCAGCACCAGGGCCGCCGCGTAGGCCAGCCGGGTCCGGGTGTCGCCCAGCACCACCGCCAGCGTGCGCTTGCCGGACGGCCCGTCGGTCACGATGTCGCGCAGGTTGTTGACCACGAGGAGCGCGCAGGCGAGCAGCCCCACGGGCACCGCCGCGGCCAGCGACAGCCAGGTCAGGTGCTCCACCTGCACGTACGTCGTGCCGGCCACGGCCACGAGGCCGAAGAAGACGAAGACCGAGAGCTCGCCGAGCGCGCGGTAGCCGTACGGGCGGGATCCACCCGTGTAGAACCAGGCAGCCAGGATGGACGCGAGGCCGACCAGCAGCAACCACCAGGCGCGGGTGACGACCACCAGCACCAGCCCCGCGACGGCGGCGGCGAGGAAACAGGCCAGGGCGGCGGCGAGCACCCGCTTCGGCGCCGCGACGCCCGAGCCGACCAGCCGCAGCGGTCCCACCCGGTCCTTGTCGGTGCCCTTGACGCCGTCGCTGTAGTCGTTCGCGTAGTTGACGCCGACCTGCAGCGCCAGTGCGACGAACAGGGCGAGCAGGGCCCGCCACCAGACCGCGCCGTCCTGTGCGACCGCGACGCCGGTGCCGACGGCGACCGGGACGACGGCGGCAGGCAGCGTGCGGGGGCGTGCGCCCGCTAACCATTGAGCTGGGGTGGCCACGTGACTCCCTTTTCCTACCTCTGCGTAGCCGGTGAAGGCGTCACCAGTCTGGCCAATCCCCTGCGGAGTGCCGACAGCGGGGTTGGCGGACGGGACGGGCGGCGGCGGGAGGCGGGCGAAGTTGACGCGAGTGGTCAGCTGATGTCGGTGGTCAGGCGGATCATCCGGATCGGGCGGCCCATGTCGAGCACGCGCTCGGCCTCGTCCTCGCCCCAGCCGGCCGACTCCAGGAAGCCGAGCATCTGGTGGTTGTCGGCGAAGACCCAGGTCACGACCGTGCTGTAGCCGTCCTCGCGGAGATGGTCCACGGTGGCGTTGAGGAGTCTGCTGCCGTGCCCGCGCCTGATGTGGTTGGGGTCGACGAGCAGCGTCATCAACTCGGCCGTCGTGGCCGGATGAAGGTCGGGATCCTCGGCGGGTCCGTGCGAAGCCAGCCCCACGACCCGGTCGGAGGCACGCTGCGCCGCGGTCGCCAGAATCCCGCCGGGCCCGAGCGCGGTGAACGCGTCGGTGTCGGGCACCACCCGCTCGACGGCGACGAGCAGGCGGTGACGCGGCGTGGGCGGCGAGAGGATCGCCTCCTCCCACTGGCGGCGCCACATCTTCTCCGCCGCCGGACCCGTCATGTGCTCCAGCGGGACCGGTGGCAGGAAGTCGCGGTAGACCGCTCTCCACGCCCGGATCTGGGTGCTGGTCACCGCGTCGACGTCCTCGAGGCGGGCAGCTCTCACACCCATTCGGCGGGCTCCTTTCTTAGCGTGTAACACCGTACTGGTCAGGAGGGCCTCGCCGTGCCGTCCGCCTGGCGTCGTGCCCGATATGCCCGGGTTTTTGTGCGGTTTCCGCAGACGCGCATGGAGCACCAGGAGCGAGACCGGTTTTTCGAGGAGTCGATGAACGCCCACTGGCACGTGCTCTCGGCGCAGACCTTGAGCCGTGACCAGGTGCCGTCGGCGTGGGCCGCCGGGATCTGCGCGGCGAGCCGCGCCAGGCCGCCCGCGACTCCGGACGCCACCGGCTCCAGCGTGGGTGCGCCCCCCGAGAGCGTCACGCGCACCGGAAGACCGGCCAGCGCCGCCTCCAGGCTCTCCGGCCCGTCGTACGGACCTCCGTCGTGGTTGCGGCGCAACGCGGCGCGCAGTCCTTCGCGCAGGTGGGCGGCGACCGCGAGGTCCTCGTCGGAGGCCCGGTCGCCGTCGCCGGTCAGCCCGCGTTCGCGCAGCCAGACGGACAGGTCGGCCGGCGATGCCAGCTCGTCGGCGTCTCCCTCGACGTCGTAGGTGTTAACGAAGTCGCGGAGCAGCTCCGCCGGGCCCGTCATGATCGATCACCCCTCGTGACCACTGTACGACAGTCGGAGGTCGCGAAATACCAACACCTCCATAAGCGTTACACTGGTGTCTACAATTCCGGTCGAGGAGGATCCCATGCGCATCAGCTACCTGGCCTACCTGGCGCTGCGGAACAAGGAGCGCCGCGAGCGCCTGTCGCGTGACGCGCGCGAGCCCCGGCCGGACCGCCGGGGCCGGTGACGCCGGTGTCGTCCGTGTCACCCTGTCACCCGTGTCACTGTGGGAGGACGGCGGCGAGGCGGCGCACGCCCTCGTCGAGTTCGGCCGGGCTGGCGGGGGCGGTGTGGGTCAGCCGCAGCCGCGGGCCGGGAGGCTCGGCGGGGTAGTAGATCCGTCCCGGGCTCACCAGAACGCCGTTCGCCTGCGCTGCCTCGGTCGTCGCGGCCTCGTCCGTGCCGGGCGGGAGCCGTACCCACACGTGCAGGCCGCCGGGGGGCACCAGATGCACCTCGGCGGCGGGCGCGTGCCGGGCGAGCCCGGCGAGCAGCGCGGCCTGCCGTACGCCGATCTCCTGGTGGACCACGCCGAGGTGGCGGCGCCAGGCGGGGGAGGCGAGGAACTCCAGCGCCGTCTCCTGCAGCGGCCGGGCGACGAAGAACGACTCCACCACCTGCGAGGCCCGCAGCCGGTGCGCGGCGGGTCCCCGCGCGACCAGCGCCGCCACCCGCAGGCTCGGTGAGGTGATCTTGCTCAGCGACAGGACGTGCACCACCGTCCCGTGCGTGTCCATGGCGGCCATGGGCGGCGGGACGGGACCGGTCGCCAGATAACGCGCGTAGTCGTCCTCGACGACGAAGGCGCCCGCGGCCCGGGCCACGGCCAAAACCTGTTCCCTGCGCTCGTGGCCGAGGGTCGCGCCGGTGGGGTTGTGCAGCGACGGCTGGCAGTAGAACACCCGCGCCCCGGTCATGGCGAAGGCCTCCGCCAGCAGGTCGGGCCGTACTCCCTCGCCGTCGAGCGGCACGGCCGTGGCCCGCAGCCCGGCCGCCCGCGCCGCCGCGAGCGCGCCCGGGTAGGTGGGGGTCTCCACCAGGACCGGCGAGCCCGGCGCGGCGAGCGCCCGGAACGCGTGCGTGAGCGCCGACTGGCCGCCGCTGACGACGAGCACGTCGTTCGGGGTGACCGTGCCGCCGACCTCCGCGGCGAACCACCGGCGCAGCTCAGGCAGGCCGTTCACGGGCGGCATCGCCCACGTCTCCGGACGGCGTACGGCTCTCGCCGCGGCGGCGGCCAGGGCCCGCGCCGGGCGCAGCCCGGGGTTCAGGTAGCCGCCGGTGAGCGGCACGACGCCCTCGGCCGGCTGGGCCAGCAGGCCGGCCACCGCCGAGTCGTCGACGACCCGGTCGCCGAGCGCCACCGTCTGCCAGGACGAGTCGGGCGCCTCCGCGACGGTGTGCCGGGCCGGGGCGACGAACACCCCCGCCCCGGGCCGGGTGACCACCCGTCCCTCCGCCGCGAGCTGGGCGATGGCCCGGGAGACGGTCACCGGGCCGACGCCGTGGCGGCGCATGATCTCCCTGCTCGGCGGCAGCCGCTCGCCCGGCCGCGACCGTTCCGTCTCCGTACGGAGGATCGCGGCGAGACGGACGATACTGCTATCGTCATTCATGAAATATAACGATAGCGCTATCGTTGTCCGGCCGATAGCGGCCACTCGGCAGGGAAACTGGCGGGGCAGTCTGCTCGCGGGGTTGGGTGTCCTGTCGTTCTCGGGGTCCTTGCCGGCGACCGTGTTCGCGATGCGGGGGTTCGACCCGTACCTCGTCGCGGTCGGGCGGGCCGTGGTCGCGGCGCTCGCCGCGGTGATCTGCCTCAAGGCCGCCGGTGCGCCTCTTCTGCCGCCCCGCGCGCACCTGCGGCCGTACGCGCTGATCGTGCTGGGCGTCGTGCTGGGTTTCCCGCTGTTCAGCGGCCTGGCGCTGAACAGCGGGGCGAGCACGGCCCACTCGGCGGTGGTCATCGGCCTGCTCCCGGCGGCCACGGCCGTGTTCGCGGTGCTGCGGGCCGGGGAGCGGCCGAGGCCGCTCTTCTGGGCCGCCTGCGCGGCCGGCGCGCTGTCGATCACCGTGTTCACCCTGACGCGGGGGACCGGCCGCCTCGCCGGGGCCGACGTGCTGCTCGTGCTCGCCCTGCTGTCGGCCGCCGTCGGCTACACGGAGGGCGGCAGGCTGGCGCGGGAGACGCCCGGCTGGCGGGTCATCTCGTACGCCCTCGTGCTCGCGGCCCCGGTCACCGTCCCCGTGACGGTCGTGCTGGCGGTGACCACGCCGGCGGCGCCCTCGGCCGAGTCGCTGGCCGGCTTCGCGTACGTCGCGCTGGTGTCGATGTTCCTCGGGTTCATCCCCTGGTACGCCGGGCTCGCGAGGGGCGGGATCGCCCGCGCCGGGCAGATCCAGCTCGCGCAGCCGCTGCTCAACCTGGTGTGGGCCTGGCTGCTGCTGAACGAGGAGATCGGTGCCGCGACCGTCACGGCGGCCCTGGCCGTGCTCGTGTGCGTCGCCGCCACACAGGCCGGCCGCCGCGCCTCGTGAGCCGGGCTCTGGCGCTGTGTTCACGGCGCTGTGTTCACGGCGCTGTTCACGGTACGAGGACGACCTTGCCCACGGCGGTCCTCGCCTCGATGCGCCGGTGGGCCTCGGCGGCGTCGGCCAGCGGCAGCACCGAGTCGACCTGGGGGCGCAGCCCGCCCCGGGCCGCCAGGTCCAGCACCTCCGCGCGGGCGGCCAGCACGCGGGGGAGCCACCCCTCCGGTCCGCCGCAGCCGACGAGGGTCAGGCCGCGCTGCAGCAGGTCCATCGGTGTGAAGGCCGGCGGGCCGCCGAGGAGGCCGTACAGCAGCATGCGCCCGGTGCCCGGGGTCATCGCGTCGAGTACCCGCCCGGCGGACGCGCCGCCGAGCGACTCGAAGACGACGTCGACCGTGCCGCCCGCCTCCCGCAGCCGCTCGGTCCAGCCGGAATCGGTGTGGTCGAAGACGTCGTCGGCGCCGAGCTCCCTGGCACGCTCACATTTGGCGGCGCCGCCCGCCGTGGCCAGGACGCGGGCGGCGCCCATGGGCCGGGCAAGCTGCGCGAGGTAGCCCCCGACGCCCCCGCCCGCCACCTCGGCCAGGACCGTTTCCGTTCCGGTGAGGCCGGCCGTACGCAGGAGGGTCGTCGCCAGGGCGCCCTGGACGGCGACCGCCACCGCGTCCGCCGAGGTCAGGGAGTCCGGCACGGGAACGAGGGCGTCGGCGGCGGCCGTGACGTACTCCGCGTACGTGCCTTCGCCGGTCGCATTCATGATCGCGACCCGGCGGCCGACGAGGCCGCCGTCCACCCCTGCGCCGGCCTCGGCGACGACGCCCGCCGCTTCGAAGCCGAAGGTCGAGGGGAGCGGACGGGGCATGGGGAAGAGCCCCGAACGCATGGCGGTCTCGTAGTAGGTCACGCCCACGGCCTCCGTGCGGACGAGCACCTGTCCCGGACCCGGCGCCGGAGTGGGCACCTCCTCCAGCGTGAGGACCTCGGGGCCCCCGGTCTTGTGCATCACGATCGCGCGCATGAGCGCTCCTAACTGGACCATTGGTCAAGTTCTGTCGCCGCTACTATACGGACCACAGGTCCAGTTGTCACCAGGGGGTCCCGGATGGGCGAGCAGCGCGCGGAACGCGCCGACGCGGCGCGGAACCGGCGTGCGATCCTCAGGGCCGCGGAGGAACTGCTGCGCCGTCACGCTCCGGACGAGGTGTCGATCGAGCGGATCGCCGCCGCGGCGGGCGTCGGCAAGGGCACCGTCTTCCACCGCTTCGGCAGCAGGGTCGGCCTGATGCGCGCGTTGATGGAGGAGCGAGTGCGGACCTTCGGGGAGGCCGTCGCCGGAGGTCCTCCTCCACTGGGTCCCGGTGCGCCGTCCCGCGACCGTCTGGTCGCCTTCCTCGACGCGGTGGTCGTGCTCGCCGCCCGCAACGGGAGGCTGATCACGGCGCACGACCACGCGCTGGCGACCCGGCGGCACGCCGAGGGGCGCCTCACGGACAACCCCGTCTATCTGTCCTGGCACGCGCACGTCATGTCGCTGGTCGCCGAGGCCCGGCCCGATCTCGACGCCGATCTCGTCGCCCACGTCCTCGTCGGCTCGCTGCACAACGAGGGGGTCGCGCGACTGCTCCTGGCCGGGGAGGTCGAGCGGGTCGCCGCCGGGATGCGGGCGATGGCGGAGTCCCTCCTGCGGTGACGCCGCCCTCCTGGATCTCTTGGAGATAATCCCGAACCGGACGAATTGGTAGCCTGGGCGCATGACCGCACTGGCGCCCTCCCGGACCGAACCCGATCTGTCCTTCCTGCTCGACCACACGGGCCACGTGCTGAGGACGCGGATGGCGGCGGCGCTGGCGGAGATCGGGCTGACCGCGCGCATGCACTGCGTGCTCGTCCACGCGTTGCAGGAGGAGCGCACACAGATCCAGCTCGCCGAGATCGGCGACATGGACAAGACCACGATGGTGGTCACCATCGACGCCCTGGAGAAGGCCGGCCTCGCCGAACGCCGGCCTTCGAGCGCGGACCGGCGGGCCAGGATCGTCGCGGTCACGGACAAGGGCGCGCAGGTGGCGAAGCGGAGTCAGGAGATCGTCGACGAAGTGCACCGGGCCGCCATCGAGTCGTTGCCGAAGGAGGAGGCTGAGGTGCTCGTCCGGGCGCTGAACCACCTGGCCACGGGGCACCTGGCCACTCCGGCGGAGGCGCCCCAGGCCGTGCGCCGGGCGCGCCAGCGAGGATGATCGGTCTCCGGTAGATAGTCTGCAACAAAACTATCTGCTACGGTCCTTCCTGTTCCCTCATGAACAGGAGGCGACCGATGTCGCGCATATCCCCCTCCCGTCGGCTGGCGCTCGGTGTGCTGTCCACCGCGATGCTGATGACGATCCTCGACGGCAGCATCGTCACCGTGGCCCTGCCCGCGATCCAGCGCGATCTCGGTTTCGCGCCCGCCGAGCTGAGCTGGACGGTCAACGCCTACCTCATCGCGTACGGCGGGTTGCTCCTGCTGGCCGGACGCCTGGGCGACCTCCTCGGCCGCAGGGCGGTGTTCCTGGCCGGCAACGTGGTCTTCACCATCGCGTCCCTGCTCGCCGGGGTGGCGGTAAACCCGGCGACGCTGATCGGCGCCCGGTTCCTGCAGGGCGTCGGCAGCGCCATGGCCACCGCGGTCGTGCTGGGCATTCTGGTGACGACCTTCACGGACCCGGGGGAGCGGGCCAAGGCCTTCGGGGTGTTCGGCTTCACCGGCGCCGTCGGAGCGTCACTGGGCGCGGTGCTTGGCGGCGTCCTCACGGACGCCCTCGGCTGGCACTACATCTTCCTGATCAACATTCCGATCGGTGTGGTCACCGTCGTGCTGGCCGTCCGGGCGCTGCCGGCGGAACGGGGGCCCGGCCTGTCGGGCGGAGCCGACGCCCTCGGCGCCCTGCTGGTCACGGCCGGGCTCATGCTGGGCATCTACGCCGTGGTCCAGATCGAGCGGTACGGCGTGCGCGTCCTGTGGTTCGGCGTGGCGTCCCTCGTGTCGCTGGCCGCCTTCCTCGTCCGTCAGGCGACCGCCCGCACTCCGCTCATGCCGCTGCGGGTCCTCCGCTCTCGTGCCGTCGCCGGGGCGAACCTGGTGCAGGTCCTGGCGCTGGGCGCCATGTTCGCCTTCCAGGTCGTGGTCGCGCTGTTCATGCAGCAGGTGCTGCGGTACGGCGCGCTCGGCACGGGCCTGGCCATGCTTCCAGCGGCGGTGTCCATCGCGGTGGTGTCCCTGTTCGTCTACCCCCGGCTGACCATGCGCTTCGGCGCGCGTACCGTCCTGCTGGCGGGTCTGGCGCTGCTGATCGGCGCGATGGGCTGGCTCGCCCGCGTTCCCCTCGACGCCCGCTACGTGACCGACCTGCTCCCGGTGATGGTGCTCATCATGGGCGGCGGCCTCGTGCTCCCGGCGCTGACCGCGCTCGGCATGTCCGGGGCCCGCGCCGACGACGCGGGTCTGGTCTCGGGACTGTTCAACACGACTCAGCAGATCGGGATGGCGACCGGCGTCGCGGTGCTTTCCACGCTGGCCGCGTCGCGGACGGAGGGCCTGCTCGCCGACGGGGCGAGCGGGGCGGTGGCGCTGACCGGGGGTTACCGGCTGGCCTTCACCGTGTCCTTCGGCCTGCTGATCGCCGCCTTCGCGGTCGGGCTCCTCGTCCTGCGGCGGCCTCGGGCGGACGTCGGGCACGATGCGGCGCTCCAGCCCGAGCGGGCGTGACCACCGTTTCGACCGGCTGGTACGGGAGGGCCTTGTCAGGCGACTCCTGACGGCGTAGTCTCGCGATCACTCGTCAGGGACTGCCTGACAACAAATGCTGGGAGGACGACGTGCCGGCACCTTCTCCTTCGGAACAGGACATTCGCTGCTCGTTCTGCTCGAAGTCGAAGACCGAGGTGAACAAGATGGTCGCCGGTCCCGGCGTCTACATCTGCGACGGGTGCGTGGGGCTCTGCGGCGAGATCATCGCGGCCGAGTTCGCCAAGTCGGCCCAGTCGGCCGAGGCGGCTCAGTCGGCCGAGGCGGCCCCGGAGATCCCGTACGCCGAGAGCATGACCGACGAGCAGATCCTGGAGTTCCTCCCGCGTATCGCGGCCGTGGGCGCGCAGGTGGAGGACAACCTGCGGGTCTGGGTTCAGCGACTGCGCGACCGGGGCGTCACCTGGGCCAGGATCGGCGCCGCCCTCGGCATGACCCGCCAGTCCGCCTGGGAGAGGTTCTCCGGGGAGGAATGACACGCCACCGCCGGGCCGACTGTCGCCCTCGTGCCCGTTGTCTTCACAAGGAACCGCGCCAAATGAGCGCTTTTCATCCTGAGGAGCGGCCTTAGATGAGCTGCAGGACAAGGATGCGCCCACGTGGGAGCAGGCCCCAACTCCGTCAGGACGATCCGGCTCACCGGCCGAGCGGCGCCCAGGTGGCCTGAGCGACCTGGGCGCCGCTCGCCGGTTGCGCGGCCTCTCACCTGAGTCAGCGGGCTTCGAGGTTGCCGTGTGCCTCGATTGAGAGGTCCTGCCAGTCGGCCCAGGTCTTGAGCCGGTCGGCGTAGGCCCGCTCGATCAGTGGGCGGAAGCCCTTGCCGAACAGCACCCGCACCGGCGGGTTGGCGGAGTCCACGAGCTTCAGCAGTGCCTGTGCCGCGGCGGCCGGGTCGCCTGCGGGCATCTTCCCTGTCATCGCCCCGAGGTGCTGACGGAGACCGTCGTAGGCCGGGTCGGGCTTGGCCATGTGGCCGTTGGCGAGCGGGTCGGGGTTGTTGCCGTCCCGGGTGGCGAAGCCGCCGGGCTCGATGATGGTCACCTTGACGCCGAACTCGGCGACCTCGCCGGCGAGCGCCTCGTTCAGGCCCTCCAGGGCCCACTTGGAGGCGTGGTACGCGCCGCCGAGCGGCATCGCGATGACCCCGGCGGCCGAGGAAAGCTGGATGATGTGCCCCGAGCGCTGCTCGCGCAGGTACGGCAGCGCGGCCTGGACCACCCACACCGCGCCGAACAGATTGGTCTCGAGCTGGTCGCGCAGTTCCTGTTCTGTGAGTTCTTCGACCGCGCCGATCTGGGCGTAGCCGGCGTTGTTCACGATGACGTCGAGCCGGCCGAAGTGCTCCTTGGCGCGTTTCACGCTCTCGAAGACGGTGGCCCTGTCGGTCACGTCCATTTCCAGTGGAAGCACCGCGTCTCCATAGGTGTCGGCCAGCGCCCGCAGGCTCGCGGTGTTCCGGGCGGTGGCAGCGACCTTGTCGCCGCGCGCCAGGGCGGCCTCCACGAAGTTGCGGCCCAGGCCGCGGGACGAGCCGGTGACGAACCAAACCTTCTGCATGGTGTGCTCCTTGTTGCCGCTTTCAGCCGTTGCAACCCCCTGGACGAGATAGCCCGGCAGAGATGTGAGATCGCCCGAGTGTGATCTGCGACACCATGTCACCTTTATCCTGAGTGGTGATATCAATGGTCGGCGTGACTCGCGTCGAGGACTTCCAGGAACTGAGGCCGCTGCTTTTCGCGATCGCCTACCGCATCCTGGGCAGCGTGAGCGAGGCCGAGGACGCCGTCCAGGAGGCCTGGCTGCGCTACGAAGGTTCCCCGGCCCAGCCCGAGTCACCCAAGGCCTTCCTGTCGGCCACGGTGACGCGGATCTCGATCGACGTGCTGCGCTCGGCCCGCGTCCGGCGCGAGGCTTACGTCGGGCCATGGTTCCCCGAACCGCTGCTGACCGACCCCTACCAGGACCCGGAGCGGTCGGCGGAGCTGTCCGATTCGTTGTCGATGGCGGCGCTGATCCTGCTGGAGCGGCTCAGCCCGCTCGAGCGTGCGGTCTTCGTGCTCCGCGAGGTGTTCGCCTTCAGCTACCGGGAGATCGCCGCCGCGGTGGAGCGGTCGGAGGCGGCCTGCCGCCAGCTCGCGGTGCAGGCACGCCGTCACATGGACGCGGGCCGGCCCCGCTTCGAGGCGGATCGCCGGGCCCGCGAGCAGCTCGCCGGGCGGTTCTTCCATGCGATGAGGGAGGGGGACGTCGCAGGGCTGCAGGAACTGCTGGCCGCCGACGTCCAGCTGGTCAACGACGGCGCCGGCAAGATCGGGAGTACGATCCCCCTCTTCGGCGTCGCGAAGGTCGCCCGGGTGCTGTCCGTCGCCATTCCGCCGTTCGCCCAGATCGGCGCGGTGCTGGAGGCGCACGAGGTGAACGGCCAGCCGGGTGCGATCATCCGCGACCGAGACGGCCACATCTTCAACGTCTGGACGCTCGACATCCTGGACGGACGCATCCAGACCATCCGCTCGATCGTCAATCCCGACAAGCTCGCTCACCTAGGCCCCGTCGCCGACGCCCACGCGGTCATCCGCGAGAAGAAGCAGACCCGCCGCGACCAGCAGACGCCATGATGGGCGGCACGCGGGTCGGCCGGGCGGAGTCCCGTTAAGGCGCTCGATGGCGACTGGCAGGTCAACTCGGATATCGCAATCTCAGCTGGTCCATTGAGCCCTTCTCAATCCTGAGTAGGGGTCGGCTTCGACGGCGTGCAGGACGAGGATGGCCTGCACGATCGCGGTGGCCCGGCGAGGACAGCAGCGGAGCTTGGCCAGGACCTTCCACGTCTTCAGAGTCGCGATGGCGCGTTCGCCGAGGGCTCGGATGCGGGCGTGGGCACGGTTGACGTCCTTCTGCCCGCGTGACAGTCGCGGCCGGTGCCAGTGGCGCTTGAACGGGGTGCGGACCGTGCCACCTGCGCGGGCGGGTGTAAGTGTCGCCGTTGCGCAGGTGGGCCAGCACCAGTAAGGCCTGTTGCCCGGGGTCCAGGCGCCGCCACCGGCTGCGGTGTTCGGTGCGGTGGGCGCGGATGAGTTCGGACAGACGGGCAAGGGTGCGGTTCGACAGGAGGAATCGCGGCAGGGTAAGACAGCATCGAGGCTCCCGGTTGGGGCATCGGATCTTGGTCGACTGCTGTCTTGCCGGAAACCTCACCTCACACCCGACCCCGCTCTTCCACGCCCCTCCTGACCAGCGCCATCAGGATGAAAATGGCTCAATAATGCGCTTTGCTTCGTAAAGGGGCTCGACTCGCAATCGTCGCGTTTCGTCATGTCGAGCCCTGGTTTGATCGCGTTCTCGGCAGTCGAGGCATTCGCCGGATTTCGGGGGCACGCCCGGCATGCCGAAGTTGGTCCATGACAGTCGGTAGGTGCGCGGCAGGGGAAACCGCAGCGGTGGTCCCGCCAGAACGCAGGGCCGCCGCCAGAACGGCAGGGCCGCCGCTCCCCGGCCGAGAGGCATGCGGGTCACGCCCTTTGGGGCGCGGTATTTCTGCGTGCCTGTGACTCCAGCAAATCGCTGCGCGGAGGTGCTCACGGTGTAGTGATGTGAAACAATTCATACAGGCTTTCGAATCGGCGGGGGAGGTGTCATGGACTTGTTTGATGATGATCCTGCGCACCTTCCTCGTTCGAACGATACTGGCGATGGCGACTGGTGGGAGCGGCTCATTTCCGGCTCGTCCCTCTGGTCCACCGAGGATTCACTGGCCCGCGAATATGTGCCGATTGTCGATCCCGATGCGCGAAAGCACGATGCTCCTCCGGGTGGTGCGTCGGACAGTGCCTCTGGCGCTGGCCGGGGTGATGCGGACCGCGATCGGGATGCCGACGGTGCGCCTGGTGGTGCGTCGGACGATGCCTTCGGCGGTGTCTTTGGTGGTGCTTGTGGCGGTGGGTCGTCGTCGTGGGTGGCGGTGGCGGCGGTTGGTGAGGCGGCGCGGGCAGTCGCGTTGGTGCCGGTGCCTGAGTCGGCGGAGGTGTGTCTGGCCGAGGCTGAGGAGTTGCTGGCGGCTCGCGATCGGATCACCTCGGCGTTGGCCGCCCGGGTGGGGCGGGTGCATCGGTCCGGGGAGGCGAGGAACCATGGGCACGCCTCCACCCGGTTGTGGCTGCGCTCTGTTGGGGGGATGACGATCCCGGGTGCGGGCCGGTTGGTGACGATGGGCATGGAGTTGGGTCGTCTGTCGCGGGTGCGTGAGCGGTTCGCCGAGGGCAGCCTGGCGGAGGGGATCGTGGAGGCGATCTGCACGGCCACCGCGGGGTTGACCGACGAGCAGGCGACCACCGCTGAGGCGATTTTGCTGGAGTTGGCGGGTTCGGCGGGGGCGGCGGAGGTGGCCAAGGCGGGGCGGTATCTGCGGGCGGTGCTGGACCCCGACGGCCACGAAAGCGATGAGCAGGCCGATTTCGACCGCCGGTTCTTCCGGGTGCGGCGGCGCAGGAACGGCGGGCTGGAGGGAGAGTTCTACCTCCCGGTCGAAGCCGCCGCGCGGTTGCAGCAAATGCTCGACGTCTACGCCAAGCCCAAGGCCGAGGGCGACGACCGCACCCCGAGCGTGCGGAACGCGGATGCGTTCATCGCGTTCCTGGAGAACAAGATCGCGACTGAGCTTCTGGTGCTGGTCACCGCCGAATCACTCCCCGACGACCCCATCAGCAACCCTTCAGCCACCGGCCCCGGCCCTGCTCCCGGCTCGTTCGGCACTGGCCCCTCAGACATCGGCCCTGAGGACGACCCCAGCCCCGATCCCGGCTGGTCGAGCAACGGTACTGGTCCCTGGGCTGATGCCTGCGCCACTGACGAATTCGGCATCGACGCCAATGCCGCATGCGCCGACACAACCGGCGCCGACGCGATCGACGTCGATGACCCCGAGGGCCCCGACGGAGAGCACTCGGCCGGCGAGCGGCCGGAGGGAGACTACCGGCATGCCTCCACGCCGAGTGAGGCACCGCACGGGGTGCCGAGGGCGGGTTGCAACGACCGACCGGAGGCGGAAGCCGACGGCTCGCCCACGGCAGAGCGCGACGGCCCACCGGGCGCAGGACGCAACGGTCCGCCTCGGGCAGGGTGGGACGGCCCGGGAGACAGCGCCCGGTGGGGAGGTGACGCCTGGCCTGGAGCGAGGGTCAACAGTCCGCCGGGGGTGTGGTTGCGGGGGTTGCCGGGGCTGATCCTGGCGACCGGGCACCTGCTGCCCGTCTCCAGCGTGCACCGGCTGGCCCGCACCAGCACCCTGGTGCGGATCGTGATGGACGCCGGTGGGCAGGTGCTGGACATGGGCCGCAAGGTGCGCCTGGCGACCCCGGCTCAGCGGCGGGCGGTCTTCGCCCGGTATGCGACCTGCTGGGTGGACGGCTGCCCGCTGCCCGCCACGATGTGCCAGATCGACCACGCCGAGGACTGGTGCAGCGGCGGGCCGACCGACCTCAAGCTGCTGGGGCCGGCGTGCCAGTTCCACAACCGCGACCGCTACCGCCATCCCGCCCGCTACACCCGCCGCAAGATCGGAGCCGACCGCTGGGCCTTCACCTACCGCAACCCCCGCACCACCCGGAGACGCCTATGACGTCGGACCTCATCAACGCTGACATGCGGCAACGGGAGAGCCGCTCGCCGACCGCGCCCGCGATCGCGCGCAGTTCCGGGTGCGTGAACCTCCAGACCGTCGGCGGCATCAAATGACCGAGGGATGGGGGATGCGCGTATGGCGTTGGCGGCGCCGCTGCTGCCGGAGGATCCGGAGCGGCTGGGCGGATACTGGCTGGCGGGCCGGCTCGGGGCGGGCGGCCAGGGGGTGGTGTACGAGGCGTACGACTCCGGGGGAAGCCGCGTCGCGGTGAAGGTGCTGCACGGTGAGGCTGCCCGCGACCAGGAGTTACGCGGCCGGTTCGGGCGGGAGGCGACGGCGGCCCGGAGGGTGGCGTCCTTCTGCACCGCCCGGGTGCTCGACGCACAGCTGGACGGCGGTCAGCCGTACATCGTGAGCGAGTACGTGGAGGGGCCGAGCCTGCGCCGGGCCGTGCGTCAGGAGGGCCGCCGGTTCGCCGGGGACGACCTGCACCGGCTGGCCACCGGAGTGGCCACCGCCCTGGCCGCGATCCACGACGCGGGTGTGATCCACCGCGATCTGAAACCCGACAACGTGCTCCTCGGGCCGGACGGGCCGCGAGTGATCGACTTCGGCGTGGCCCGGACGCTGGAGATGTCGCTGACGGCGAGCGGCTTGGTGGCCGGAACGCCTACTTACATGGCGCCGGAGGTGTTCACGGGACGGCGGGCCGGCACTCCCGCCGACGTGTTCGCCTGGGGCGGCGTCGTCGTGTTCGCCGCCACCGGGGCCGACCCGTTCGAGGCGGAGAGCCTCGGCGGTGTCATGCACCGCGTCCTGTCCGTCGACCCCGATCTGACCCTGCTCCCCGAGCCGCTGCGCCCGCTGGTGGCCGCCGCGCTGCGCAAGGACCCGGCAGAGCGCCCGACGGCCCGCGACCTGCTGATCGCCCTGGTCAGCGGGTTCCGCGGCTTCCAGGGTGACCTGCTGGCCCTGGGCAGCGCCGAGGCGGGGCTGCTGGGCCGGGACGGCGATCGCGAGCCCGGCCTGGGCGTGCTCGCCGAGGAGGTGTACGCCGGGCTTGGGCCGCCCGCACAGGCCATCGTCCCGGACATGCTGCTGCGGATGATCGCCGTGGACGAGCATGGAGACGAGAGCACACGCCGGGTGAACCGTGCGGAACTGCTGGAGGGCCGTCCGGCGGAGGAGAGGGCCGCCGTCGAACAGGTGCTCGCGGCCCTGGCCCAGGCCGGGCTGCTGGCCGGGGCGGGCGGCTTGGTCACGCTGGCCAGCCCGGCACTGCCGAAGGCCTGGCCCCGCCTGCGCGCGTGGGTCGACGAGGAACGCGACGGCCTGCGCGGCCACGTGGAACTCGCCGCGGCGGCCCATCGCTGGCGCGGGGACGGCCGGAAGGACGCCGACCTGCTCCAGGGCGCCCGGCTCGACGCGGCCCTCGCCTGGGCGGCGGGCGGGCGCCGCCTCCTCGTCCTGAACGCTCTGGAGCGCGACTATCTCGCCGCCGGGTCGGCCCTGGTCAGGAGGCGTGCCAACCAGCGCAGGCTGCTCACGCTGGTCCTGGCCGTGCTGCTCGTGCTGTCGGTCGCGGGCGGCGGGCTGTCGGTGTACCAGGGCCGCCGGATCGCCGGGCAGCGCGATCAGGCGACCGGTCGGCAGGTCGCCTCCCTGGCGGGGACGCTGCGCACGACCGATCCGGGCATCGCGATGCTGCTGACGGTCGCCGGCTGGCGCCTGGCCCCCGGCGCCGACACCCGCTCGGCCCTGACGACGTCCCTCTACCAGCTCGAGACCGCCGTCTTCCAGGACCCTCAGGCGACCGGCACCACGCTCCGCGCACTCAGCGGCGACGGCCGCGTCCTGGCGAGCGTCAGCGCCGACGGCGTGCGCCTCTACGACGTACGCACCGGCCGGAGGACCGGCGGCTTGGCTGACACCGACATAGACGCCGGTGAGCTGCTGCAGAGTGTCGCGCTGAGCCCGACCGGCCGTTATCTCGCAGCGGCGCTCGGCGCGAAGGTGGTCGTGTGGGACGCCCGCACCGGAAAGCGGATACGCGAGTACGACCCGCAGGCCGGCGACCCCGCCAAGCCTGAGGACCGCCGGTCGATCGTGGACTTCCTTCTGGAGTTCGGCGACGACGACGCGACCCTCGTCGTGCACGAGGGCCAGGGCCTGTTCCTCTGGAACATCGGCACCGGCCGCGTCCTTCCCCACTGGGAACTCGGCCACGCGGCCGTCGCGTCCTCGGGACGGCTCGCGGCGTATGCCGTGGAGGGGGGCGAGCCCGGCATCCACCTCCGGCGGCTGCCCGCCGGGACCGAGGACGCCCGGTTCCGCGCGGCCTGCCCCGGCGCCCCGGTCTCCCTGGCCTTCAGCCCGGACGGCCGCACGCTGGCCTGCCAGAGCGGCAGGTCGATCACACTCGTCGACACGGCGACGGCGCGGCGCCTGCCCGGGGAGCTGACGGCGGCAGGACCGGTGAACCTGGACCTCGTGAGCATGCCCGTGCTGCGGTACGGCCCGGACGGCCAGTTGCTGGCCTCGTTCGCCGACAACCGGATCCAGGTGTGGCGGGTCGCCGACCGCCACCTGCTGCTGGACTACCGGCTCGACGGAGCGGCCTCGGACGTCCGGTTCGACTCCGACGGGCGTTCGCTCAGGTATCTGGTCGACCAGTCGGTCGTCACCGTGGACCTCGGGCAGCGCCTGGCGGGCGGCGGGCTTCCCGGGAAGCCGGACGCCGCGACGCTCAGCCCGGACGGGCGCCTGCTGGCCGTCCGGATGAGCGAGACCGGTCCGGTGCGGCTGTGGGACGTCCGCGGGCGGCGTTTTCTCGGGGAACCCCTCCGGGAGCCGGAGCCCGGCCTCGAGCCCGCCGGCTCCGATCCGCCGCGGTTCAGCCGCGACGCCCGTCTCCTGCTCACCGGCGACGGCACGCGGGGGTACA
Organism: Microbispora sp. H10670; assembly: GCF_014161385.1. Classification (NCBI taxonomy): domain Bacteria; kingdom Bacillati; phylum Actinomycetota; class Actinomycetes; order Streptosporangiales; family Streptosporangiaceae; genus Microbispora; species Microbispora sp. H10670. Next base: position 243,568 of record NZ_JABBWW010000007.1, on the reverse strand, counting down.
CGGTGTGGGGCGTCGCCGCCCGTAGGGTGCTGCGCACCATCACGGCGACGAAGGACCTGCGACTCGAGTCGGCGGCGCTGAGCCCGGACGGCCGCACGCTCGTGGCCGAGATGACCCCCCGGGTGATCCGGTCGGCGAGTCAGGAGGACGAGCGCTGGATGCGGTTGTGGGACGTTCTCACCGGCGCGGTGCGCACGACCGTGCGCCTCGCCGCGCCCGCCGGGCCGTACGTCTTCTCCCCGGACGGGCGCTACATGGCGCCTACGAACCCGGGGCTCGGCCGGTTCGTCGACGCCGCCTCGGCCAGGCCGTTCGGCGGGAACTACGATCTGTCCTCCCAGGGCGGCTCCACCTTCGGCGAGCTCGCGTTCGCGCCCGATGGGCGACTGATGGCGCTGGGCGACGGTATGGGCAGGATCGCGCTGTGGAGCACCCGGGGCCCGGCGCCGCGGCCGCCGGTGCTGCACGGCGTCCTGGAGCCGGTCGGCGCGATGGCCTTCGCGCCGGACGGGCGGGTCCTCGCCACCGGCGGCGAGGAGGGCACCGTGCAGCTCTGGGATGTCGTCGCCGGGCGCCGTCTCGGCCCCGCGGTCGATCTGTACGGGAGCGAGATTCTGAGCCTCGCGTTCAGCCCCGACGGCACCACCCTGTACGCCGCCGACCGATCCGGGGGCGTGCACGACTATCCGGTGGCCCCGGAGCGGATCGCTGCACGGGTGTGCGCCCGGGTGGGGCACACCCTCCCGGAGCGGGACTGGCGGACGTATCTTCCCGACGTGCCCTACCGCGACGTCTGCCGAGCAGCCTCACAGTTCGAGGACGAGGCGGGGTGAGCGGGCCCGCGACACGCAGATGAACATGACGTCGCCGGCCGCGCGCTCCTCCTCGGTGAGGAGGCTGTCGCGATGGTCCGGCACGCCGTCCAGCACCACCGTCTCGCAGGTGCCGCAGGTCCCCTCGCGGCAGGAGGACAGCACGGCGACGCCCGCCTCCTCGACCACCTCCAGGATCGAGCGGTCCTCCGGCACGGTCAGCGTCGTGCCGGACAGGGCCAGTTCGACCTCGAACGCCGTGGCTTCGCCGCCGTCCGTGGTCGCGGGGGTGAACCGCTCGACGCGCAACGCGCCCTTCGGCCAGGACGCGCAGCGCTCCTCCGCCGCCCTCAGCAGTGGTTCCGGTCCACAGCAGTAGACCAGGGCGCCGGGAAGGGGGACGCCGAGCAGCCCGTCCAGGTCGAGCAGGCCCGTCTCGTCCTGCGGACACAGTTCGACCCGGTCCGGATGGTCCCGTACGAGCCGGTCGGCGAAGGCCATCGAGGCCCGGGTGCGCCCGCCGTACACCAGCCGCCAGTCCGTACGGCGACGCGTGGCCTCGGCGATCATCGGGAGGAGCGGGGTGATGCCGATCCCGCCGGCCACGAACAGGTAGCGGGGTGACTCGGCGAGGCCGAAGTGGTTGCGCGGGCCGCGCACCCGGACCGTGTCGCCCTCGGCGAGCAGGTCGTGCACATGGGCGGAGCCGCCGCGCCCGACCGGCTCCCGCAGCACCGCCACCTCGAAGGCGCGGTCGTCGCCGGGGTCGCCGCACAGCGAGTACTGCCTGACCAGGCCCGGAGCGAGCAGCAGGTCGACGTGCGCGCCCGGCGTCCAGGAGGGCAGCGGGCCGCCGTCGGGCCGGGCGAGGCGCAGGAGGACGACCCCCTTGGCGACGGGCGTCTTGCCCGTCACCTTCAGGTCGAGCTCCGGTTCCGTCAGGGGCATGGCGCGCGGGTCCTCCTGTGGGTGAACGCGATGTGTGAATGTACGCGGTGTGTGAATGTACGCGGTGTGTGAATGAACGCGGTGTGTGAATGAACGCCGTGGATGAGTGCGCGTGTGGTGGACGCACGCGGAGGGCGGCCCCCGAAGGCGCCCTCCGCCGTGAGCCCGGGCACACGCTCAGACGAGCGCGGCGGCCGGGGCGGGGGAGTTCTCCGCTCCCACCGGCCGGGCCCGGTGTCCTTCCGGATGGCCGAGCAGCCAGTCCCACAGGACCACGGGATCGTCGAACTCCCGTTCCGCGCCGCAGAAGCAGGTGGCCTGCAGCCGGTCGGTCCCCGGCACCCAGCGGATGCGGTGGACGGTGCGGCCGGCACTGCCGGTGCGGCCCGTCCGCGCGCCGGGTTCGCCCGGGCTCATCGGGCGGCGGCCCGCGAGGAGGCGGAGCCGGCCATCCGGGCGAGCAGGCGCCGGGCGGCCAGGCCGCCGGTGTCGATGTTCACCGACAGCTCCTGGTAGCGGTCCGGCTCGGCGGCGATCACCTGTTCCAGGGTGTTCAGCGCGGTCACGTCCTGCAGGACCACCGTACGGTTGCTCTCCCGGAGGAAGTCCGAGACCTTCTCGTCGTCGAGGGCGAAGTCCCGCGCGACGGCCCAGAAGTCGTAGGTGCTGCCGTCCGTCGACGGGGTGATCGCGTAGACGACCTCGACGTGGAAGGCGTGCGGGTCCGTGCCGTCGGCGGCGGGCGGCGGCGACCCGACGGGGGCGACCCGGCTGTGCAGAAGGTAGAGGCACGGCGGGTGATACTCGATGTCCTGCCACCGGGTGATCCGGCCCTTGATGCCGGTCGACTCGGCGTAGAACGGCGGGCAGGCCGCGTCGTCCATGTGCCGGCTGACGTAGACGACGCCCTCGTCCTCGTCGACCTCGGTCGTGATCGGGGTCTCGGCCACCTCGGGCGTGCCGATGTACCCGCCGTGCAGGTAGGTCTCGTGGGACAGGTCCAGGAGGTTGTCCACGAGCAGGCCGTACCGCGCGTTCAGCGGCTCCATGCCGCACACCGTGGCGTACTCGGGCGAGACCAGCCAGGGCGCCCGCGGCGGCAGGGTGTCGCCCGGCTCGCGGTCGCCGATCCACACCCAGACGAACGAGTCCTGCTCCACCACGGGGTAGGTGCGAAGCCGTGCCGTACGCGGGATGCGCTGCTGCGCGGGCACGGCGACGCAGACGCCGTCAGGGCCGTAGGTGAAGCCGTGGTAGCCGCAGACCACCCGGTCGCCGTCGAGGTGACTGGGCGCCTCGGACAGCGGGAACCTGCGGTGCACGCAGCGGTCGGCCATCGCCACCGCCCGCCCGTCCTCGGTGCGCCAGAGCAGGATCGGCTCGTTCAGGATGGTACGGCCGAGCTGCCGCCTGCCCACCTCGTGGCCGTAGGCGGCGACGTACCACTGGTCGCGCGCGAATTCCGTGACGATCACTGGTCACTCCTCTGTGCCTGCCTCGGTGCCGGCGGCGAGGGGCCGCCCGCGCAGGTCGGGTTTGCGGATCTTTCCGGAGCCGGTCTTCGGCAGGGCGCCGACGATGTCGAAGTAGACGGGGATCTTGTACTTGGCGAGCCGGGAGAGGAGGAACTCCCGCAGGTCGCCGGGGGTGACGGCGGCCCCGGCGCGGAGGACGACGAAGGCCCGGCCGACCTCCCCCCACCGCTGGTCGGGCACGCCGACCACGGCGGCCTCCGCCACGGCGGCATGCTCGAACAGCACGTTCTCGACCTCGGCCGGGTAGACGTTCTCCCCGCCGGAGATGTACATGTCCTTCACGCGGTCGACGATGTGGAGGTGGCCCTCGTCGTCCAGGACGCCGATGTCGCCCGAGTGGAACCAGCCGCCCTCGGTGAGCGCGGCGGCGGTCGCCTCCGGGTTCCGCCAGTAGCCCGGGGTGACGTTCGGCCCCTGGACGAGCACCTCGCCCGGCTCGCCCACCGCCGCGGGCGTCAGGTCGGGCCGCACCACCCGCACGTTGGCGAAGAACACCGGCACCCCGGCGGAGCCGACCTTGCGCTCGCTCTCGCCCGCCTCCAGGAAGGTCGCGCCCGGTGAGGTCTCGGTCAGCCCGTAGCCCTGGCAGAAGGTCAGGCCCCGCTCCTGGTAGGCGCGGATCAACGCGACCGGGATCGCCGCTCCGCCGGACATCAGCGTACGCAGCGAGGACAGGTCGGCCTGGGCCCACCGTGGCGACCTGGCGAACGCGGCGAACATCGCGGTGACGCCGAACATCCAGGTGACGCGGTGCTTCTCGATCAGGTCGTAGCACTGGTCGACGTCCCACGACGGCATGATCACGGAGGTGCCGCCCTTGAGGAAGGTCGGCAGCAGCGTCTGGTTCAGCGCCGCCACGTGGAAGAGCGGCGCGCTGACCAGGGTCACCTCGGTGCTCGCCACGTCGACGCCGATCATCATGTGGAAGCAGTTCCACACGAGGTTGGCGTGGCTGAGCATGGCGCCCTTGGGCCGTCCCGTGGTGCCGGAGGTGTAGAGGATCAGGGCCACGTCGTCGAGCGCCACCGGGATGTCGATCGGGGTGGGGTCGCCCTGCGACAGCCAGCTTTCGAACTCCGTCTCGCCGGGCGCGGGCGACCCCAGCGCCACGACCGTACGGAGGCCCGGCAGGGCGGGCAGAGCGCGGACGACCGCCGAGCACTCCGGGGCGTAGACGAGGAGGGAGGCGCCCGAGTCGGTCAGCATGTAGGCGATCTCGGGCGCCGTCAGGCGGAAGTTCAGCGGGACGAAGATCCCGCCGAGCAGGTGCGTCGCGAACAGGATCTCGGCGAAGGCGACGTGGTTGTGGCCGAGGTAGGCGACCCGGTCACCGGCCCGCACCCCGGCGTCGCGCAGCCGGGACGCGAGCCGCGTCGTCCGTTCGTGCACCTCCGAGTAGCTGACCGACCGGTCCGCGAAGACGAACGCGGTGCGGTTCGGGCTCATCTGGGCCCGGCGGGCGGGCCAGCCTCCCAGTCCGGCGTTCCGCATCGGTGGCAACCCCTTTGTCGGAGGAGCAGAGTGTCAGGGACGGCGTCAGGCCGAGGACGGCTTGGCCGCGCCGGGCATGTCGCCGGAGGCGGGCGCGACCACCGCGACCGAGGTCAGGTCCTGACCCCTGGTCTCGCGCAGGGCCAGTACGCAGAGCACGGTCAGCAGGCAGGACGCGGCGATGATCATGGAGGTCGTCGTGGTCCCGCCGCCGCCGGACGACGCGTCGAGCTGGGCGAACAGCAACGGAGCCAGCCCGGCGCCGAGCCCGGCGATCTGGTAGCCGAGGGAGGCTCCGGTGTAGCGGCTCCTGGTGGCGAACAGTTCCGTGTACAGGGCCGCGAGCGGGCCGAACATCAGCGGGTGCAGGATCGACTGGCCCAGCACGAGCGCGAGGGTGAGCACGGCCGTGCTGCCGCTGTTCACCATCGGGAAGAGGACGAATCCGAACACCGCCATCAGCAGCGCTCCAGTCAGCACGACGGGACGGCGCCCGACGCGGTCCGACAGCGCCGCGCATCCCACGATACCCACGACGGCCAGCGCGGACGAGAGCGTGAGGCCGTTGAGCACGGCCTGCCGGGGGAAGCCGGCCCGCACGCCGTACGCGATGAGATAGGTGGTGAGCGTGCCCTGGGCCACGAAGGCGGACAGCCCGACGCCCACCGCGAGCAGCAGCGTCTTCGGGTGGTTGCGGAGCACGTCGAACAGTGGTGCCTTCCGGCGCCGCGCGGCCGGGGTCCAGGCGGCCTCGTTCCTGGCGGCCGCGTCTCTTGCGGCCTCGAAGACCGGGGTCTCGGTGACCCGCAGCCGGACGAACAGGCCGACCGCCAGCAGGACGATGCTGAGCAGGAACGGCACCCGCCAGCCCCAGCTCAGGAACGCCTGCTCGCTCATGACCGCGCCGGTGCCGGTGAGCACGGCGGTGGACAGCACCATGCCGGACGGGGCGCCGGCGTTGGTGAAACTCGCCCACAGGCCGCGGCGGCTGGTCGCGTGCTCGGCGGACATGAGCACCGCGCCACCCCATTCGCCGCCGACGGCGATGCCCTGCAGGATCCGCAGCAGGACGAGCGTGATGGGCGCGAGGGAGCCGATCTGGTCGTAGGTCGGCAGCAGGCCGATCAGGAAGCTGGCGACGCCCATGAGCGTCATGGTCAGCACCAGCATGCGCTTGCGGCCGAGGCGGTCGCCGAAGTGGCCGAAGAGCACGCCGCCGAGCGGCCTGGCGAGGTAGCCGGTGGCGAACGTGCCGAAGCTGGCGACCGTCGCGGCGAGCGGGTCGAGGGAGGAGAAGAAGACCTTGTTGAAGATCACGGCCGAGGCCGTGGCGTACAGCAGGAAGTCGTAGTACTCGATGACGCTCCCGATGAAGCTGGAGCTCACCGCGCGTCGGAGTTGGGTCTGGCTGGGCTGGGTCTGGCTGGGGGGTGTCTCTGGCATGACCGAGCTCCTCGTCCGGGGAGCGAGCTGTGTCGCTTTCTTGTCCGGAGGTTAGGCAGATCGATAACGGAGGTCAATACTTTGCCAAATATTGGCCAGGGGGCCGGGGAGGGGTGTCTCTCCGGCCTGCCGGAACGCTCGCGGCGCCCTCCCGCGCCCGTCTTTCGGCACGCCGAAACGCGCCGTACGGCACGCGGGATCAGGCAGGGAGATCAGGCGTAGTGCCGGTAGACGGCGCGGGCGACGCAGGCGGGCTTGGCCGATCCCTCCACCTCCACGGTGAAGTCGAGCAGCATCTGGACGCCGTTGCCGGGGACCTCCTCCACCGACACCACGGTGGCGGCGAGGCGGATCCTGGCGCCCACCCTGACCGGACTGGGGAATCGGACCTTCTCCAGGCCGTAGTTGACGCTCATCGTCACGCCACGGATGTCGAGCAGTTCGTTGAACAGCGGGATGACCAGCGACAGGGTCAGATACCCGTGCGCGATCGGGGCGCCGAACGGGCCCTTGGCGGCCCGCTCGGGATCGACGTGGATCCACTGGTGGTCGCCGGTGGCGTCGGCGAAGGTGTTCACCCGGTCCTGGGTGATCTCCATCCACCCGCTGTGGCCGAGGTCCTTGCCGGCGAGCGCGGTGATCTCGTCGAGCCCGTGGGCCGTTGTCGTCATGGCTGTCGCGTCCCTTTCTGCCCGCCGAGCCCGAGCAGGCGTGCGGCGTTGTCCTTGAGGATCTTCGGGCGGACCTCCGGCTTGATCTCCAGCTTGTCGAAGTCGGCGAGCCAGCGGTCCGGGGTGATCACCGGGTAGTCGGACCCGAACAGCACCTTGTCCTTGAGCAGCGTGTTCGCGTACCGCACGAGCTGCGGCGGGAAGTACTTGGGCGACCATCCGGACAGGTCGATGTGGACGTACGGCTTGTGCGTGGCGACCGCGAGCGCCTCGTCCTGCCAGGGGAAGGACGGGTGGGCGAGGATGATCCGCAGCTCGGGGAAGTCCACGGCGACGTCGTCCACCAGCATGGGGTTGGAGTGCTTCAGCCGGATGCCGCCCCCGCCCGGGACGCCCGCGCCGATGCCGGTCTGCCCGGTGTGGAACAGCGCGATCGCGCCGAGCTCCTCGATCACCTCGTAGAGGGGATAGGCCATGCGGTCGTCGGGGGAGAAGCCCTGGATGCTCGGATGGAACTTGAACCCGCGCACGCCGTACTCCTCCACGAGGCGGCGCGCCTCGCGGACACCGGCCCGGCCCTTCCACGGATCCACACTGGCGAAGGGGATCAGCACGTCGGGGTGCGCGGCGCAGCTCTCGGCGACCTCCTCGTTGGAGATGCGGGGGTGCCCGGTCGCGTGCTCGGCGTCGACGGTGAACACCACCGCCGCCATCTTCCGCTCGCGGTAGTAGGCGGCCATCTCCGGGATCGTCGGCCGCGGATGTTCCTTGAAGTATTTCTCGGACGCGCCGAACAGCTCCGCGCTCAGCGAGGCGTGCCCGCCGGCCGACACCTCGGCGTGCGTGTGCACGTCGATCGCGACCAGCTCCTCGACGTTCACGAGCCTCCCTTCGGCGCGGGCGGCGCGTCCGGCACGTTCGGCGCGGGAATGCCGTACGTCTCGGGTTCGGCGCCGACGCCCTCCGGCCACGCGGCGGCGATGGCGTCGGCCGACCAGCCGCCGTAGGTGTACGCCACGGACTTCTCGCCCGGGTGGGACCAGAGCGCGAGCCGGTCGCCGCCGATGCCGATGGCCTGGCCCGTCACGTCCGCGGAGGCGTCCGAGGCGAGGAAGACGACCAGCGGGGCGACGTCCTCGACCGTGCCCATGCCCTCGCCCTGGCGCAGCCATGCGGGGAACGGCCGGCCGGTCCGCTCCGCCTCCTCGATGATCGGGGCGAACGCCGGGATCGTCCGGGTCATCTCGGTGGCCGCGACCGGCACGATCGCGTTGACGGTGATGTTCGCCCTGGCCAGCTCCAACGCCCAGGTGCGGGCCATCGCGACGACGCCGGCCTTGGCCGCGGCGTAGTTCGTCTGGCCGAAGTTGCCCCGCTGGCCCGCCGGGGAGGAGACGAGGATGAGGCGGCCGCCGGTCCCCTGCTCCCGCATCCGGACCGCCGCCGCGCGGGCGCAGGTGAACGTGCCGCGCAGGTGTACGCCGATCACCGCGTCGAAGTCGTCGTCCGACATCTTCCACAGCACCCGGTCGCGCAGGATGCCGGCGTTGGTGACCATCACGTCGAGCCGGCCGAACTCCTTGACGGCCGTGTCGACCAGCCGGTCGGCGACCTCCGCGGAGCCGACCGGGGCGGCGACCAGGGCCGCCCTGCCTCCCTTCGCGGTGATCTCGTCCACGACGCGTGCCGCGGAGTCGCCGTCCACGTCGTTCACGACGACCGCCGCGCCGGCCGCCGCCAGCGCCTCGGCGTACGCGCGCCCGAGGCCCCGGCCCGCGCCGGTGACGACGGCCACCTTGCCCGACAGATCCATGTGCTCCACCTCTCGATTGGGGGCAGCGTGACGCCGTCTCGAATCTATGGCAGTTATGTGACCATCGTCAAAGATTTGCCTTCTATGGGGAACCGTCTACGCTTTCTGCTGTGAGCACCGGCGACCACGACCAGACGGCGGGTTCCATGCGCCCCCAGTCGTTGATGTTCAGCTTTCTCGGGATCTACGCGCTCGACCGCCGCACCGCCATCTACTCGGGCAGCGTCATCGACGTGTTCGCCCGTCTCGGGGTCTCCGAGGAAGCCGTACGGTCGACACTCGCGCGCATGGTGAAGCGGAACCTGCTGGAACGGCACCGGCGGGGACGCAAGATGTACTTCGCGCTCACCCCGCACGCCGCGGAGGTGCTGGAGGACGGGCGCAGGCGGGTGTGGGAGACCGGGGCGGTGAACCGCGACTGGGACGGCACCTGGACCGTGGTCGGGTTCTCGCTGCCGGACAGCCGGCGCAGCACCCGGCACGACCTGCGGTCCCGGCTCGTCTGGGGTGGGTTCGGCCTGCTGCAGAGCGGGCTGTGGATCGCGCCGGGCGCCAAGGACGTCACCGAGCTCCTCGCCTCCCTGGACCACGCCTCCCCTGACAACGCCTCCCTCGACTTGGCCGACCACGTCACCGTGCTGACCGCCCGGGCCTTCAAGCCGACCGAGGCGGCCGACCTGGTCCGGAAGGCCTTCGACATCGAGCAGATCGCCGCCCGCTACCGGGCGTTCCTCACCCGGTGGGACGCCTCCCCGCCCCTGCCGGAGGAGCCGGACGACCTCGCCCGGCAGTTGCTGCTGCACACCGACTGGCTGCAGCTCGTCCGGCAGGATCCGCACCTGCCGGCCGAGCACCTGCCGGGGGACTGGCCCGCGATCCGGGCCGAGCAGGTCTTCCAGACGCTCGCCCGCGACTACCAGCAGCGGGCCGCCGAGACGGCCGCCGCCGTGCTGGACACCCTCGCCCTCTGACGTACGAGCTGACGTCAGAGCTGACGTACGAGAGACGTGACGGGTGGTGCGTGCCCGGGACGGGCACGCACCTGGGGTCCGATCGTCATCCGTTGGCGCAGGCCGTGCCGTTGAGCGTGAAGCGGGCCGGCGCGGTGTTGGTCCCGCTGTAGGTGCCCTGGAAGCCGAAGCTGGTGCTGCCTCCGGCGGGGATCGCGGCGTTGTAGGAGACGTTGCGCGCGGTCACCTGCGTGCCGGACTGGGTCACCGTGGCGTTCCAGGCGTTGGTGACCTGCTGGTTGCCCGGCCAGCTCCAGGTGACCGTCCAGCCGTTGATCGCGGCGCCCGTGTTGGTGACCGTGACGTCCGCCGTGAACCCGTTGTTCCAGGTGTTGGGCCGGTAGCTGACCCGGCACGCGCCGGTCTGCGGGTCCGACGGCGTCACGGAGGGGGTGACAGACGGCGTTACGGACGGGGTCGAGCTCGGGGTCGAGCTCGGGGTCGAGCTGGGCGTCCTGCTGGGGCTCTGGCTCGGGCTCTGACTGGGGCTCTGGCTCGGGCTCTGGCTGGTGCCCGTGAGGCCGAAGAACTGGATGGCGACGGCGGCCATCCCGCCCGCCGGGAGGCTGTGACCCGCGCCCTGGATGGTGTAGGCCTCGACCCGCACCGTGCCGGAGGAGTCGGCGTAGCGGCGGCGGCTCCAGCCCGACTGCGGGGTGTCCGTGCTGGTCGGCGTCTGGCTAAGGCCGTTGACGTTGGTCCACTGCTTGATCTCCTCCTCCAGCTCCGAGTAGGCGACGACGTTGTCGTTGGTGCCGTGCCAGAGCTGCATCCGCGGCCACGGCCCCCGGTAGCTCGGGTTCGCGTTGCGCACGGCGTCGCCCCACTGCTGCGCGGTCTTGCCGACGCACGGCGCGGAGTTGCCGCCCGGGCTGTACGCCGCCTCGTTCGGGAAGCAGGTGAACGGCACGCCCATGAAGGCCGCGCCCGCCTTGAAGACCTCCGGGTAGAGGCCGAGCATGGCGTTGGTCATCATGGCGCCCGAGGAGCTGCCGGTCGCGAACACCCGGTTCGGGTCGCCGTGGTACTGCTGCTCGACGTAGGTGATCATCGACATGAGCGACACCGGGTCGGTCTGGCCGCCGCGCACCTTCGACGCGTCGGACCAGTTGTCGAAGCAGTTGCTCTTCTTCGAGGCCGACGGGTAGATGACGATGTAGCCGTACCGGTCGGCCAGCGACGCGAACTCGCTCGACGAGTAGAAGCCCGGCCCGGAGCCGCCGCACGGATGCATGGCCAGCACGATCGCCGGGTTCGACTGCACCGTGTTCGGCACGTACACGTGCATCCGCAGGTTGCCGGGGTTGGCGCCGAAGTTGGTCACCTCGGTCAGCGTGGCCGCGGCGGCCGACTGCGCGGACACCAGGGTCACGGCGGCGTACAGCACCGCGGCACAGACACCGGCGAGTACCGCGAGTAATCGCTTCATTCGCTCCTCCTCTGCTGGACGTGCGGAGGTCCCGCTTTCCGGCGCGCCTTTTCCGGAAGCGCCGTGCGTCGGCAAGAACATGACGTCAGCCGGTATATGAGGAGGTCCGGCCGATGGTCAAGACGTGGCCGGAACGGCCATGATCGCCGTTTCCCGGGGAAAGCCGGTTTGCGCTGCATATCAAGCACTTTGCTATCAAGTCACTTGATATGGGGATGCGAAACTTACATCCGGAAGGCCGCGAGGTATCGTCGTCCGGTGATCGCCTCCCGCATCCCTCCGGCCGCCCCGCAGAGCGCTCCGGCGCCCCGTCTGAGCTACCTGGTGTTCCGACTGGAGCGTCGCATCCGGGCCCACCTGGACGACTCGCTCGCCCGGCACGGCGTCACCACGACGGAGTACATGGCGCTCAGCGAGCTTCGTACGCGTGACGGACTGTCGTCGGCGGAGCTGGCCCGCATCGCCTTCGTCACACCGCAGGCGATGAACCTGGTCATCCGCGACCTCGAACGGCGGGGGCTGATCCGCCGCGACCCGCACCCGGCCGGCGGACGGGTGCTGTGCGCCCGCCTCACCTCCGAGGGCGTGTCGGTGCTGCAGCGGTGCGACGGATCGCTCGACGAGATCGAGACGGTCATGCTCGCCAAGGTCGACAGCACGATGCGCGGCACCCTCAGGGAGGGCCTGACCCTGTGCGCCCGGGCGCTGCGCCCCGACGCCCACCTGGACGCTCACCTCGACAATCACTGAGACCTACCGGCTTGCGCCCGGTGCCGGGAGCGGGCCGGCCCGATGGCGTAATGTGCAACATCCGTGTCGTTGACGCCATGACGCGCTGCCCGGAAGCATCGAAGGCATGCAGCGACAAGCGGTCCGGCGTGTGGTCCGACGTGTGGTCACAGTGGTCTTCGACGGCTTCCAGATGTTCGATCTGGCCGGGCCGGCGGACGTCTTCGCGACCGCGAACCTGCTCGCCCGCGAGGGGGGTTACCGCGTCGAGGTGACGGCCGTGCGCGCCGGGGCCGTACCGGCCCAGAACGGGATCGTGACGCTCGCGGAGACCGCGATCGGCGAGGTCGCGGGCCCGATCGACACGCTGCTCGTCGTCGGCGGGCTGTCGGTGCCGGAGCATCTGGACGACCGGGAGCTGATCGGCGGCGTCGCCCGGCTGGCCGCCGGGGCGCGCCGGGTCGCCTCCGTCTGCAACGGGAGCTTCCTCCTCGCGGAGGCCGGGCTGCTGGGCGGCAGGCGCGCGACCACCCACTGGCTGGTGGCCGGCGAGCTGGCCGACCGCTATCCGGACGTCGAGGTGGACGCCGACCCGATCTACATCCGCGACGGGCACGTGTGGACCTCGGCCGGGGTCAGCTCGGGAGTCGACCTCGCCCTCGCGCTCGTCGCCGACGACCACGGCCACAGGCTCGCCCGGAACGTGGCCCGGGGGCTCGTCGTCTAACTGCACCGGCCGGGCGGGCAGAGCCAGTTCAGCGCCCCCATGCGGGCCGCCGTCCCAAGAGCCGAGCCGCTGCGCGAGATCCAGGCGTTCATCGACGCCCACCCCGCCGAGGACCTCAGTGTGCCCGCGCTCGCCCGGCGGGCGGGGATGAGCGAACGTCACTTCTCCCGCGTCTTCACCGAGCAGACCGGGGTCTCACCCGGCAGGTACGTCGAACGCAGCAGGGCCGACGCGGCCCGGCGGCTGCTGGAGACGACCGCCCACCCCCTGGACAGGGTCGCCAGGGAGACGGGACTCGGCGCTCCCGAGACCCTCTACCGCGTCTTCCGCCGCCACTGGCGCGTCTCACCCGGCGACTACCGCCGCCGGTTCCGATCGAAGGAGACCAGCAGATCATGAACATCGCGATCCCCCTCTATCCGAGGTTCACCGCGCTCGACGCCGTCGGGCCGTACACGGTGCTGGCCTTCGCGCCCGGCTGCACGGTCACGTTCGTCGCGGCCGCGCCGGGGCCGGTGCTCGACGACCGGGGGAGCCTGAGCCTCGCGGCCACCGCGTCGTACGCCGACCTGCCCGCGCCGGACGTGATCGTCGTGCCGGGAGGACCCGGGACGATCGAGGCGCTGTCCGACTCCGCGCTGCTGGGCTGGATCGCGCGGGCGCACGAGCGGACGCGGTGGACCACCTCGGTGTGCAGCGGCTCGTTCCTGCTGGGCGCGGCCGGACTGCTGACGGGCCGGAAGGCCACCTCCCACTGGGGGTGGCTCGACCAGCTCGCCGGGTTCGGCGCCGAGCCGGTCGGCGAGCGCGTGGTGACCGACGGGAAGATCGTGACGGCGGCCGGCGTCTCGTCGGGCATCGACATGGCCCTCACCCTGCTGGCCGCGATGCGCGACGAGGAGACGGCGCAGTCCGTGCAGCTCGCCATCGAGTACGACCCGCGGCCCCCGTTCGACGCGGGCAGCCCGAAGACCGCCCCGGCCGGCCTGGCCGAGAAGGCCATGGCCCTCATCTGACGTCATCCGCCGGTTCGACGGGGAAGTTCGCGCGGAACACGTTGTCCGGGTCGTAGGCGCGTTTGACCTGCCGCAGCCGGGCGAGGCCGGCCTCGCCGAACGCGTCGAGCAGCCGTTCGGGCCGGGTGTCGGTGTCGAAGGACAGGTAGAGGCCGTCGGTGTACGGCGCGACCTCGGCGTCCCACGCCGCGTCAAGGGCCGGCTGCGCGGCGCCCATGGCGGTGAGCAGGAAGTTCTGGTGCCGGTGCGGGTATGCGGTCGCGTCGGGGGCCAGGTCGTGCGCGGCCCCACCGGTGGCGCGTATCTGCATGAAGTAGGACGACCGGGAGCTCGCGATCCGCTCGAAGGCGCGGCTCACGCCACCGTCGAGGTGGGTGACCAGGCCGGAGCGTACGGCGGGGTCTCCACCGCCCGTGTGGTGCCTCTCGGTCGGCTGAACCACCCCGGAGTAGGGCAGCAGGTACCCCTGGTGCCCCAGCAGCGGGCCGGCCTCGGCGAGCCGCTCGAGTTCGCTCACCGCGGCCGTGGTGTCCGCGCCGGCGTAGACGGTCATGAGCTGGGCGACGGCGTCCTGGCCGCGGCGCGCCGGTGAGAGGACGAGGAAGCTCGTCAGCTCACGTGGCGCCTTCTCCATCGCCGCGCCCCAGCGTTCGAGGAGCCCCACCGTGTCGCGGGCGTCCAGGGTCATCTGGGAGAAGACGACGTCGCCGAGCTCCATCGCCTCGATCTCGACCCAGGTGACCACGCCGAGGTTGCCCCCGGCGCCGCGCAGGCCCCAGAACAGGTCGGGGTTCTCCTCCCGCGAGGCGTGCAGCACCCGCCCGTCGGCGGTCACGACCTCCGCGGCGACGACGTGGTCGATGGTCAGGCCGAAGCGGCGCCCGAGCAGGCCGATGCCACCCGTGGTGGCGAGGCCGCCCACGCCGACGCCGCCGAAGTCGCCCGAGCTGATCGCCCATCTGTGCGGCACCAGAGCCTCGGCCACCTCGCCCCAGGTGGCGCCCGCGCCCAGCCGCACCCGGCGCGTGGCCGGGTCGACGACCTCGACGGTGTCGAGCGCGCCGAGGTCGAGGACGATGCCGCCGTCGTTCGTGGAACGGCCGCTGATCCCGTGCCCGCCGGAGCGTACGCCGAGCGGCACGTCCTGGGACCTGGCGTACGCGAGCCCCTCGACGATCTGGCCGGCCGTCCGGGGACGCAGCACCAGGCCGGGTGACCCCGCGCGCAGGTAGTTGTGCCGCACCGACTCGTAGGCGCGGTCGCCGGGCTCCACGGCGTCGGCCGCGAGGCTCGACGGGACCTTGTCGTAGTCGATCCCGTCGCGGCGCAGCGCGATCGCGGCGGCTCCGCGGCGGGCGGCCGCGGGGACCGTGCCGGTGGCGGCTCGCTCGCGCGCCACCCCGTCCCGTACGGCGGGGGCGATCTCCTGGCCGTAGACCTGGATGAGCCGAGGGTCGTCGGAGCCGAGGACGAACGTGCCGATGCCGTCCTCCAGCGCCAGAGCGGTCAGCTCCTCCACCCACTGCTCGACCGGCCCCCGCAGGAAGCCCTGCCGGGTCTCGGTGACCTCGCCGCCGATGTTCAGCAGGCGGCGCACCCGCGCCGGGTCGCGCCCGGCCTCTTCGGCGGCCTCGTCGATGATCTCGTTGCCGCGCCGCAGGTCGCCGTCCTTGAGGTAGGCGAGCGAGGGCAGCCATCCGTCGGCCTTCCGCGCGACCAGGCGCAGCATCCGCGGCTTGTAGGCGCCGACCCAGATCGGGATGTCGTGTGCGGGCGCCGGGCCGCGCTTGGCCCCCGCGACGCGGTGGTGTTCGCCGTCGACGCGCAGGATGCGGCGCTCGCGCACGTCCCAGATGCCGCGGATGATCTCGATGCCCTCCTCCAGCGCGGTCACGGACTCGGCGGGTGTCAGGCGGGTGCCGCCCATCGACTCGATCGCGTCCCAGAAGCCGCCCGCGCCGATGCCGAGTGCGAACCGGCCGCCGGAGAGCAGGTCGAGCGACGCCGCGGCGCGGGCCAGCACCGCCGGCGGCCGCAGCGGCAGGTTGAGCACGTTGCCCGAGACCGTGATCCGCTCGGTCCGCGCGGCCACCCAGGACAGCAACGTCCAGGTGTCCAGGAACCCCGGCTGGTACGGGTGGTCCTGGAACGTCACGAGATCCAGCCCGGCGGCCTCGGAGATCCGCGCCAGCCGGACCGGCCCCTGCGGGTCGTGGTTCTGCGGGGTGAGGAACGCGCCGAAGGCCGGCTCGTGGCCGTAGTCCGTCATCGCCGGGACCTCTCTGTGTCACAAATAATCTGTAGGACAGACGATATGTGACGCAACTTATCGAGACGGCGGTGTATTCCAGGTCGGGGTGGACCTCACCGTGCCACATGGTCCAGGCGAGCTTCGGGTACGGGAGTACGCCGCCTGATGACGGCTTCGACCACGACGAGGTTGACGATCCAGCCCAGGGTCTGCCCGACGGGGATCATCGAGGTCGCGAGTTCTCCCACCGCCCCGGCCCCGCGGAAGGGGATCTGGGTCACCAGGAGCAGGGGAACGAGGACGCGCGACGTCACCGCGAGGAACGTCAGCGCGTAGTTGCGCGTCATCCAGTTCCGATGGCTCACGAAGTCGCGCCGGCGGGCCGCCCGGTACGCGAGGCCGCCGGTGACCAGCCACAGGACGGCCGCGGTGGTGAGGCCGATCTGCGTCACGACGCGGCCCGACCACAGCGCGACCGGGATCGTGGCCGCCGCGGACGGCAGCACCCCGGCGAGGAGATAGGCCCGGCCGATCGTCCGGTGGATCCGCCGGCGGGCCCGCACCCGCGGCATGAACTGCGGGGGGCCGAGCACGAGCGCGACGGCGGCGGTCGCGATGTGCCCCACCAGGACGTAGTAGCGCAGGCTGTCGCCCACGTCGAGGCGGCTGTCGTCGATGTCGAGACCCAGGTACGGGTAGACGAGCACCGAGGCGGCGACAACCGCGACGATCAACATCAGCCATGCCGTTCGTCTCCGCATGGCCGCAGCCTCGCAGGCGCGTCCCGCTCCGGCATCCGCCCGCGGATGGCCTCGCGCGTACGCAGATCGGCGTACGGGAACTGGGCGTCAGGCGGCTTTCCATGCCCGAGGAAGCGCGGAAGGGTCCCGGAGAGCCGCCCGACGTTGCCGGCTTACGCGTCGACGCCCTCGCTCTTGGCGATCACACGGGCGAGTTTGTCGGAGAACTCCTCCCGCCACGCCTTCTGGAGCCGGATCTCGTCCATGACGAAGGCGAACAGGCCGCGGAAATCCTCCAGCGTCTCGCGGATCGCGGCAGTGTCGCCGCGCAGTTCCTCCTGTCCCTTGCGGAGCTCGTCCTGACCGGTCCGGAGATCGTCCGTGATGGCACGCAACTCCTCCTGCCCGGCGCGTAGCTCGGCCGTGGTGGCACGGAGCTCCTCCTGCCCCTTCTGTAGCTCATGCTGACCCATGCGCAGGTCGCTCAACTGCTCACCGCACTTGGTCAGCATGGCGTTCTGCAGCCGGACGTGGTTCTTGAAATCGGTGACGTCGCGTTCTATGACGTCGATGCGCTCCTCGACTTGTGGCATGCGCGACAGAATAGAGATGCCAGGGCGATCACGCACGGTGAAGCCGCGATCTCGCAGCGTCGTGTTCTCGTCGCCCGGCCCTGCATCTCGGCGCGGCGCGCCGGAAGTGGAGCAGTGTGCGTGACGCGCGGTCAGTCCTGCGGCCAGTTCTCCGGCGAGGACACGTAGGTCCCGCGATGCGGGACGGTGAAGACGTAGCCCTGGTCCCGGAGGAGTCCGACGGCCAGGCGTACTGTCGCCTTGGCCACGCCGTAGTCCTTCATGAGCGCCTTCTCGCTCGGGATCGCGCGGTTCGGCCTGAACTCCTGTTGCCGGATGCGTTGGGCGACCTCTTCGGCGATCTCCTGGTAGAGGCGCTTCTTTCGCTGGACGCGCGGTGCCTTCTGGTCGCCGACGAACGTGCCTTCGCCCTGCACGGTGTAGACGAGGCCCTGCTCGCGTAGTTCGCGCGCCACGCGGCGGGCGGTCGTCCTCGCTATTCCGTACTCGGCCTCGAGGTCCGCTTCGCTCGGCACCGGATTGCCCGGCGCCAGATCGCCGCTGTCGATGCGGTCGCGGAGGATGTCGGCGATCTGCTTGTAGACAGGTACGGGTCCGTCTCGGTCGAGCACAGGCAAACCATAGACCGGAACAGACATCGCCATACAAAATGCAACATCTCAAAGCCTGGGCAGATACGGGCTGTGGACCGGTGGTAACGGATGGACTTATAGTGACGTCGGCGCTACTCGTCGTGAGGCACGCGGCGCCAGGCGGTGTCGGTGACGATCACGTGGTCGAGGAAGCGGAGGCCGACGGTGTCGGCGGCCTCGTGGAGGCGGGCGGTGACCTCGACGTCTGCAGGGCTGGGATCGAGCGATCCGCTCGGGTGGTTGTGGGCGAGGCCGAAGGCGACCCCGCCGGAGAGGAGGACGGTGGTGACGATGTCCCGGACCGGTGCCGGTGTGTGGTCGCTGCCGCCCTCGCTGAGCACCGCGCGCCGCAGCACCGCGCCGCGGCCGTCGCAGACGATCACGACGAGCCGCTCGCGCGGGTGCCCCTGCAGCAGGGGAGCGGCGGCCGAGGCGATGTCGGCCGAGCAGGTGATCCTGCTCCGCTCCGGCTCCGCCTGGGCCCGCCGTACGAGGTGGAAGGCGGCGGCCACCCGGGCCGCCTTGGCCGGGCCCACTCCCGGTACGGCGAGCAGCCGGTGGGCCTCGGAGCGGGCCAGCTCGCCGAGGTCGCCGCAGTGGGCGATGACCTGGGAGGCGAGTTCCACGGCGCTCACGCCCCTGCTGCCCGAGCCGAGCAGCAGGGCGAGCAGCTCCCTGTCGGCGAGCGCCGCCGCTCCGGACGCCAGCAACCTCTCACGGGGCTGGTCGGCCAGGGGCAGGTCCTTGACACGCATCGGCACCTCCGGACGGGGGATCCGGATCGGTTGTACCAGCGGGCACCGACAGTCAGAGGGGGCTGGGAATGCCGTAGACCAGGCGGAAGCGATCACCGGGCACCACGGCGTCGCTGGTCTCGACCGGCCGGTCTCCCGACCAGTACGTGCGCTCGATCTGGAGCACCTGCACGCCGGCGGGCAGCTCCAGCAGATCGCTCTCGGTCGGCTGGGGCACGCGGACGTGCACGGCCTCGCTGATCTCGGTGATCGGCGTGCCGCTCGCCGCGAGGCGGAAGGCCGCGCTCCTGCGTTCGTAGGTGCCCTCCTCCGCGCCCTGGCCCTGCCCCGGCTCGATCGGCTCGTACGTGGTGAGCAGCTGGAGGGGCCTGCCGTCGCCGCGGAAGATGTGGCGGGTCCGCATCACCGGGCCGGATTCGCCCAGGCGCAGCCGGTGGACGATGTCGGGCGGGGCGTCCGCGAGCTCGCTGCGCCAGCTCCAGCTCGGATGCCGCCCGCCCGCGTGCATGTCGCTGGCGAAGGCGGTGTGGGGTTCGGGGGAACGGCCGCGGTGCAGCGGGAGCAGGATCGGTTTCTCCCGCACCCGGTGCCCGGAGCCCACCCGGCTGATGATGAGGCCCTCCTGGGCGAGCACGCGCAGCGCGTGGCGCGCGGCCGTCTCTCCGACGCTGTACTTCCGGGTTATCTGGTGCCGCGAGGGGATCGGTGCGCCCGGTGGGAGCGTGCCGTCGATGATCTGGCGGCGGATGTCTTCGACTACTCGCAGGTAGACCGGATCAGAGTTTGCCATCAATCCATCCCTGAGGGGGTGACGGGTCCTCCAAATCTTGACGTATCCGCCGGGCGACACAGAGTGACGGATGTGTCCTGTGACCCCAACTTTGCCTGGTGAAAGGTCCGCCAATGGGCGATTGTGCCGCTAAGGGGTCGGGTGTTGATATTCCGCTCCCGCCCCCTTATCACGGCATCCATGTGGGTCCCGCCTGGGACGGGCACGAGTGCATCACATGGCTGGTACCGACTCCCCGCAGCGACCGTGTCCGGGTGCGTCGTCACACCTGCGAGTGCAGGCCCACGATCTACGAGCTGTGCCAGGCGGGCGGGTTGCTGTTCGTCCGCCGCACCGAACGGGAGGGCGAGGTGAAGGTCCACGAGACCGAGCGTCTCGTCTCCGCCAGGATCGAGCCCCTGTGGACCAAGCTGCTGACGGGGGAGGCCCGCTGAGCACGCTCGGAGCCTGAACTCCCTGAACCACGACGTTCCTGGTCGTAGGGGGTATGACACACCGTTCGCGGCCTCCGGGAAAAAAACCGCGCGATGGTGTGTAACGTCCGCGTAAGGAACGCCGATTCTCCGGTAGAGGTCGCCGATGTGTGTACCCCCGAGCACATATCGGCGGCCTCTTTCTCCGTCCCCGGCCCTGTCTCGGCTCTGTCCCCGGCAGGCGTCACGGGACGGGACATATCGGGGTGGCGACGTCCATGACCCGCGCGGATCCGGGTACCGTTCGGTCTATGGCATCGCCAACTGGAACCTCCGACGCCCCCTTCGGCCGCGCACTGACCGCGATGGTGACACCGTTCACCTCTGACGGCGCCGTCGACTACGAGGGCGTCCAGCGGATCGCCGCCTATCTCGTCGACGATCAGCGCAACGACGGCCTGATCGTGAGCGGCACCACCGGTGAGTCCCCCACCACCTCGGACGAGGAGAAAGACCGGATCCTCCGGGCGGTGGTCGAGGCCGTGGGCGACCGGGCCACGATCGTCGCGGGCGCGGGCACCAACGACACCCGGCACAGCGTCGAACTGGCCCGGGCCGCCGAGCGCGCGGGGGCGCACGGACTGCTGGTGGTGACTCCGTACTACAGCAGGCCGCCGCAGGAGGGCCTCGTCCGCCATTTCACCGCCGTCGCCGACGCGACCGGCCTTCCAGTGATGCTCTACGACATTCCCGGGCGTGCGGCCACGCCCATCACGACGGAGAGCCTGTTCCGGCTCGCCGAGCACCCGCGCATCACGGCGGTGAAGGACGCCAAGGGCGACCTGTTCGCCGGCTCGCAGGTGATGGCGGGCACCGACCTCGTCTTCTACTCCGGTGACGACCTGCTGAACCTGCCCTGGCTGTCGGTGGGGGCGGTCGGCTACGTCAGCGTGGTGGGCCACGTCGTGGGCCCCGACCTCGTCGCCATGTGCGACATGTACCGCACCGGTGACGTGGCGGGCGCTCTGGAGACCCATCGGCGGCTTCTGCCGGTGGTGTCGGCGATCATGACGCGGACCCAGGGCGCGATCATGGTGAAGGCGGCGCTGACGCTGCTGGGCCAGGACGGCGGTCACGTCCGGCCTCCGCTGGTGGACGCCACCCGGGAGCAGATCGCGGCGCTGCGGGAGGACCTCATCACAGGAGGTCTCAAGCTTGTGGATTAGATCAACAGATGGAGCCGAATGAGCGACTTGACCAGGAAAAGAGAGAACGGAAGAACCGGGGGTGGCGGCGTGACCGAACGGCGCCGGGCTGAGGGGGTGGCATGAGTCATCCGCATCCCGAACTCGGGCCGCCGCCCCCGCCGCCGGAGAACGGCCTGCGCATCGTCGCGCTGGGCGGACTCGGCGAGATCGGCCGGAACATGGCGGTGTTCGAGTACGACGGCCGCCTGCTCGTGGTGGACTGCGGGGTGCTGTTCCCCGAGCCGGACCAGCCGGGCGTCGACCTCATCCTTCCGGACTTCGACTACATCCGGGGGCGTCTCGACGACATCGAGGCGCTCGTGCTGACGCACGCCCACGAGGACCACATCGGGGCGGTGCCGTACCTGCTGCGGGAGCGGCGCGACATCCCGATCGTCGGCTCGCGGCTGACGCTCGGGCTCATCGAGAGCAAGCTGGCCGAGCACCGCATACAGCCGGTGAAGGTCGAGGTGATCGAGGGCGAGCGGCGCTCGTTCGGGCCGTTCGAGTGCGAGTTCGTCGCGGTCAACCACTCGATCCCCGACGCGCTCGCGGTGGCGGTCAGGACGCCCGCGGGCCTCGTCCTGCACACGGGCGACTTCAAGATGGACCAGCTTCCGCTGGACGGGCGGCTGACCGACCTCGGGGCGTTCGCGCGGCTCGGGGCCGAGGGCGTCGACCTGCTGATGTCCGACTCCACCAACTCGGAGGTGCCGGGCTTCGTCACCAGCGAGCGGGACATCGCGCCGGTCATCGACGACGTCTTCCGCACCGCCGCGAAGCGGATCATCGTGGCCAGCTTCGCCTCGCACATCCACCGCGTGCAGCAGATCATGGACGCCGCCGAGAAGCACGGCCGCAAGGTCGCGCTCATCGGCAGGTCGATGGTCCGCAACATGGGCGTGGCGCGCGAGCTCGGCTACCTGAAGGTGCCGGCGGGCCTGCTCGTGGACTCACGGGAGATCGAGGAGTGGCCGCCGGAGGACGTGGTGCTGATCTGCACCGGCTCCCAGGGCGAGCCGATGGCGGCGCTGTCGCGCATGGCCAACCGCGACCACCCGATCAGGATCGCCGAGGGCGACACGGTCCTGCTGGCCTCGTCGCTGGTGCCCGGCAACGAGACGGCGGTCAGCAAGGTCATCAACGGCCTCAACCGCTGGGGCGCCCGGGTGGTCCACAAGGGCAACGCGCGGGTGCACGTCTCGGGTCACGCGGCGGCGGGTGAGCTGCTGTACGTGCTCAACCTCACCAAGCCGTCGAACTTCATGCCGGTGCACGGGGAGTGGCGGCACCTGCGGGCGCACGCCCGGCTGGCCGAGCTGACCGGCGTTCCCCGCGAGAACATCGTGATCGCCGAGGACGGCGTGGTCGTGGACCTGGTCGACGGCCGGGCGAGGATCGCCGGCGCGGTCCCGTGCGGGTACGTGTTCGTGGACGGCACCTCCGTGGGCGACATCACCGACGTGGCGCTCAAGGACCGGCGCATCCTGGGCGACGAGGGGTTCATCTCCATCGTCGTCGTCGTGGACTCCACCACCGGCAAGCTCACCGGCGGGCCGGAGATCACCGCCCGCGGCTCGGGCATCGACCCCGACGCCTTCGACGCGGTCGTGCCGCAGATCGAGTCCGCGCTGCAGGAGGTCGCCGCGGCGGGCGTCGCCGACGAGATGCAGATCCGGCGCACGATCCGCCGTACGGTGGGGCGCTGGGTGAGCGACACCTACCGCCGCCGGCCGATGATCATCCCGGTCGTCGTCGAGGTGTAATCCCGTTGAACTCGGAGACGGGCGTGGCGTAACGTCCCGCCCGTGTCCGAGGTGAGGATCGTCTACCGCAAGTACGGCGGAGCGCTGCACTGGCACCACTTCGCCCGGCTGCTCGGCGAGGACGAGCACGGCGTCTGGGCGGGCTTTCCCGCCAGGACCGTCGCCCAGCGGGGACACGAGCCCGAGACGGTCTTCGAGATCCCGTCCGTCATGCTGTTCCCGCGCGACTCGTGGTGGACGGCGTCGTTCAACGCCCCGCCGCACAAGGCGGAGATCTACTGCGACATCACCACGGTGCCGGTGCGGCGTGACGGCCGGATCACCATGGCCGACCTCGACCTCGACGTCCTGCGGATGCGCGACGGCCGGGTGCTGCTGGACGACGAGGACGAGTTCGCCGAGCACCAGGTGCGGTACGCGTACCCGCAGGAGATCATCCGCCAGGCGGAGCGGTCGGCCGCCTGGCTGATGGAGGCGGTGACCGAACGGACCGGTCCGTTCGACGGCGCCCACGACCGCTGGCTGTCCCTCGTGACATGAGCGAACCTCTAGTCGCCGAACTCGTTCGGTACGTCGGACGGGGTCACGGCGGAGATGTAGTGCTGCGGCAGGTGGTCCTCGAAGGAGTACACCATCGGCAGCGAGCGGGTCAGCGTGAACTTGTTCCCCAAGAAGGCCAAGTTGGCGAGTACAAGCCCCAGGAGGCCGGGCATCTGCGTCGTGGGCAGCGGCGCATACTTCGGGTCGCCGCTACGCGGATGGTAGGCGCAGCCGCCGCGGTCGAGTAGCCCGAACAGGCTGCTCGAATCGCGCTGCACCGAAGAGCGGTACTCCTTCCCGAAATGCTGGTAACGACCGGAAGAAGCCGGGGGGAGATGGGGCACCGGATCTTTGTCGTAGACGTATCGGATCACCTTCTCGCGCAGGAAGTCGTCCCGCTCCGCGGCGGCGGCGAACTGCGGTGTGCCGACCATGGGCTGGCCGAAGGTGTAGATCGCCTTCAGCCGGCCGGTCAACTCCCGGAACTTGTCCTCGTGCCGGAGCATGACGCCCATCAACGCGGCCATCGCCCCGCCGAGGCTGTGGCCGGTGATGTACAGCGCATCGAGTCCCCCGTCCATCACGCGGTCACCGCCGTCGGCCTGCGAGCCGTCGTGCGGCGACACGCGGACCGGGCCGGGGCGGCAGGCTCGCATCAGCGCCCCCAGCACCTCGTATCGGCTGGCCCGCACGTTCCGGTAGAAGCCGGCGTGGACGGCGGAGCAGGGATCGCCGTACCCGTAGTTCATCTGTTCCGGCTCGACTTCGAGGTTCAGCAGCCAGTCGATGCCGTTCAACGGCGGGGTGCCGCGGTAGGCCAGGATCGCCACCCGCCCGCTCCGGCTCCGCACGAGATGGGCCGTGGAGTCGATGAGCATGCCGTCGACGGACATCGAGATCGTGCGGCAGTGGTTGTCCTCGAGGCCCAGCCTGGCCATGATCATCGCAACCGTCTCGGCATCCGAATAGGCATAGCCGGCGCAGGTGGCCATGACGTGTGCGACGACCGGGTCGGGATGCTCGTGGGTCGTCAGCAGGTGCTCTTCGAGATCTTTGTAGACCGGAAACCTGCCGGCGTCGCCTGCGGAACGACCATAGGGCCGGAGCACCTCGTAGCTGGGTGCCTCGGCGTCGCTCACATGCAGGCCGTCGGCCTTCGGCACGTCCGTCGCGCGTCCAGCCTGCTGCCGCCGCTCCGTGGTCTCCGCCACGCCGTCCACCTTCCGGTCACCCGACACGAGCGATCCCGGTCCGGGGTGGTCGCCGCGGGACCGGAACGTGGGGACGATTTCCGATACGGCCGGAGAGAAAACTCCCGGCTGAGCAAACATCCCGCGCCGTCGAGCAGGCCGCCCTTTCCGCTTCGCGCCGGCCGGCAGCAAGGGCACCACCTCACCGAGGAGTTGGTGCCCTTGCACTGTCGTGGAGGTTGTCGCGTCTTCCGAAGCTACAGATCAGGAAGCCTCGGCCGTCGGGCCACTCCCGTCCCGTCGCGGATGCTGTCCGATCGCCTCGGCGATGGCCTCGAGGCGGGCCGTGGAGGCGAGGCCGCCGTGGTACCAGTGGATCTCGGAGGCGCCGGCCGCGGTGTACGCCTCGGCGAGGAATGTCAGCGCCCCGCCGTCGGCCGGGCGCGGCGGCAGGGCCAGCACGTACGCCCCCACCCGCGGCCCGAGCCGGCCGAGGGCCCGAAGCCCGGCCTCGTCCGCCTCGGGGGAGTTCCAGCAGTTGCCGACGAGCAGGTCGGCGTCCACGCCCTCGGGGACGGTCGCGAACGGGCCGGTCGCCCACGGGTCGGCGCTGGCGTGCAGGGCGACCTCCAGGCCGGGCCGTGCCGCCCTGGCCTCCGCCAGCAGCAGCGCGCGCAGTTCTCCCGCGAGCCCGGTGCGCAGCCCGCGCAGAGGGTCCGCCAGGTCGCCCAGCGCCTCCTCGACCGTGCCGGGCCGGCCGTCCACGCCCGCGCGCGCCCGTGCCCGCACCTCGGCCACGTCCAGCCCCGCCGCCTCGTACCGCAGGACGCAGTTCGCGCAGAAGCACAGGGACAGCAGGGCGACCTGCGCGGGCGACCAGTCGGCGCCGTCGGTCTTCTCGTGGTGGCCGCCGTGCCGGAAGCCGAGCGGGCCGCACGCCTCCAGGATCAGCGCGTCCGGGTCGCCGGCCTCGACGATCTCGCGGACCAGTGTGCGGCAGTAGTCGCGCACGTCGGCCGCCGCCGGGCACAGCGCGTACGGATAGCTCTCCCCGAACGCGTTGGTGACGACCAGGTCGGGGTTGGCCGAGCCGAGCAGCGTGTTGTGGGTCAGCACGGTCCACGCCCGCACCGGCAGGCCCGCCGCGCGCAGGGCGTCCCTGGCCTCCCCGAACGGGTCGGCCGAGTCCATCCACGACGGCGTGCCCGGCACCAGGCGGGCGCCCTTCCACGCCTCCTCGCGTACGGGCACGTAGCAGGCGGAGTGCCGGGCGTCGACCAGCCGGTGGGCCGGGTGGTGGGGGGTCGCGGCGCGGGTGGTGTGGTAGGACGCGGCGAGCGCGACGGCGTCGACGCCGAGGCCCGCCAGGCGGGCGGCGGCCCCGGGGTCGCCGACGATGTCCCAGGGGTAGGCGTAGATGACGTTCACCAGCGTGGCCTCCGGGCCGAGAAGGACGGGTCGACGGACCTCATGTACGTCGTGTCGTCACGGGAGCGGACCCCGCACTTCTCATACTGCTCGTTCATGATTGCGAGGGCGTCGCGGTCGAGTTCCACCCCGAGTCCCGGGCCGTCCGGCACCGGGACCGCGCCGTCCACGAACCGCAGCGCGCCCGGGGCGACCACGTCCTGCCCGTCCTGCCAGGGGGTGTGGGTGTCGCAGGCGTGGGTGACCGCCGGGGTGGCGGCGGCGAGATGCGTCATGGCGGCCAGGCTGATGCCGAGATGCGAGTTGGAGTGCATGGACAGCGCGATGCCGAAGGTCGCGCACAGCGTGGCGATGTGCGCCGAACGCACCAGGCCGCCCCAGTAGTGGTGGTCGGTCAGCAGCACCCCGATGGCACCGGCGCGCAGCGCCGGAGGCAGGTGCTCGGGGGTGACGACGCACATGTTGGTCGCGAGCGGCATCGGCACCTCGGCGGCGACCCGCGCCATGCCCTCGATGCCCTCGGTGGGGTCCTCCAGGTATTCCAGCAGGCCGTCGAGTTCGCGCCCCACCCGGATCGAGGTCTCCACGCTCCATACGGCGTTGGGGTCGAGGCGCAGCGGATGCCCGGGGAACGCCTCCCGCAGCGCCCGGATCGCCTCGACCTCCTGCTCGGGCGGGAACACCCCGCCCTTGAGTTTGATCGAGCCGAAGCCGTACCGGCCGATCAGGAGGCGGGCCTGCTCGACCACCCCCTCCGGGTCCAGAGCGGCGCCGAAGCCGTCCTCCGGCGCGCCGGGATGGCCGCCCCACTTGTAGAAGAGGTACGCGCTGTAGGGCACGGCGTCGCGCACCCGGCCGCCGAGCAGGTCCACGACGGGCCGGCCCGCCGCCTTGCCGCGGATGTCCAGGCAGGCGACCTCGAAGGGGGAGAAGATCCGGTCGACGGTCTTGGCCCGGGAGGACGTGCCGGTCAGGCCGTGCAGGTCGGTGACCACGTCGGCGCCGACGAGGCCGGCCACCGTGGCGTACATGGCGTTGTCGCCGTAGACGTCGTGACCGCGCAGCGCCTCGGCCGCGGCCCGCACCCGTACGAGGTGGTCGAGGTCGCCGTAGGTCTCCCCGAGGCCGGTCAGCCCCTCGTCGGTGACGACCTCGACGACCGTGCGCAGCGCCCAGGGTTCGTGGACGCCGGCGGCGTTGAGCAGCGGCGGGTCGCGGAAGGCGACCGGCGTGACGTGGATCTCCCGGATCCTCATCCGGCCGCTCATCCGACGACGTCCAGCCCGGTCGCGATCAGCTTCTCCAGCCGGGCGACGTGCTCGGGGGCCGCGTCCACGAGCGGCGGCCGCACCCCGCCCGCGTCGAGCCCGCGCAGGGCGACGCCCGCCTTGATCAGCGAGACGGCGTAACCGGGCACGAGGTCGCGCAACTCGACCAGCGGCCGGTAGAAACGGCTCAGCAGGCGGTTCACCAGGTCGTCGTCTCCGGCGTTCACGGCCTTGTGGAAGGCCAGGGCGACCTCGGGGAGGAAGCAGAACACGGCGGAGGAGTACAGGTTCACGCCGATCCCCCGGTAGGCCGGCACGGTCATCTCGGCCGTCGGCAGCCCGTTGAAGAACGTGAAATCCCGGCCGCCGGCCTCCCGTACGGCGAGCACGATGCGCTGCATGAGGTCGACGTCGCCGAGGCCGTCCTTGAACCCGACGACGTTCGCGATCCCGGTCAGCGCCACCGCGGCGGCCGGCGTGAAACGGGCGTTGGCCCGCTGGTAGACGATGATCGGCAGATCGGTGGCCGCCGCGACCTCGCGGACGTAGCGCACCAGGCCCTCGGCGGGGGCGCTCACCAGGTAGGGCGGCAGCAGCAGCAGGCCGTCCGCGCCGGCCGCCGCGGCCCTGCGCGCGCACTCGCGGGCGTAGGGGAGCGGCCCGCCCGCGCCGGACAGGACGGGGACCCGCCCGCCCGCCGACTCGGCGGAGATCCGCACCACCCGCTCGTACTCGTCGATGCCCAGCGCGTTGAACTCGCCGGTGCCGCAGGCCGCGAACACCCCGCCCGCGCCGTCCGCGACTCCGCGCGCGACGTGCCGGGCCAGTACGTCCCCGGCCAGTTCGCCGCCGGAGTCGAACGGTGTCACGGGAAAGAAGAGAACGCCGTCGAGACGCATCCGCCAACCCTCCCGTCCACATACGTGGACAGTGTCCTTGATCCTGTTCTTGACGCTAGTCGGGCTCCATTTGTGAAGTCAACGCAGGACGGAGACAGCATGCGAGAGGAATCGTCGATCATATATGTGAACAACACCCGTTGTTGTGAACACGCTGGCGTTGCTGCGAAACTGCGAAGCGATCAGGGCCAGAACCAGGACAGATTCCGACAGGAGGGCACATGCGTATTCTCATCACCGGCGCGGCGGGCGGCGTCGGCACGCTGCTGCGACCCCGGCTGGCCAAGGAGGGACGCGTGTTGCGTCTGCTCGACGTCGCGCCCCTGAAGGCGGGGCCCGGCGAGGAGGGAGTGGCCGCCAGCATCACCGACGAGGAGGCCGTGGCGGCGGCCATGGACGGCGTGGACGCCGTGCTCCACCTGGGCGGGCACAGCCTCGAACGCCCCTGGGAGCAGATCCTGGACGTCAACGTCAACGGCACCTACGTGGTGCTGGAGGCCGCGCGGCGGGCCGGGGTCCGCCACGTCGTGCTGGCCAGCAGCAACCACGCCGTCGGGTTCGCCCCGCGCGGCGAGGGCGAGGCCCCCGACTACCTGTTCCCGCGCCCGGACACCTTCTACGGCGTCAGCAAGGTCGCCAAGGAGGCGCTCGGCTCCCTCTACCACGACCGTTACGGCCTCGCGGTGACGTGCCTGCGCATCGGCTCCTGCTTCGAGCGGCCGAGGGACGTGCGCATGCTGTCGACGTGGCTGTCGCCCGACGACTGCGCGCGGCTGGTCGAGGCCGCGCTGGCGGCCGACGGCTTCCACGTGGTCTGGGGCGTGTCGGCCAACACACGCCGCTGGTGGTCGCTGGAGGAGGGCAGGGCCATCGGCTATGAGCCGAAGGACGACGCCGAGGTCTTCGCCGATACGCTCGTCGGCGAGTACGGCGAGCCGGACCTCGGCGAACTGCCGCACTCCGTGGTCGGCGGGGCGTTCTGCGGTCCCCGTTACGACGTCGACAATCTCACGGCGGAGGGATGAGATGACCGGCCCCGCAACTGGAACGACGAACGAAGCGACGAACGAGGCGGTGGACGAGGCGGTCGCGCGGGCCGCGGCGGCGGGCGAGGCCTGGCGTGCGACCTCCGCGGCCGAGCGCGCCGCCGTGCTCGAAGCCGTCGCCGACGCCCTGCTCAAGCACGCCGAGGAGCTGTGGCCGGTCGCCGCGGAGGAGACACGCCTGCCCGAGGCGCGGCTGCGCGGGGAGGTCGCCCGTACGGCCGCGCAGTTCCGGCTGTTCGCGGACGTCCTGCGCGACGGCGGGTGGGCCGAGGCGGTCATCGACCACCCCGACCCCGGCGCCACGCCGCCGCGTCCCGACGTGCGCCGGATGAACCATCCGCTCGGCGTCGTCGCCGTCTTCGCGGCCAGCAACTTCCCCTTCGCGTTCTCCGTGGCGGGCGGCGACACGGTGTCGGCCCTCGCGGCCGGCTGCCCGGTCGTGGTCAAGGCGCACGAAGGTCACCCGCGCACCTCCGACCTCACCGCGTCCGTCGTACGGCGGGCATTGCCCGATCCGGACCTGCTCGGGCTCGTGCACGGGTTCGAGGCGGGGGCACCGCTGGTGCGGCATCCGCTCGTCACGGCGGCCGGCTTCACCGGCTCGCTCGCGGGCGGGAAGGCGATCCAGAAGCTGATCGACGAGCGGCCCGACCCCATCCCGTTCTACGGCGAGCTGGGCAGCGTCAACCCGGTCGTCGTGCTGCCCTCGGCCGATCCCGCCGCCGTGGCCTCCGGGTTCGCGGCCTCGCTGACTCTCGGGGTGGGCCAGTTCTGCACCAACCCCGGCCTGGTGTTCGTCCCGGCGGAGGGAGGGTTCGAGGGGGCGATCGCCGAGGCGGTGGCCGGGACCAGCGGCGGGCCCATGCTGACCGCCAAGATCCGTGAGGGCTACCTGCGGGCGTCCGGCAGGCTCGCCGAGCGGCTCACCGTGCTGGCCGGCGGAGGCGAGGTGGACGGCATCACCCCGCGGGTGTTCGCCGCCGGTCTGGAGGCCTTCGCGGACGGGCTGCCCGAGCTGGGGGAGGAGTGCTTCGGCCCTTCGGCGATCGTGGTCCGCTACCGCGACCCCGCCGACCTGCCCGCCGTGCTGCGGCGGCTGCCGGGGTCGCTGACCGCGACCGTGCACGCCGCCGGGCCCGAGGATGCCCGCGACCTGCTGCCGGTGCTGCGCCGGCTGGCCGGGCGGCTCATCTGGAACGGCTGGCCCACGGGGGTCGCCGTCTCCTGGGCGATGCACCACGGCGGCCCCTGGCCCGCCTCCACCACCCCGGCGCACACCTCCGTCGGCGCGGCCGCCATCAGGCGCTGGACGACCCCGGTGGCCTACCAGGACTGGCCGGAGGACCTGCTCCCGCCGGAGTTGCGCGACGGCAACCCCCTCGGCGTGCCCCAGCGGGTGGACGGCCGCCCGCGCCTCTCCTGACGGCCGTACGCCCGCGTAACCTGGACTCCGGATGTGCGGGAAACGGGGGTCTCGCCGTGCTCCACGTGGTTGAGCGGTATTTCAGCGCCTACAACGCCCACGACCTCGGGGAGGTCATGGCCTGTTACGGCCGGGAGCCCAGGGCGGTGGGGCCCGGCGGGCCCGCGGAGGGCCGCTCGGAGGTCGCGTCGTACCACACCCTGGTCTGGCAGGCGTTCCCCGACGTGCGCGTCACGGTGTGGCAGAAGATCGTCACAGACGCGGCCGTGGCCGCGGCCGCCGTGGGCACCGGTACGCACGCCGGCCCGTTCCCGCTCACCACGGGGGAGGTGGTCGAGGCCACCGGGCGGCGGGTCAGCGTGCGTTCCTGCTGGATGTTCGACATCGACGTCGTGTGCGGCCTGATCGGCTGCAGCGAGGTCTTCTACGACCAGCTTGAACTGTGCGTCCAGCTCGGGCTCCGCATGCCCGCCTGAGGCCTGCCGGCCTGAGGCGGGCCAGGGGAGACCGCGCGGACGTCAGCGGATCTTCCCGGCTCCCGCGTGCCGGGAGACCCCCCTGGGCACCGCCGCGGCGGGGTCGATCGCGGTGTGCAGGGCCGGGGTCCAGCCCGCGTCCGCGCCGAGATCGGGGTCGTGCTTCGCGTTGTACGCCCCGACCAGGTCGATCGGCCGTTCGGTGCCGCCGACGCGCAGCAGGTTGCCCCTGGCGGTGAGGGCGGTGCCGCCCCAGTCGTACAGCAGTGCGGCCGGGTCCACAGCCCGGCTGAGCCGGAAGTAGTTGTTCTCCGCGTAGATCTGGGACTCCACGCCCACGCCCAGCGCGTACACGAAGGTCGCGGCGTCGGGCGCCTGGTAGTAGTTGTTGTAGACGTGCACCTTGCCGAACCGCACCCGCGGCAGGCGCTGCAGGTTGTCGTAGAACTCGTTGTGGTGCACGGTGACGCTGAGCCTGCCCCGGTCGTTGGCGGGGTTGTTGGTCGAGCCGATCAGCATCGTCTTGTCGTGGTCGCGGAAGCTGTTCCAGGAGACGGTCACGAGGTCGGACGCGCTGGTGATGTCCGCCTGGCCGTCGTGCACCTGGTACGGCCGGCCGAAGTAGACCGGCTGGTCCGCGTCCGGGTTGTCCCCGTCGGTGAACGTGTTGTGGTCGATCCACACGTGGGTCGAACCGGTCACGGAGATGTTGTCGTAGAGGGAGTTCCAGTTGCCCTCGTCGCCGTCCGTGGGGTCCCACTGGGGGAAGCAGTCGGCCGCGTCCTCGAAGCGGATGTTGCGGATGATGACATTGTCGGCCTTGTCCACGTGCAGGTTGATGTGCCGGATGGTCGCTCCGGGCAGGCCGACGATCGTGGTGTCCGACGGCACCTTGAGCTTGACGTACTTCGTCTGCGCCGCCGCAGAGGCGGCCCGGGCGTCCTCCAGCGGCCCGGACGGCTCGGTGTCGCGGCCCCACACGGCCGGGTCGTACGCCGCGAGGTAACCGGCGAGGGTGTATCCGCCGGTGGCGAAGTCCGCGCAGGTCCTGTCGACGTCGACGACGCCCTTCACGTAGACGACCCGGGGGCCGGGGGAGGCGAGGGCCGCGACCAGGCCCGCGCGGTCGGTGACCACCCGGACGTTGGCGGCGGGCGCCGCCGCGCCGCCGGTGGTGCCGGCGCCGGCCGAGGCCCAGCCGTCCCCCGCCGGCAGCGTCTGCCGCCCGAGCTCCAGTCCGGCGGGATCACTTCCGGCGGGATCATTTCCGGCGGCGCTCGCCGCCGGAACCGGGACGGCCGCCGTGAGCGCCGCGAGCGCCAGGACGGCGGGCACGAGCAGGGATCGTGCGGGCATGACTGTCTCCGTTCCTCGGTCGTGCCGTCATCCTTCTGAACTCGATTCATATTCATGAACACCCGGACCGTACGGCGAGTCGTGCCGGCGGTCAAGGCGTGCTGGTGTGCCAAGAGTGAATGTCTCGAATAGGACACGAGTCCTTGACAGGACGAGTGCGGAATATCACCGTTGATCTGTCGTCCACGTTTGTGAACGGCGTTCAGGAATATGTCTCGGAAAGACCGGGACGACGTCCGCGGAGGAGATGGGCCGGTGACGACGATGCGCCGCAGGGCCGTGCCGTACCTGCTGATCTCGCCGACGGTCGCGCTGATCGCCGCGTTCCTCGTCTATCCGATCGGCAGCGTCGCGTACTACAGCCTGCAGCACCGCAACCTCACCCGGCCATGGGCGGACGGCTTCGCCGGGCTGGACAATTTCCGGCGCATGCTGACCGAGGACGAGGTTTTCTGGCACAGCCTGGGATTCACCGCCAAATGGGTGATCGCCGAGATCGGCCTCCAGCTGATCCTCGGACTGGCCCTCGCGTTGATAGTCAATGAAAGCTTCATCGGGCGGGGGCTCGCCCGGTCGCTGGTGTTCTCCCCGTGGGCCGTCTCCGGAGTGCTGACGACGGGCATCTGGATCCTGCTCTACACGCCGGGCACCGGCGTCCTGCGCTTCCTCGGGCAGCCCGAGGCGGCGGTCCTCGGCAATCCGGACACGGTCTTCCCGGCCGTGGTGGTGGCGGAACTGTGGCGCGGCGTGCCGTTCTTCGCGATCCTCCTGCTCGCCGGGTTGCAGGGCATCCCGGGCGAGCTGTACGAGGCCGCGGCGGTGGACGGCGCCGGGCGTCTCAGGCGCTTCCGCCACGTCACGCTGCCGCACCTGCGCGACGCGATCGTGCTGGCCACGCTGCTGCGCGGGGTCTGGGAGTTCAACAACGTCGACCTGCTCTACACGCTCACCGGCGGCGGTCCCGCGCAGGTCACGACCACGCTGCCGCTGTACGTCGCGCAGCGCGCCGTCGACTCCAAGGACTTCGGGTACGGCTCGGCGCTGACGATGGCGGGCTTCGTGATCCTGCTGTTCTGCTCCGTCCTCTACCTCCGGCTCAGCCGGTTCGGCGAGGACCGATGAGGAGGGCTCCGGCGATGAGCGCCGACGTCATGACCCGCCCGCGTCCGCGAGCGGTGCCCGAGGCCCGCCCCGGGCGGCCGAGACGGGATCCCGGCCGGGTGCTGCGGCTCTACGTCCCTCTCGGGATGTATCTGATCTTCACGCTCGTGCCGTTCTACTGGATGCTGGTCTTCGCCCTGAGGCCGGCGGGATCGGCCGACCCGGTGCCGTGGCCGATCACGTTCGAGCACTTCGAGACCGTCTGGAACGACATCGGCTACGCGGTGTTCTTCCGGAACAGCGTCATCGTCGGGGTGTGGTCGCTGCTGGTCACCACGGTGATCGCGGTCATGGGCGGGTACGCGCTGGCGCGGTACCGGTTCCGCGGCCGGAGCCTGTTCATGGTCGTGCTGCTGTGCACCCAGTTCGTCCCCGGCGCGATGATGCTGATCCCGCTCTTCTCGATCTTCAAGACGCTCGGTCTCATCAACAGCCTCGGCAGCCTGATCGTCGCCGACACCGTCTTCAACCTGCCCCTGTCGATCATCCTCATGAGCGGGTTCGTCTCGGCCGTGCCGTTCACGGTGGAGGAGGCCGCGATGGTCGACGGCTGCGGCCGGCTGCGCGGCTTCCTCGCGATCGTGCTGCCGCAGCTGCGGCCCGGCCTGATCGCGGTCGGGTCGTTCGCGTTCATCCACACGTGGAACAACTTCCTGTTCGCGCTGATGTTCGTCAGCAGGCAGGACAGCTTCACGATCCCCGTCGGGCTCAGCTACACGATCGGGGAGTACAGCGCCGACTTCGGGGCTCTGGCGGCCGGTGGCGTCGTCGCCGCTCTGCCGGTGGTCTGCGTGTTCGCAGTGGTCCAGCGCTATCTCGTGCACGGCATCAGCGCCGGCGCGGTCAAGGGATAGCGATCCCCCCAGCTCCACACAGCCTCTCCTGACCAGGAGGAACCATGAAGATGAAGGTGGCCTGGGCGGCGCTCGCCGTTCTCGCCGTCACCGCCACCGGGTGCGGGTCGGACTCGGGCTCCGGCGAGGGCTCCGGCAAGACGACCATCACGTTCTGGGACAACAACGGCGGCGCCCGCACCCCGGTCTACCAGGAGCTGATCAAGCGGTTCGAGGCGGCCAACCCCAAGATTCACGTCGAGTACGTCGGCGTCCCGATCGCCTCCGTCCAGCAGAAGTACGACACGGCCGTGGCGGGCGGCGACACCCCCGACGTCGGCGGCGTCACCACGTCGTACCTGGCCAACCTGACCGGCCAGCAGGCGCTGGAGCCGGCGGACGAGTGGCTGGCCAGGAGTTCGGTGAACGGCAGGCTGGCCACGCCGATGCTCGACTCGGTCCGCAAGACCGTGCCCGACGGCAAGCTCTACCTGGTGCCGAACACCTCCAACATGGACGTGGTCTGGTACCTGAAGGACAGGCTCCAGAAGGCCCCGCGGACCTGGGACGAGTTCTTCGAGGACGCCGACGGGCTGACCAGGAAGCCCGACCAGTACGGCTACACCATCCGCGGCGGCGCCGGGTCGATCTTCCAGATCCTGGCCGAGATGTACTCCTACTCCGGGATCGGCCAGTTCTTCGACGCCTCGGGCAAGAGCACGGTCAACGACCCGAAGAACGCCGAGTTCCTCACCAGGATGGCCGGGCTGTACAAGAAGGACACCCCCGAGGCCGACGTCACCAACGACTTCCCGAAGATGGTCGCCGCCTTCGGCACCGGGAAGATCGCGATGATGCACCACAACCTGGGCTCCTACAACGACCACGTCAAGGCGCACGGCAAGGACAAGATCGGCGCGTTCGCGCTGCCGACCGGACCCGGGGGCAGGCGGACCGTCGTCGCCAACCCCGTGGACGGCTTCGCGGTGTTCAAGAACAGCGAGCACAAGGACGCCGCCTGGAAGTTCGTGGAGTTCCTCGTCTCCCACGACGGCAACAGCTACTGGAACCAGCAGACGGGCCAGATCCCGGCCAACACCGACGCGCAGGGCGACTCCTGGGTGCAGGGCCTGGACCACCTCAAGACGGCCGTCGACACGCTGAACGACCCGAACACGCAGGTCGTGTCGCCGCCGTACTACCTGCCCCAGTTCTCCTCCATCACCAAGGCCGACACCGAGCCCCTCTTCCAGAAGGTGCTGCTCGGCCAGATGAAGCCCCAGGAGTTCCTCGACACCCTGGCGCAGAAGCTGACCGACGCCCAGGCCGAATGGAAGAAGGCCAACGGCGGCTGAGCGGCGGTCACCCCCGGACCGGGCCGGTGCGTCCCTGACCGCGCACCGGCCCTCTCAACCACTGAGGCCAGCCCACTGAGGAGGCGAGGTTCCATGGCGGTCGTCGAACGCGTCGTCGTCACGGTCTTCACCACGGTCACCAGGTCCGTGGTCGACGGGCACGGCCACCGGCACCCCGGCCCGCCCCGCGAGGTGCGTGAGGCGCTGCTCACGATCACCGACAGCGACGGCGCCACCGGACGCTGCCTCGCCGCGCCGGACACCGTGCGGGAGGCGGTGATCGCGGGTCACATCGGCCCGGCGCTGATCGGCCAGGACAGCCTCGACCGGGAGCGGCTGTGGCACCGCGTCGCCCGCCGCCAGCGCGGCGCCCAGGGCAACCTCTCCGACCGGGCGCTCAGCGCCGCCGACCAGGCGCTGTGGGACCTCGCCGGGCGCAGGCTCGGCCTGCCCGTCTGGAAGCTCCTCGGCGGGGCCCGCGCCGAGGTGCCGGCGTACGCGAGCACCATGTGCGGCGACGACATCCCCGGCGGCCTGGCCACCCCCGAGGACTACGCCGCCTTCGCCAAGGACCTGGTCTCCCGCGGCTACCGCGGGATCAAGCTGCACACCTGGATGCCGCCCATGCCGTACGGCGTGGACCGCGACATCGAGGCGTGCGCGGCGGTCCGCGACGCGGTCGGCCCGGACGTCGCGCTCATGCTCGACAGCAACCACTGGTACTCCCGCTCCGAGGCCCTCACTCTCGGCCGGGCGCTCGACGAGCTGGACTTCGCCTGGTACGAGGAGCCGATGGAGGAGGCGTCGGTGCAGTCGTACCGGTGGCTCGCCGACCAGCTCAGGACGCCGATCCTCGGGCCGGAGACCTCCTGGGGCAAGCACATGGCCCGGGCCGAGTGGGTGGCCGCCGGGGCGTGCGACATCCTCAGAGTGGGCGTGGTCGGCTCCGGCGGGATCATCCCGGCGGTCAAGGCCGTGCACCTCGCCGAGTCGTTCGGCATGGACTGCGAGATCCACGGCAACGGGTCCGGCGCCCTGGCCGTGATCGGCGCCACGCTGTGCGGGCGGTGGTACGAGCGGGGCCTGCTGCACCCGCACTCGGACTACGACACCCCCGCCCCGCACCTGCGGTCGATCGTCGACCCGCTCGTGGACGGGAAGGTGCGGATGCCGGATGCCCCCGGACTGGGGGATGATCTGGATGTGGACTACATCGCCTCCCGTACGGTCGCCTCCTGGGGAACCGGCTCACAATAGGAGGCGGACAGGCGGGTCAGGGAGGTACCCAATGGCGGAACCCGTGCCGCACGTGAAGTCGGCGCTCCGGACGGTCGAGCTGCTCGACTTCTTCGCGCAGTATCCCGGGCTGCACAGCCTCACCGACCTGCAGGGCAAGCTGGGCTACCCCAAGAGCAGCCTGCACGCTCTGCTGCGCACGCTGGTCGACCTCGGCTGGATCGAGACCGACGTCACCGGCACGCTGTACCGGATCGGCATGCGGGCACTGCTGGTCGGGGCGACGTACATCGACGGCGACCCGGTGGTCCAGCTCGCGCACGACGCCCTCGACTGGCTGGCGGAGGTGACGGGGGAGACCGTGCACCTCGCCCGGCTCGACCACTTCGACGTCGTCTACCTCGCAACCCGCGCCTCACGCCACTACCTGCGGCCGTTCTCCCGGGTCGGGCGCCGGCTGCCCGCGAGCACCACCTCACTCGGCAAGGCGATCCTGGCGAGCCGGGACGACGAGGAGGTGCGCGCGCTGCTGCCCGCCGAGCTGCCCGCGCTGACGGCCCACACCATCGTGGACGCCGAGGAGCTGCTGGTCGACCTGCGCCGGGTGCGCAAGCAGGGATACTCGGTCGACCGTGAGGAGAACACCGAGGGGCTGCGGTGCTTCGGCGTGGCGCTGCGGATCAGCGACCCGCCGAGGGACGCCATCAGCTGCTCGGTGCCGATCCCGCGCCTCACCCCGGAGCGGGAGAAGGAGATCGCCTCCTGCCTGCTGGAGGCGCGCGAGCGCATCGAGCGCTCCGCCCTGCGCCAGCGCCGCGCCTACTGACAGGTGGGGGCCCGTCCGGCGCGTCGTGCCGGTAATCGCCCGCCTCCGGGGTAACTTCGGCATCATGGCCACCCGTACGTCCGGACAGGGGTCCGGCAAGCGCTCCACGCCCCGCTCCGGGCCGCGCTCCGGGTCCCGTACGGCAGCACCGAAACGGTCCCCGGCCGGCTCCCGAGGCAGGGCTGCGCCCCGGCCCGCGCCCAGGAAACGCCCGCCCGCCACCGGACACGACCCGATCAGCTGGGTCTTCCTGGTGATCGGCAAGGTCGTCATCGGCCTGTGGATGGTGGTGGCGAACAGCCTGGGCATGGCCGCGCGGGCGCTCGGGCAGAACGCCCGCGACCTCGACCCCGTGCACCGGCGCGACGGGCAGGGCCTGTCGGTGCTGGCGGGCGCCATCGTGCTCGCCGCGCTGACCTGGCGCGACACCAAGACGGGCTTCGCCGCGTTCGTCGACGCCGTGCTGCGCGGCACGGTCGGCTCGCTCACCTGGGCCGTCCCCGTGCTCCTCGCGCTGCTCGCCTGGCGGTTGCTGCGCCACCCCGACCAGAACTCCGAGACCGGCAGGATGGGCATCGGCTGGACCGCGCTGCTGGCCGGGATCCTCGGGATCGTGCACGTCGCCCACGGCACGCCGTACCCCTCGGGCGGGCCGACCGACGGCATGGACAACGTGTCGGCGGCGGGCGGCATGGTCGGCTTCATCGTCTCGGCGCCGCCGTCGAGCATCCTGCCGGCGTTCATCACGATCCCGCTGCTGGTGATGCTGTCGGGCTTCGGCCTGCTGGTGATCACCGCGACCCCGGTGCACCGCGTCCCCGAGCGCCTCGCCGAGATCCGGCACATGCTCTTCGAGCGGCCGGAGGGCGCCGGGGCGCCGCGCAGGTCGCCGGCCGGGCCGAAGAAGCGCACCCGCAGGTCGCAGGGCGACGCCGGCGAGCCCGGCGACACGGTCAAGCCCTACGACACGCCCGTGCTGTCGGAGAAGGAGCACTCGCCGGAGATCGTCCCCGGCCTGACGGACGACGTCGCCGACCCGGCCGAGCCCGGCGAGCCCACCGAGCCGGAGATTCAGCTCCCCAAGCCCGTGCCGCAGCCGCCGCTGCCGACCCCGGCGCCGCGGAAGGTCGAGCAGCTCGTCCTGTCCAGCCAGGAGGGGCCCTACACGCTGCCCGATCTCGCGATGCTGCGGCCGGGCAGCGCGCCCAAGCAGGAGACCAAGGCCAACCGGACGGTCGTCAACGCGCTGACCAGCGTGCTGGAGCAGTTCGCCATCGACGCGCAGGTCATCGGCTTCACCCGCGGCCCGACGGTCACGCGGTACGAGATCGAGCTGGGCCCGGCGGTCAAGGTCGAGAAGGTCACCGCGCTCACCAAGAACATCGCGTACGCCGTGAAGTCGGCCGACGTGCGGATCCTGTCCCCGATCCCGGGCAAGTCGGCGATCGGCGTGGAGATCCCCAACGTCGACAAGGACCTCGTGTCGCTCGGCGATGTGCTGCGCTCGCAGGTGGCCCAGGCCGACCACCACCCGATGATCGTCGGCCTCGGCAAGGACGTCGAGGGCCGCACCATCGTGGCCAACCTGGCCAAGATGCCGCACATCCTCATCGCGGGCGCCACCGGCGCGGGCAAGTCGACCTGCATCAACGGGCTGATCTCCTCGATCCTGATGCGGGCCACCCCCGACGAGGTCCGCATGGTGCTGGTCGACCCCAAGCGGGTCGAGCTCAGCGCGTACGAGGGCATTCCCCACCTCATCACGCCGATCATCACCAATCCGAAGAAGGCCGCCGAGGCCCTCGAATGGGTGGTCGGCGAGATGGACCGCCGGTACGACGACCTGGCCGCCAGCGGCTTCCGGCACGTGGACGACTTCAACAAGGCCGTCCGGGCGGGCAAGCTGGTGCCTCCGCCGGGCAGCGAGCGGGTCTACCAGCCGTACCCGTACCTGCTGGTGATCGTGGACGAGCTGGCCGACCTGATGATGGTCGCCCCGCGCGACGTGGAGGACTCGATCGTCCGCATCACCCAGCTCGCCCGCGCCGCCGGCATCCACCTGGTCATCGCCACCCAGCGGCCGTCCGTGGACGTGGTCACCGGCCTGATCAAGGCGAACGTGCCGTCGCGGCTGGCGTTCGCGACCTCGTCCCTCGCCGACTCCCGGGTCATCCTCGACCAGCCGGGCGCCGAGAAGCTGGTCGGGCAGGGCGACGCGCTGTTCCTGCCGATGGGCGCGAGCAAGCCGATGCGGCTGCAGAACGCGTTCATCTCCGAGAAGGAGATCGCGGAGGTCGTCGGCCACTGCAAGGTCCAGATGCAGGCCGAGTACCGGGAGGACGTGGCCGCTCCGGCCGCCGCCAAGCGGGAGATCGACGAGGAGATCGGCGACGACCTCGACCTGCTGGTCCAGGCCGCCGAGCTGATCGTGTCGACCCAGTTCGGCTCCACGTCGATGCTCCAGCGCAAGCTCCGGGTCGGCTTCGCCAAGGCCGGACGGCTGATGGACCTGCTGGAGAGCCGCAACGTGGTCGGCCCGAGCGAGGGATCGAAGGCCCGCGAGGTGCTGGTCAAGCCCGACGACCTGCCCGGCCTGCTCGCCGACCTGCGCGGGGAGACCGGCTGAAAGCCTGCTCCCCGCGCGGGAGGCTGAGCCGCGCTCCTCTCGCCAGGCCCTGAAACCGGTGCGAAGGTGACAGAGCGGTTGCTCTGTGTCCACTCTTGGGTACCGTTCGTAGTCAGTAGCTGATTGAATGTGGCTAACTACGCATTGTGGGGCGGTCTGGAAGACAGGGGGCTTAACGATGAGCGTAGGTGCTGCGTTGGCCGAGGCCCGTGAGCGCGCCGGACTGTCCGTCCGTCAGCTCAGCGAGCGCACGCGGATCCGCGAGACCGTCATCGAGCGCTTCGAGGGGGACGACTTCTCGGTGGGCGACTTCTACGCGCGCGGCCACCTCCGTACCATCGCGTCCGATCTCGGCCTGGACCCGGACGAGCTCGTGCGGCAGTACGAGCAGGAGCACCCGGGCGGCGACTCCCCGGTCAGGACGTCGGCGCTGTTCGGAGGGGCCGCCGTGCTGCGCGAGCGGGGTCGCCGGGGCTCCGGCTGGACGATGGCCGTCGCGGTCGCCCTGGCCATCGTCGTGATCGTCGTCGTCGCGCGGATGCTCGGAGGCTCCGGAGACAGGACGGG
Source organism: Microbispora sp. H10670 (assembly GCF_014161385.1). NCBI lineage: Bacteria > Bacillati > Actinomycetota > Actinomycetes > Streptosporangiales > Streptosporangiaceae > Microbispora > Microbispora sp. H10670. The sequence goes on along the minus strand of NZ_JABBWW010000007.1, from coordinate 202,527 downwards.
CCCGACGGCCGTCCGGCTCCCGGCGCCCGCCCAGCACGGGCAGGCGCGTCACGAGGGGGACCGGGAGGGCCGGAGCCTGGAGGAGGCCTTCGCGCCCGGCCTCGTGGTGGTCAAGGTCACCACGCGCAAGCCGTCCTGGATCGCCGTGAAGGACGCCAGGGGCAAGGCCATCTTCGAGGGCACGCTGCCGGAGGGGAGGACCACGACGTACTCGGCCAGGGACCGGGTGAAGATGGTCATCGGCGACGCCGGGGCGGTGCGGCTCGTGGTCAACGGCAGGGACCTCGGCGCGCCGGGCAGGGACGGCCAGATGGTGCGGCGGACCTTCGCCGCGGGCGGCCCGAGTCCCCGTTAATCGCCGACTGCCGATACCGTAGTTCGCATCATGTCTTCTCGCCGAACCGTATCGCTGATCACGCTGGGCTGCGCCCGCAACGAGGTCGACTCAGAGGAGCTCGCCGCGCGGCTCGAGGCCGCCGGGTGGCAGACCGGTGACGACGACCCGGACGTCGTCGTCGTCAACACCTGCGGCTTCATCGACTCGGCGAAGAAGGACTCCATCGACACCCTGCTCGCCGCGGCCGACTCGGGCGCGAAGGTGGTCGCGGCGGGCTGCATGGCCGAACGGTACGGCGCGCAGCTCGCCGACGCCCTGCCCGAGGCGTCCGTCATCTCCTTCGACGACTACGCGGAGATCGGGGAGCGTCTCGACGACGTCCTCGCGGGCAGGCCGCTGGTCCCGCACACCCCCCGGGACCGCCGCACGCTGCTGCCGATCAGCCCGGTGGAGCGCTCGGCGGCCCAGGCGCACATCCCCGGCCACGCCCAGGAGGACCCGCTGCCGCGGGGCGTCGCCCCCGCGAGCGGCCCGCGCACGCTGCGCAAGCGGCTCGGCTCCGGGCCGGTCGCCTCGCTGAAGCTCGCCTCGGGCTGCGACCGGCGCTGCACCTTCTGCGCCATCCCGGCCTTCCGCGGCTCGTATGTCTCGCGCGGTCCGGAGGACCTGCTCGCCGAGGCCGCGTGGCTGGCCGGCCAGGGCGTCAAGGAGCTGGTGCTGGTCAGCGAGAACTCCACGTCGTACGGCAAGGACCTGGGCGACCTGCGGGCGCTGGAGAAGCTGCTGCCGCGGCTGGCCGAGACCGACGGCGTCGAGCGGGTGCGGGTCAGCTACCTGCAGCCCGCCGAGCTGCGGCCGGGGCTGCTCGACGTGATCGCCTCGTCCGAGGGGATCGCGCCCTACTTCGACCTGTCCTTCCAGCACGCCAGCGGGCCGGTGCTGCGGCGGATGCGGCGTTTCGGCGACCCCCGGCGCTTCCTGGACCTCCTCGACCAGATCCGCGAGCGCGCGCCGGAGGCGGGCGTCAGGTCGAACTTCATCGTGGGCTTCCCGGGGGAGACCCAGGAGCAGTTCGAGGAGTTGGTGGGCTTCCTGGAGGAGGCCAGGCTCGACGTCATCGGCGTCTTCGGCTACTCCGACGAGGAGGGCACCGAGGCGTACGGCTTCGACGGCAAACTCGACCAGGACGTGATCGACGAACGCGTGGCGACGCTGACCGAGCTCGCCGAGGAGCTGACCGCCCAGCGGGCCGAAGAGCGCATCGGCACCGAACTGGAGGTGCTCATCGAGGAGGACCTCGGCGACGGCGGATACGAGGGCCGCGCGGCGCACCAGGGCCCCGAGGTCGACGGAGCGGTCACGGTCCAGGGCATCGGCCTGGTCCCCGGGCAGATCGTGCAGGCGGTCGCGGTCGACTCCGAGGGGGTCGACCTGATCGCCCGGATCAAGGCAGGCACATGACGGAGCGCGGCGAGCCGCCGGTGGAGGTGGCGGGCCCGGTAGAGGCCACCGTGGAGGCGCCGGTGGAGGCGACCGCGGAGATCGGCCCGTCGCCGGCCGCCGCAGTCCCCGTCGCGCCTCCCGTGCCCGTGACACCGGAGCCTCTGACACCCGTGCCCGCCGCCGGTGAGGAGGGGGCGGCCCGCCGCGTCAGCACCTGGAACATCGCGAACGCCCTGACCATCGCCCGCCTGGCGATCGTGCCCGTCTTCGTCGTCTTCCTGTTCGCCGAGGGCGAGGCCTGGCGGCTGGCGGCGCTGGGGGTGTTCCTGCTCGCGTCCGTCACCGACCAACTCGACGGCTGGCTGGCCAGGAAGTACGCGCTGATCACGGACTTCGGGAAGATCGCCGACCCGATCGCGGACAAGGCGCTGATCGGCGCGGCGCTGCTGTGCCTGTCGTACCTCGGCGAGCTCGCCTGGTGGGTCACCCTGGTGATCATCGCTCGTGAGGCGGGAGTGACGCTGCTGCGTTTCCTCGTGATCAGGCACGGGGTTATCCCGGCCAGTTACGGGGGCAAGGTGAAGACCGTGCTGCAGATCGTGGCCATCGCGCTCTACATCGTGCCCATCGTGCCCGACCTGGCCAGGTGGGCGGCGATGGGTCTCGCCCTGGTGGTCACGGTGGGGACCGGCGCCGACTACGTGGTGCGGGCGGTGCGGCTGCGGCAGGTGGCGAAGAGGGCGCGGACCGTATGACGGGCATGGCGGCGCACGTGCTGTCCCTGCTGGTCCGCCGGGGCGCGACGGCCGCCGTGGCCGAGTCGCTGACGGGCGGTCTGATCGGGGCCGCGATGACCGAGCCCATGGGGGCCTCGGCGGCCTTCCGCGGCGGGGTGGTCGCCTACGCCACCGACCTCAAGGCGAGCATCCTCGGCGTGCCGCCCGGCCTGCTGCAGCGGGAGGGGGCGGTGCACCCGGACGTGGCGGCGGCCATGGCGACCGGGGTGCGTAAGCTGACGGATTCGGACTACGGTCTGGCAGTGACGGGGGTCGCCGGTCCCGAGCCGCAGGACGGCAGACCGGTCGGCACGGTCCACATCGCCCTGGCCGGCCCGGGGGAGCGGCTCTGGCACCGTGACCTGCTCTTGACCGGGACCAGGGACGAGATCAGAAAGGCGACCCTCCGGGAGGCTTTGGACCTGTTGGAAGGTGTGCTACAGGCAAATTCGGGGGAACATCTCGGGTGATTACCGCGTTACGTCCCCAGCGAACATGCTCGCCACGGTCTGCCGCGGTGTTGCCCTCTACAGGTACGGTGGAGCTGTGAGTGAGGTCCGTGAGCCATCGGCGAGGAGCAAGACAGGCGCACGCCCGGCAAAGGGGCCGAGCGAACCAATGATGACGGCGAGGCGTATGTACGAAGGGCAGATGAAGAAGGGGCGCCATGAGCCCACCGTGCGAGGCGTCGTGAAGGCGCCCCCTTTGGGGAGGGAGCGACAGATGATCCTGCTGCGTCAGCTGCTCGGTGACGTACTGCGGCGGCTGAGGGTGCGGCAGAATCGCACCCTTCGCGAGGTCTCCACCGTGGCCCGTGTCTCACTCGGCTATCTGTCCGAGGTGGAACGCGGCCAGAAGGAAGCCTCTTCTGAGCTGCTCGCCTCGATCTGCGGCGCACTGGGCGTCCCGCTGTCCCAGGTGCTGCGTGAGGTGTCCGACCAGTTCGCGCTCGCCGAACTGCAGGCCGCCCCCATGCTCGCGGAACTGCCCGAGCACGAGCGGCTGCCGATTCCCGAGACCGTGCCCGCCGGCCCCGAGTTCGACGGCTTCCCCGAGGTCAAGGACATGGTCGCCGCCTAGAGACGGCGCTTCCGCCGCCCCGGGTCTGCGCCCGTGGCGAGTTCGTGCCGCCGTGCCTGACGCCGGACGCCCGGCCCCCGGGTGTGCGACCGGTGTCGCCCTCGCACGCAGGATCGCCGCGGCCCAGCTGTCCGGGCATGTGCCGGGCCTGTCGCACGACTGTTCTCCGTGCTCGTTTCCCCGCGCTCGTTCCCTCGCGCTTGCCGCCCCGCTCTTGTTCCCCAGTGCCTGGTCCCCTGTGGTTGTTCCCCTCGCGCCGCTATGGGCGCTGGCAGGCGGGACACCAGTAGACGAGCCGTTCGGACGGCTGCGGACCCATCTCCCCCCTGCTGATCGGACTGCCGCACCGCCGGCACGGATGGCGTGCCCTGCCGTACACGAGCAGTGACCGGCCGGGACGCGGATCACCGCTCGTCACCGGAAACGGCGCGTCCTTGCTCGCGTCCATCAGCCGGTGCGCGGTCGAGACCAGCGACTCCAGCTCCTCCGGCGGGATCGACCCGATGACGCGCCATGGCGACAGGCGCGCGGCCCACAGCGTCTCCGCCCGCCAGATCGTGCCGATTCCGGCCAGCACGCGCTGGTCGAGCAGCGCCTCTCCGATGGTCCGCCCGGGCTCCCGCAGCAGATTGCCCACGGCCCGCCCGGGGTCCCAGTCGGGCCCGAGCAGATCCGGGCCGAGATGCCCGACGACCCGGTCCTCCCGGCCGGTGGGGACGAGGTCGACCATCCCCAGCCGGGTTCCGACCGCCTGCCACTCGGCGTTGGCGAGGACCAGCCGCACCACGTCGCCCCGGGGCACCGGCCGCCCTGCCGGGCCGACCCGCCAGCTGCCCTCCATGCGCAGGTGCGTGTGGACGGTGAGCCCGCCCTCCACCCGGGTCAGGAGATGCTTGCCGCGCGAGATCGTGGTGAGCACGGCCCGGCCCCGCAGATCGGCGGTGGCGTGGCGGGGCACCCGGAAGTCGCTGCGGGTCAGCGTCCGGCCGTCGAGGGCCTCCCGCAGGCGTTTCGCGGCCCGGTAGACCGAGTCACCCTCCGGCACGCCATCCTCCCGCGAGGGTCGGGGACGGGCGGTTCACACCGGTGTGTGCGAGTCCCAGGCCGCCGGGTCGGCGGCCAGTTCGGTCACCCGGGGAGGCAGCTCGCCCTTGGCGATCTGCTCCAGGTTGACCTCCTCCAGGATGGCCCGCTCGCTCGCCCGCAGCGCGATCCACACCTGCTGCAACGCCTGGGCGGCGCCCTGGTAGCCGACGTGCTCGGGCCGCTCGCCCCTGACGTTGGCCAGAGGGCCGTCCACCGCTCGGATCACGTCGGCGAGGGAGATCTCGGCGGCCGGGCGGGCCAGCACGTAGCCTCCCTCCGGGCCGCGCTGACCGCGTACGAGGCCGGCGCGGCGCATCTGGAGCAGGATGTTCTCCAGGTATTTGGGGGGCATCTCCTGCCCCTTGGCCAGCTCGCCCACCGTTGTGGGTCCCTCGCCCGCCGCGGCGAGCTCGGCGGCGGCACGGAGGGCGTAGTCGACACGGGCAGAAAGTCGCATGTAGCCGATTATCCCGCCTGGTTGGCCTCGGTACGACGCGCGGTCCCCTCTCACCTCCCGGCCTCACCCCACCCGCAGGCGTACGACGACCGGGAGGTGGTCGGAGAACGGCACCCTGGGGACGTCGGCGGCCACCGCCGTGAGCCCCTTCGAGATCAGCACGTGGTCGATGCGCCGGACGGGAGCGTCGGCGGGCGAGGTCGGCGGGTCGCCGAGCGCCAGCAGCGGATCGGTCAGGCCCGCGGCCTCCAGCACCCGCATCTGCGGGTCGGACGGTGTGGTGTTGAGGTCGCCCGCCACGATCACCGGTCGCGGCTCGGCCACGCCGACGCCGGGCGGGAGGGCGGCCGCGGCGAGCCGCCGGGCGATCGCCGCGACCTCGGGCGCCTGCCCTCGCGGCTCCTGCAGGTGGGTGTTGACGATCCCCACCTCGTGGTCGCCGACCTCCAGCACGATCGACTGGGCCTGGGCGCCGGTCGGATAGCCGTGCCGGTTCAGCCGGGTGGAGCCGATCTCGGTGACGGGCAGGTTCGTGAGCAGCGCGTCGCCCCAGAGACGGTCGGCGGCGGGGGCGAAGTGGTAGCGCATCCCCAGGCCCCGGGCTATCCGCGCCAGGTCGTCGTGCCCGCCGTTGAGCAGCCAGCCCCGGTCCACCTCGCTGAGCAGCACCACGTCGGGACGCCGCGCCGTGGCCCAGGCGGCGATCCGGTCGAGGTCGAGCCGGCCGCCGAGCCCGAACCCCATCCGGATGTTGTACGCCACGAGCGTGAACTCGTTCCCCTCGATCGGCCGTTCGGCGGGGAGCCGCTGCCAGGTGACGAGCCCGGTCAGCAGCGCGATCGACAGCGCCGCCGAGCCCCATCGGCGGGGCGCCCGCCGTACGGGGGCGGACCGGTGCCGCCGGCCCCGCCGGAAGGCGACGACGGCGACCAGGGCGGCCACCGCCACGGGGACCACCGCGTTGGGGAACCCGAGGTCGGCGTCGAAGGCCGCGTAGTAGAGGAAGGCCGCCACCAGGAACACCAGCATTCCGCCGAGCACGGCGACGCCCCCGCGCCGGGCCGCGGTCTCCGGGCGGGCGCCCGTGTCATGTCCGGCGCCCGTGTCTGGTCCGGCGGTGGCGGCGGCGCAGGCGCCGAGGGCGATGGTCGCGACGATGGCGGCGAGGCCCGTCACACCCGCCTCCAGCGCCGCCACCGCGGCGACCAGGAAGGGCCCCGCCGCCCAGCCCCACGACGACGTCCAGGCGCACACGACGGCGGCGCACCACGCCCCCGCCTGCAGCGTGACCATCAGGGCGGGGTAGGCCCCGCTGTGCTGCCCGGCCTCCTGCGGCAGCATGCCCGAGCCGCCGCCGTACATGCCCGCGAGCAGGAGCATCGGGCCGAACGCGAACCACACGGCCGCCGGGGCCGGGCCGGGCGACGGGGGCGACAGGCGTACGGACCACAGGAAGGCGGCGCAGAGTGCTGTTACGGCGAGCCAGGGCAGCGGCCCGTCCCGCCAGACGAGGTCCACCCGGTCGAGGGCCAGGTGGAGGATCGAGGCGCCCGACAGGCCCCCGACGAGCCCGGCCGGCACCCACGCGCCCCTGGTCGTGCGCGCGCAGCCGTAGAGGAAGACCAGCCCCGCCGTGACCCCGGCGGAGGCGAGCAGAAGCTGGGGCGTGCCCCCGTCGGAGACCTGCAGGCAGAGCCGGGCCGCGGTGAGCGCCGCCGCGCCCGCCACCAGGACGATCCGGGGTGGGACGAGCCGGGCCGCGGGGATCGCGGCGAACGGCAGGACGAACCACAGCGCCGCGTACAGCCCCATGCGTCCGGGAGAGGTCTCGCCCGCCCTGCCGAACAGGGTGATGAGGGACGGCAGGAACACCCGCACCACGTCGAACAGGAGCGCGACGCCCGTCACGAGCATGACCAGTGGCCACGGGGGAGCGGGCAGCCCGCGCCGCGGCGGGGCGTGCGGCTCCCGGGCCGTCTCGGTCATGGCGCTCCCTCGTCCCGGCCGGCTGGGCGGTCATATGAGCCGTCCTCATAAGCCATCCTCGTGCGGGCTGGGAGCGTTACCGGGAGCGGCGACCGGCGCGTTCTCCGCGCTCCCCGGCTCGCTAAGCTTTGCTGAAAACTTTGTTGCTCGTTCACGGGCGCCGGTCGTTCGCGGGCGCGCGTGGTGGGAGCGCCGACGGGGGCCCGGCGAAGTCGGAGGGGTGTGCGGGTGCGCGCCGACGGTGAGCGGGAGACTCAGACGATGGGAAGCGGGAGTATGGAGCGACGTCCTGGCGTGCCCCGGCTGCTCCGGGAGATCAACGACCGGGCCGCCCTGGAACTGCTGCTCGCCTCGGGTCCCCTGACGCGTGGCCAGATCGGCCAGCTCACCGGACTGTCCAAGGTCACGGCCTCGCAGACGCTCGCGCGCCTGGAGGAGCGCGGCCTGGTGGAGGTCGTGGGGGAGCAGGCGGGCAACCGCGGCCCCAACGCCGCGCTGTACGGCGTGATCCCCTCCTGCGCGTACGTCGCGGGGCTCGACGTGGGGCCCGACCGGGTGTCGGCGGCGATCGCCGACATCAACGGGCACATCGTCGCCGAGGTGACGGCGTCTCCCGACGGCGCGGACGACCCGGTGTCGCTGGTGCACTCCGCCGTCGTGAAGGCCTGCCGCGGCGGCAAGGTCGCGCTGTCGCGGCTGCGGGGGGTCGTGATCGGCACGCCCGGCGTCGTGGACCCCCGCACCGGGGACGTGCGTTTCTCCTTCGACCTCCCGCAGTGGCACGAGGGCATCCACGAGGCGCTGGCGAGAGACCTGCGCCGGGACGTCACGATCGAGAACGACGTGAACCTCGCGGCGATCGCCGAACGCGCGCGGGGCGCCGCCCGCGAGGCGGACGACTTCGTGCTCGTCTGGGTCGGCCGGGGCATCGGCCTGGCCGTCGTGCTGGGCGGACGCCTGCACCGCGGCAGATCGGGCAGCGCGGGAGAGATCGGCTATCTCCCGGTGCCCGGTGTGCCCCTCGCCGACGACGTGCGGGCGATCCCCGGACGGCTGCCGTCGCTGCGGGGCGGACTGCAGTCACTGGTCAGCTCGGAGGCGGTCGGCGAACTCGCCCGCGAGCACGGCTTCGCCGGAGCCACCGCGGCCGACTGCGTGACCGCCGCGGTGGCCGCGGGGGCGGCGGGCGAGCCCCTGCTCGACGAGGTCGCCGCGCGACTGGCGCTCGGCGTCGCCTCGGTGTGCGTGGTGCTCGACCCCGGCCTCGTGGTCCTGGCCGGGGAGGTCTGCCGGGCCGGTGGGGAGGGCCTGGCCACCCGGGTGGAGGAGGCCGTGGCGCGCATCTGCCCCATACCGCCTCAGGTGATCCCCAGTCAGGTGGACGGCAACCCCGTGCTGCGCGGCGCCGTCCTCGCCGCGCTCGACCAGGCCCGCGAGGAGATCTTCACGGCATAGGGAGTGCGTCCGGCCGAGCCCGGTCCGGACCCGTTACATGCCCTCCATGGAGTGGCCCGGCATGGCGCTCGTCGAAGGGCTCGGCATGTCGTCCATCGAGTGGCCCGGCACGTTCCCGTTCGCGTCGGTCACGGTGAACATACCGGCCATCCCCATGTCGGAGTGGCTCTGCACGTGGCAGTGGTACATCCACATTCCGGGGCCGACGCGTTCGCCGGCGATCACCTGGAAGCCGAAGGACTCGGCGGGTCCGGTGGTCTTGGTGTCGATGACGCGGCTGTGGTCCTGCGGGCCTCTCAGCATGCCGGTGCGGTTGTCGGCCCAGCGGTGTCCGTGGATGTGGAAGGTGTGGAACAGGTTGCCGTGGGCGATGACGATGAACTCCACGCGTTCGCCCAGCTTGGCGGTGAAGTCGGGCGCCTGGGTGAGGTTGTTGGTCTTCATGTCGTTGAAGACGACGGTGAGGGTCTTGTCGGGGAGGATGTCGCCGGTTCGGCGTACCACGAGCGGTCCGTAGAGGCCGCGCAGGATGCCGCCGGTGCCGTGTTCGGTTCCCACGACGTGGTCGTGGTAGTGCCAGTAGCCCGCGCTGCCGGGCTCGATGGTGCCGTCGGTGCGGGTGCCCGGGGTGTGGGTGCGCCAGGTGTAGACGTACCGGCCTCCCGGCTGCACCACGCTGTCGTTCATCCGCGTGCCGTCGCTGGAGGTTTCGTAGTCCACTCCGTGGGCGTGCAGGCTGGCGGTCACGTCGGTGTTGTTGACCAGCTCGATTTCGAGGGTCTCGCCCTCGATCATCTCGATGAGGGGGCCGGGGATCGTGGGCTTGCCGGCCTCCAGGCCGTAGCCCAGCTGACCGTCGGGCAGCTTCTCCGCATAGAGCGTGATGCGGCGGACGCCGCCCGGCGTGCCCGCGGTCCTGGCCGTGGTCCCGGCCGTGGTCCCGGCCGTGGTCCCGGCCGTGGTCTTGTCCGCAGGCGCCGCGGTGACCTGGCTCGCCACGGCGAAGGGGGCGATCGCGGCGGCTGTCGCCGCGGTGGTGGCGAAGGCGCGCCGGGAGAACAGGCGTCGCGTCGCGTCGGTGTTTTTCTCGGTCATGGGTTCCCAATCGGTGACGGCACTCGCCCGGGTGCGGCGAGCTGGGGGTGGTCCGAGCTGGAGGATGGTCTGTGCCGGCGCTGCCAGGTCAGCCGCAGCTGATCGCGCTGTAGCCGGTCTCGTAGGTCGAGGTGACCTTCTTGCCGCCGATCGTCGCTGTCCCGGTCACGGTGACCTTGCCCGCGCCGATCTGCTTGGCCCGCGTGTTGAAGGACTGGTACGCCTGCTTGCCCGGAGCCACGTTGGCCGCGGTCGTGGAGCCGTACGGGGTGGTCAGCGTCACGGTCGCCGGCACGTCGCCGTGGTTGACGGCCGTGACCGCGACGTACGCCGACGTGCCCACGCAGCGGGACGCGGCGGTGACGGTCAGCGGCACCTTCTCGCTCGCGCCGGTCACCGTGAACGTCCCGGACATCCCCGCGTCGGAATAGCCCTGCACGTGGCAGTGGTACATCCACTTCCCGGGGCCGACGCGCTCGCCGGCGATCACCTGGAAGCCGAACGACTCGGCCGGTCCGGTGGTCTTGGTGTCGATGATGCGGCTCTGGTCCTCCAGGTCTTCCAGCATGCCGGTGCGGTTGTCGGCCCAGCGGTGTCCGTGGATGTGGAAGGTGTGGAAGAAGTTGCCGTGGGCGATGACGATGAACTCCACGCGTTCGCCGAGTTCGGCGGTGAAGTCGGGCGCCTGGGTGAGGTTGTTGGTCTTCAAGTCGTTGAAGACCACGGTGAAGGTCTTGTCGGGGAGCACGTCGCCCGTGCGCCGTACCACCAGTGGCCCGTAGAGGCCGCGCAGGATGCCGCCCGTGCCGTGTTCGGTTCCCACGACGTGGTCGTGGTAGTGCCAGTAGCCCGCGCTGCCGGGTGCGAAGGTGCCGTCGGGGCGGTCGCCCTGGGCGTGGGTGCGCCAGGTGTAGACGTACCGGCCTCCCGGCTCCACCACGCTGTCGTTCATCCGTGTGCCGTCGCTGTTCCATTCGTAGTCCACTCCGTGGACATGCAGGCTGGCGGTCACACCCGTGTTGTTGACCAGCTCGATTTCGAGGGTCTCGCCCTCGATCATCTCGATGAGGGGGCCGGGGATCGTGGGCTTGCCGGCCTCCAGGCCGTAGCCCAGCTGACCGTCGGGCAGCTTCTCCGCATACAGGGTGATGCGGCGGACGTCGCCCGGCGTACCCGCCGTCTTGCCCGCGGCCTTGTCCGCGGGAGCGGCGGTGACCTGACTCGCCACGGCGAACGGCGCGACCGCGGCGGCTGTCGCCGCGGTGGTGGCGAAGGCGCGCCGGGAGAACAGGCGTCGCGTCGCGTCGGTGCTTTTCTCGGTCATGGTTCCCAATCGGTGACGGCGCTCGCCCGGGTGCGGCGAGCCGGGGGGTGGTCCGAGCTGAGGGGGTCGAGGTGCCGGCGGCTAGCCGGCGCATATGACGTGGGGGCTGGGGGTGGGGCTCGGAGGCCGGCCTATGGGGCGCAGGGCGTCCCGGTCCGGAGGTGTTCGCGCAGGTAGAAGGGCAGTTCCATGGGTGCCTAGCAGGTCTTTCGCCGATTCTTCGATAAGAATGGTAACGAACTAGTGAACTTTGTCATCAATGTGGACTAAGTGCTGCCAGACTGTTACGTTTTCCGCCGTAGCGCCTGAGGATTCGGCCATCGGTCTCCGCAGGGATGGAGGACGTCACGGCACCGGCATCGGCGAGGCCGGTGAGCACCGCGGCTGATCAGACAGTTCTTCCGAAGGTTGCTGTCGCACCCCCCAACCAAAGGAGTGGACGATGGGCCGAAGAGACCTCTTCGCACACCCCGATCACCCGCCTGGCGCCGCGCCGTGATCATAATGTCAAACGTCCCCCTGACCGTGGGAGCGGCGACGCCGCCCGTCATGGCCGCGCCGGCCTGCCATCACTTCGAGGTCGACACCGACCTGGCCGAGTTCCGCAACGCCCGTGTGCGTGAGCTCTCCCGCCCGGCACGCCCTCCGAGCGACGCCGGCCGCAGCGCGATGTCCGCCGGCCGACGCATCGGATCATGAGAGGTACAACGGTATGCGCATCAGATCTTCTTCGGGCTTCCTCAGTGGTTTGCGGAGGGCGCTCAGAACCCCTGCCACGCTCGGACGCATCGTCCTGGTGATGCTGGCGGTGGCACTGCCGACGGTGTGGCTGTCGGGAGTCGGGGCCGCGGCACAGAGCCAGAGCCAGAGCCAGCAGGCCGGCCAGGCGGCGGAGCAGACGCTCGTCTGGACCGCCGACAACAGCTACACCGAGTACAAGTCCGTGCCGATCACGGCGACGGCCGGCCCCGCGACGATCGTCTTCGAGACGAACGAGTCGACCGGCAACACCTTCGGGATGACGCACACGCTGACGTTCGACGTCTCCAGCCCCGGCTACAACCACGACGTCAACGTCAACATCCTCGCCAGCCCCTTCGACACGAGCGGGGGCAGGCACGAGGTTCAGGTGAACCTCACCCCCGGAACGTACCGCTACTACTGCATGATCCCCGGTCACGCGGGCATGGTCGGCGAGCTCGTGGTCACCAGCGCGGGCCCCACCGACACGACGCCGCCGCAGGTGTCGGCGTCGGTGTCGGGCGAGAAGGACGCCGATGGCAACTACGTGAGCTCCGCCGCGGTGACCGTCTCGGCCACCGACGACGAGTCCGGGGTGGACACGGTGGAGTACGCCCTGGACGGCGGCGCGTTCCAGGCCTACACGGCTCCGGTGCCGGTGAGCCAGGTCGGCCAGCACACCCTGCGCTACCGGGCCGCCGACAAGGCCGGCAACACCTCCGAGGTGCGGTCGGTGACGTTCACGGTGGTGGCCCCGCAGCCGAAGGACACCACCCCGCCGGCGGTGTCGGCGGCCGTGACCGGCACGAAGGACGCCGATGGCCACTACGTGGACTCCGCCACGGTGACCATCACCGCGACCGACGCGGAGTCCGGGGTGGACTCGATTGAGTACGCCCTGGACGGCGCTGCGTTCCAGGCCTACACGGCTCCGGTGCCGGTGAGCCAGGTCGGCGAGCACACCGTGCGCTACCGGGCGACCGACAAGGCCGGCAACACCTCCGCGGTCGCCACGACCACGTTCACGGTCGTCATGGCGCCGCCGCCCGCCAGGACGCCGCTGACCGTCACCGCCTCGGCCCGCTGCGTGGGCACGTCGGTGTACGTCGCGGTCACGGCCGTCAACGACGGTGACGTGCCGGCGACCGTGACGCTGACGACGCAGTACGGCTCCACGACCGTGGCCGACGTGGCCCCGGGCAAGCGGGCGTACCAGTCCTTCAACGCGCGGGCCAAGCAGGTCGCCGCGGGCGAGGTCACCGTCACGGGGACGTCGATCATCGACGGCGAGAAGGTCACCACGCCCTACGAGGCCGCCTACAACGCGATCAGCTGCGGCTGACCGGGCCGGCGTACCGGGGACGCCACCGTGGTGAAAAGGGGCCGGCCGGTCGATCGACCGGCCGGCCCCACTCCTACAGCCCCACCGCCAAGGGACCACCGCTCAGCAGCTCCACCGCGGCCTGGGCGTTGGCGCGGGCCGCGCCGTACGTCGCGAGGTAGGCGCCCGTCCCGGGCCGCCAGATCGGCAGGCCCATCTCCATGACGACCGCGTCCGGGCGGGCGGCGAGCAGCGCGGAGATCAGGTCCCGGCTGCGCGGGTGCCGGTGCGCGTCCTTCACGACCACGAGCAGTGAACGGCCCTGTGCCCGGCCGAGCAGCGCGGCGGCGTCGGCGTCCTCGGGCCTGACCCGGACGATCTCCGCCTGCGGCAGCCACGGCCCGACCCCCCACGGCACCTCGCCCACCGCGATCGTCGGCGGGGTGTCCAGTTCGACCACGAACGGGTCGACCAGCGGCGCCGCCGAGCCCGTCAGCGACACGGCGCGGCGGGCCGCGTCCAGCCCCACGACCTGGCTCTCGTCCCCGGCGGACGCATCCGGCCGGGCGAACCAGTCACGCAGCCGGTCCACCCGACCGGCCGCCTCCTCCAGGCGCCCGGCGGGGAGCCGGCCCTCGGCGACGGCCTCCGCGATGTGCGCCACCATCCGCCGTACGTCCTCCGGCGTGGGCAGCGGCCCGAGGCACAGCAGGTCGGCGCCCGCGGCCAGGGACAGCACGGCGCCCTCGGCGAGCCCCACGCTCTCGCTGATCGCGTGCATGTCGAGGGCGTCGCTGATCACCACGCCGTCGTAGCCCAGCTCGCGGCGCAGCAGCCGGGTCAGCGCCTCCCGGCTGAGCGTGGCCGGCAGGTCGCCGGTCAGCTCGGGCACCGCCACGTGCGCCGTCATGATCGACTTCGTGCCCGCCCGGATCGCCGCGAGGAACGGGACCAGCTCACGCTCCCTCAGCAGGTCGAGGGAGGCGTCGACCAGCGGGATCTCCAGGTGGGAGTCCTGGTGTGTGGCGCCGTGGCCGGGGAAGTGCTTGACGCAGGCGGCGATCCCGGCCGACTGCAGGCCGCGTACGGCGGCCACCGTGTGCCGCGCCACGAGGTCCGGCGACGGGCCGAACGACCGGGTGCCGATGATCGGGTTGTCGTCGGCGGTGTTGACGTCGGCCACGGGCCCCATGTCGAGGTTCACCCCGCACCGGGCGAGGTCGGCGGCCATGGCGTGGTAGACGCGCTCGGTCAGGTCCACGTCGTCCACCCGGCCGAGCGCCGCGTTGCCCGGATAGGCGCTCCCGGTGTGGTAGGCCAGCCGGGTGACGTCCCCGCCCTCCTCGTCCAGGGAGACCACGGGCCGCGCGGCCTCGTTCAGCCGGGCCGTGAGCGCGCCGACCTGCTCGCCGGAGGCCACGTTGAAGCCGAACAGGCACACGCCGCCGAGGCCGTCCTCCAGGCCGCGCAGGACCCAGTCCGGCGCGGTCGTGCCCCGGAACGAGATGAGCAGCGCGCCCGCCGCGAGCCGGTGCAGGCCCGGGTCGCCGGTACGCGTGGACAGGTCTGCGGCCCCCGGCTGGGAGTCGCGGGTGGCGGACATGGTGTCTCGGCTCCTTCGTGGAGAGTTTCGTGAGAGTGAGAGCGGAGGGCGCGCGGGCAGGGCCCGTACGGCCACCGGGTGCGGCGGCCGTACGAAGCGGGGGTGCCCGTAGCGGTGTGGTTAACCCTTGACCGCGCCCGCGACGAGGCCGGAGACCATCCGCCGCTGGACCAGCAGGAAGAAGACGAGGACCGGGATGGTCATCAGGGTCGAGGCGGCCATGATCCCGCCCCAGTCGGTCGACCGCTGGCCGACGAAGAACTGCAGTGCGACCGGCATCGTGTACTTGCCCTGGTCACCGATCAGGGTCAGGGCGTAGACGAACTCGTTCCAGGTGGTGATGAAGGCGAAGATGCTGGTGGCGACGAGGCCGGGCGCGACCAGCGGGAACAGCACCCGCCAGAAGGTGGTGAACCGGCCGGCGCCGTCGATCCAGGCCGCCTCCTCCAGTTCCTTCGGCACGGCGGCGACGAACGTGCGCAGCATCCAGACGGAGAACGGCAGCGTCAGGCCGACGTTGATGACGATCAGGCCGAGCAGCTGGTCGTACAGGCCGAGCCGCTTGACCATGGTGAACAGCGGGATCAGCAGCGCCTCGGCCGGCACCATCTGCACGATCAGCAGCAGGATCAGGAACGACGTGCGGAACCGGAACCGGAACCTCGCCACGGCGGTCGCCGCGAGCAGCGCGAAGACCGCGCCGAGCACGACGGCGCTGAGCGCCACGAGGGTGCTGTTGACCAGGTACCGCCAGATCGAGTGCCCCGCGACGCCCCTGGTGAAGACGCGTTCGACGTGGTCGAGCGACGGCGGGCTCGGGAACGGGATGAAGCTCGTGGTGAAGATCTGGTCGTTCGGCTTGAAGGCCGTGGCGACCATCCAGTAGACGGGGAAGACCGCGAAGAGGAACACCGCGACCCCGGCCGCGTTCAGCGCGGCCCGTCCGAGCCTCCTGCGGGTCAGCGGGCTCATCGGATGTCGTCCTCCGTCTTCACGATCTGCCGGACGTACACGAAGGTGATCAGCAGCAGGATCACGGTCAGCACGACCGCGATGGCGGCGCCGAGGCCCATCTTCGGCGGGCTGCTGAACGCCTCTGCGTAGCTCCACAGCGACAGGTTGAACGCGTCGCGGTTCACCGTGCCGCCGGCCAGCAGGTAGAGCTGGGTGAAGACCTTGAAGTCCCAGATGACCGACAGCACGACCAGCACCGAGAACACCGGTTTGAGCAGTGGAAGCGTGATCCTCCGGAACGTGTGGACCGCGCCCGAGCCGTCCATCGTCGCCGCCTCGTACAGCTCGCCGGGGATGCTCTTGAGCCCGGCCAGCACCGACACCGCGATGAACGGGAACGACGCCCACACCACGGCCATGACCAGCACGAAGTAGAGCGTGAGCGTGTCGTTGAACCACGGGTGCCCGCTCCAGTCGGCCTGGCCGAACAGCAGGTTCGACAGCCTGTCCGGCAGCAGGTTCAGGGTCCAGTTGACCACCCCGGCGTCGGAGTCGAACAGCCACTTCCAGACGATGGCCTGCGCGGTGGGCGGGGTGGCCCACGCGGCCATGATGCCGACGACGACGAAGGTCGACATCTTCGGGCCCAGCCGGTGCAGCAGCAGGCCGACGAGGGTGCCGAGGGCGAGGGTCAGCGCGACGGTCACGACGGCGAAGAGCACGGTGTTGCGGAGCGACGACCAGAACAGGTCGGAGCCGAAGATCTGCGTGTAGTTGTCCACGCCGACGAACTCGGCGGGCGCGGGGTTGACCGCCTTGATCTGCCGGAGCCCCACCTTGTGGAAGGACATCACGACCATCTGGCACAGCGGGTAGAGCAGGAGCGCGGCGATGACCAGGAGGCCGGGCAGGATCAGGACGTACGGGACGGCTCTGGGGGAGAGGGCCGGGCGGCCGGGCCGTCTGCGCGGGCGCCGCGCCGGGGCGGAGGTGTCGGCTCCGCCCCGGGCGAGGGTTGACGTGTGGGTCATGAGTCCTACTGGTTGAGGATCGTCTCAAGCTCGGAGTTGGCGTCCGTCAGAGCCTGGTCGACGCTCTTCTTGCCCTCGATCACCGAGCGTGCCGCGTTCTGCAGCACGGCCTTGGTGTCGTTGGCCTCGGCCCAGTTGGGGCTGGCCGGGAAGCCCTTGGCGACCTTGAAGGTGTCCGTGAAGGGCTTCTGGGCGGGGTCGCCGCCCATCTCGGCGAGCGCGTCGGGGTAGAGCGGGAGCAGGCCGCCCTCCTTGGCGTACCGGACGCCGAACTCCTTGCCGGCCGCGAGCTTGAGATACTCGGCGGCGAGCTCGGGGTTCTTGGCGTCCTTCCAGATGGCGATGTCGTTGCCGCCCTGGAAGGCGGGCGCCGGGCCGGAGCCGTCCTTGGCCGGGAGCGAGAAGAAGCCCATCTTCGACTCGTCGACCTTGCCCTTGCTCTGCTCCTTGATGGCGGCGATGTCCCAGCCGCCGGTGACGTACATGCCGACCTTGCCGGCGGCGAAACGCTGGGCGATGTCCACCGAGTTCTGCGTCAGGCGGCCCTTGCCGGACACGCCGTCCTTGGCGACCAGGTCCGTGTAGAACTGGAAGCCCTCCTTGAAGCCCGGCTGGGTGAGCTGGCCCACCCACTTGCCGCCCTCGAACTTGGCGAAGTCGCCCCCGGCGGACCAGACGAACGGCGACAGCGACATGTTCGCGTCCGAGCCGCCGTTGAAGGCGAAGCCGTCGACGTCCTTGCCCTGCTTGTCGACGATCTTCTTGCCCGCGGCGATCAGCTCGTCCCAGGTCTTCGGGACCTCGATGCCGAGCTTGTCGAACCAGTCCTTGCGGTAGAGCACGGCCCGGGTGCCGCCGCCCCAAGGAACGGCGTAGATCTTGTCGTCGATCGTCTCGTAGCTCCACAGGTTCTGCGGGATCTCCTGGAGCTCGGTGTCGCCCTTGACGATGCCGGTGATGTCGGCCAGGGCGTCCTGCGCCACCCAGGCGGCGACCTGGTCGTTGCCGAACTCGGTGATGTCCGGGCCCTCGCCGCCGGCGAGCGCGGCGGTCCACTTCTTCTGGGCGTCGGGCCAGGGGATCCACTGGACCTTCGCCTCGGCGCCCGTCTGCTCCTTGAACTTGGCGCCCAGGTCGTCCATGTATTTGGTGAAGACGTCGGTGGGGGCACCGAGTCGCCACACGGTAAGAGTCTGGCCCGCGAACTTGGGACCGCCGGCTGCCGCGGAGGCCGCCGGCGCGGCCGCGTCCTTGGAGTCGTCGCTTCCGCAAGCGGCGAGTCCCAGGGCCAGGACGGCGGTCGCGGTGGTCGCGACCGCGATCTTCACAATCTTCACGATGGTTCTCTCCCTTCCCGGCTTCGCGTCGGGGGTGCGCCTCGTGGGGGTGTCGGCGGGCCGCTCACCTGCTGGAAGGCGCTCTCCTTTCGGTCGGCGCTCATGGCGTCCCGAGGCTGATCGGTTGCCTCCGGGCTGGCTGGCGCTAAACTAACAAGAAACTTTCTTATAAAAAAGCCCGCGTTAGCGGATCGTGACGAGAGGGGAACCAGCCGGTGGCACAACGACCGGGTACGCCTCGGCTGCTACGGCAGATCAACGACCGCGCGGCACTGGAACTCCTCATCACCAGAGGCCCTCTGACCAGGGCCGAGTTGGGTGAGCTTACCGGGCTGTCGAAGGTGACCTCGGGACAGCTCCTCTCGCGCCTGGAGACGCGCGGGCTGGTCACGGCCGCCGGTGAGCGCCCCGGGGGCCGCGGCCCGAACGCCGCGTTGTACGGCGTCAACCCCTCCAGCGCGTACGTCGCGGGCCTGGAGGTGCTGCCGGACAGCGTCACCGCCGCCGTCGCAGACATCACCGGAACGGTCATCGCCCAGGTCACGGTGGACCCGAGCGAGGCGGGCGATCCCGTACGGGTGGTCCACGAGGCCGTCCAGCGAGCCTGCGGGACGGCCGGGATCGAGCTCGCCCGGCTGCGCTGCTTCGTCATCGGCACCCGCGGCGTGGTCGACCCCGCCACCGGCGACGTGCGGTACTCCGTCGACCTGCCCTCCTGGCACGTCGGCATCCTCGCCGGGCTGCGCACGCTGCTGGGCGAGTGCGTGATCATCGAGAACGACGTGAACCTCGCGGCGCTGGCCGAGCAGGCGTACGGCACGGCGCGGGGCGCCGACGACTTCGCGATCCTGTGGACCGGCGTCGGCCAGGGCCTCGGCGTCATGCTGGGCGGCAGGCTGCACCGCGGGATCACCGGCGGCGCGGGCGAGATCGGCTGGCTCCCGGTCCCCGGCGAACCGCTCCCGAGCCAGGTCACCGCGCCCCAGACCGGGTCCTTCCAGCGCCTCGTCGGAGGAGAGGCGCTGTGGAACCTGGCCCGCGCGGCCGTCGCCGCGGGGAACGAGGGGTTCGTCGACAGCCTGGCCGGGCGGCTCGCGGTCGGCGTCGCGGCGGTCTCGGTGGTGCTCGACCCGGGGCTGGTCGTGCTCAGCGGAGACGTCGGCAGGGCCGGGGGACACCTGCTCGCCCGGCGGGTGGAGGAGGCGGTGGCCCGCGTGTGCCCGAGCCGCCCCACGGTGGCGGCGACCGGCGTGGATGGTAATCCCGTACTTATGGGGGCTATCGTCGCAGCACTGGACCGAGCGCGTGAAGAGGTCTTCTCGGACACCGTGTGACGGTAGGTTGATCCCTATGTCCGTTTCCTCTCGTGATCGCTCCGCGCTGCCCGACCCCGCCGCCGGTCTGGTCCTGATCTCGGATCTCCGGGTGACCTCGATCGGCGTGGAGGAGTGCGGCGAGAAACTGAGCGACGTCCGGGGACGGCTGCGGGTCGACGAACGGCTCGCCGATCCGGCCGGGGCCTACGCCCACCTGCGGGAGGGCCTGCTGGCCCGCCTGGAGGAGGCCCAGGACCGCCTGCCGGCGGGGTGCAACCTGGTGGTCGTCGAGGGCTACCGCCCGCCCGCGCTGCAGCGGCGCTACTTCGAGGAGTACAAGGCCGAACTGCGCGCCGCCTTCCCGGACATGCCGGCCGGCGACCTGCACGTCGCCGCGAGCCGGTACGTCTCCCCGATAGAGGTCGCCCCGCACACGGCGGGCGCGGCCGTCGACCTGACGCTCTGCGACGACCACGGGGTGGAGCTCGACATGGGGACGGCCGTCAACGCCACCCCCGAGCAGAGCCGCGGCGCCTGCTACACGGCCGCCGAGGTGGGCGCCGGGGCACGGCGCAACCGCGACGTCCTGAGCGCGGCCCTGGAGGCCTGCGGCCTGGTGAACTACCCGACCGAGTGGTGGCACTGGTCGTACGGCGACCGCTACTGGGCCATGACCCGCCGCGCCCCCGCCGCCCTCTACGGCCCCGTGGAGTTGTAGGGCGATGCGTCGTGAGTGAGGCCACCCACCAGGGCCGGATGACCTTCGGCCACGGCACGGCGATGTACGTGGGAGCCGTCCTCGGCACCGGGGTCATCGCGCTGCCCGCCCTGGCGGCGGAGGCGGCGGGACCGGCCTCGCTGCTCGCCTGGCTGGCGCTCGTCCTGCTGTCGGCGCCGCTGGCCGGGACCTTCGCCGCGCTCGGCGCGCGCCATCCCGACGCGGGCGGGGTGTCCACCTACGCCCGGCTGGCCTTCGGCGAACACGCGGCGGCGGTGGTCGGCTGGTGGTTCTACCTGGCGGTGCCCCTGGGCGCCGTCCCCGCCGCGCTGTTCGGCGCGGCGTACGTCTCCGCCGCGGCCGGGGGCGGGGCGGTGACCACCACCGTGACCGCGGCGGTGCTGATGGCCGTGGTCACCGCGGCCAACGCCGTCGGACTCCAGGTCAGCAGCAGGTTGCAGCTCGTCCTGGCGGGGCTGCTCGTCCTGCTGCTGGTGGTGTCGGTCGGGCTGTCGCTGCCGCACGCCGACATGGGCAATCTCCGGCCGTTCGCCCCGCACGGCTGGACGGCCGTCGGCTCGGCGGGGGCGCTGCTCGTCTGGAGTTTCGCGGGCTGGGAGGCGATCACCCATCTCGCCGGCGAGTTCCGCCGCCCGCGACGCGACCTGCCGAGGGCGACCGGGGCGGCGGTCGTCATCGTCGGGGTGCTGTACCTGCTGGTGGCCTTCGCCACCGTCACCGTCCTCGGGCCCGGCGTGGCCCGGACCGAAGCGCCGCTGGGCGAACTCATGGCACTCGGCCTGGGCGGCAACGCCCGCTGGCTGGCCGCCGGGGCCGCGGTGCTGCTGACGCTCGGCGCCATGAACGCCTACTACGCCGGGGCGGCCAAACTGGGCGCCGCCCTTGGCCGGGACGGAGCGCTGCCCCGGGCGCTCGCCGGAGGCAGCATGGCGGGCGAGGTGCCCCGCCGCAGCCTGGCCGTCCACTCGGCGTTGTCGTTCGTCGCGCTGGCCGTCGTGGTCGCCACGGGGGTGGGCGCCCAGCCCGTCGTGCTGCTCACCACCGGCTCCTTCGTGGCGGTGTACGCGCTCGGCGTCGCCGCCGCGCTCAAGCTGCTGCCCAGACGCGGCATGGGCCGGGCCGCGGCGATGACGGCCATGGTCGCGGTGGCCGCGCTGCTTCTCATGTCCGGCCCCTACCTTCTGTGGCCGCTGGCGGTCGCCGGCGCCGCCCTGCTGTACCTGCGGCTCAACCGGAGGCGCCGGGCGGCTCGGGTGGAGGAGGACCGGCCTGCGAGCGTGGCGGAGCCGGGCTAGGACGGCGGTCAGCCGCGGATGCGCAGACCACGCGGGGTGGGGTGGAACCCGGCGGCCTCCAGGGCCTCCGCCAGGGGCGAGCCGGTGATCGAGGCGCCGTCGGCCCGTTCGACGGTGAGCTTGCCCAGCGCGCCCCGCCGTACGGAGACGGCGAGGGCCTGCACGGCCGGGCGCAGGTCCTCCCCAGAGCCGTAGGAGAGCAGGGTCTTGCCGCCACGCTCGACGTAAAGGACGAGGGAGCCCTCCACCAGCACCACCAGCGCGCCCGCCTTGCGGCCCGGCTTGTGGGTCACGTCGTCCGCGCGGTCGGGCCAGGGCAGCGCGGCGCCGTACGGGTTGGCCGGGTCGGCCGCGGCCAGCACGACCACCGGCCGGGGCGGCGGCGGGGCCGGGACCGACCACAGGTCCTCCTCCGGCGAAAGCCCCGGCGAGGGGGATGACGGGGAGGACGACGGGGAGGACATGGCCCGCATCCGGTCCACCGCGCCAGGAAGGGCGAACTGGGCGCCGCCCAGCCCTTCGACGAAGTAGCCGCGGCGGCACCGGCCGCTCTCCTCGAAGGCGCGCAGCACCTGGTAGACGGCGGAGAATCCGCCGGGCAGGCGTTCGGCCGTGACGCCGCCCCTGGTCAGCACCCCGTGCCGTTCGAGCAGCACCTCCGCCTGGGCGTGCGCCCGCTGGGTGCCGTCGCCCGCCGGCGCGGGGAGCGGCCACCATCGGCCGCTCACGGTCGGCGGGCCGCTCCTGGTGGGCAGGACGGCCCGGCGGCGCCTGGTCGCGGCCGGACGGTGGGCGGGCCTTCCGGTGCCCAGCGCCGAGCGGAGCGGAGCCAGCGTGTCCCCGGTGACGCGGCCCGCCCAGACGAGGTCCCACAGCGCGGCGGACAGGGTCAGGTCGTCCGGCGGCCCGTTCGCGGTGAGGCCCTCGCCGGGCGCCGGGGTGTCCGCGGCCGACCGGCCGAGGATGCGGGCCCGGCGGGACGCCGCGGCGTCCGGACCGGTGCCGGCCGCGCCGCCCGCCCCGCATGCGGCCGCCCCTATCCGGTTGGACAGCTCGCGGAAGAACAGCGCCCCGCCGCCGCCGAGGATCTCCAGGATCCCCTCGTGCAGTGGGGTCATGGTGATCTCCGCCGGCGCGGGCAGCAGCAGCGGTGCGGTGTCGGCGAAGTAGAGCGAGACCCAGCCGTCCCCGCCGGGCAGCGAGCCCTGGCCCGCCCAGACGACCTCACCGGACGAGGTCAGCTCGTCGAGCAGGGCCGGGGAGTATCCGGGCACCCGAGCGGGCAGCACCAGCGACTCCAGGGCCGAGGCGGGGACCGCCGCTCCCTGCAGCCGTTCGATCGCGCTGATCAGCGTGTCCATCGCCCGCGCGGACCCCTGGACCTCCGGCCGCCCCTGCCGTGGTGGGCCGGGAGGTCCGCCGGGGCCCGGGTGGCCGGTGCCGCCGTCGTACCCGACGGGACGGCCGCCGCTCGTCGTGATGCTCTGCGGTGCGATCCCGTGCCAGGCGGGCAGGAAGGCGGCCAGAACCTCGGGCGGAACCGGCTCCACCTCCTTGCGGAGCCGGGCGAGCGACCGGCGCCGCAGGAGCCGCAGCACGTCCGCGTCGCACCACTCCTCGCCCCGGCCGCCGGGCCGGAACTCGCCCGAGACGATCCTTCCCGACCCGGCGAGGCGGCGCAGCGCCTCGTCCGCCACCGCGACGCCGACCCCGAAGCGGGCGGCGGCGGTCCCGGACGAGAACGGGCCGCGGGTGCGGGCGTGCCGGGCCACCAGGTCGCCCAGCGGGTCGGCGGCGGGCCTGCCGGGACCGCCGGAGCCGTGCGCACCGCCGGTCGGCGGCGGCTCAAGGAACTGGTGCGGCACGCCCACGGGCAGCGGCACGCCCAGGGCGTCACGCAGCCGCCAGGCGTCCTCGACGGCGGCCCACTGCTCATGACCCGCCACGCGCACCCGGATGGCCCTGCGCACCCGCTCCAGGTCCGCCAGCCACGCCGGGTCGCCCTCGCGGATCGAGACGTCCTGGGCGAGCAACGGGCCGTGCGAACGCAGCAGGTCCGCGAGGTCCTCGGCGTCCCGCAGCGGCCTGTCGAGCCGGGCCAGTTCCCGCTCGGTCTCCGCGAGGACGTCGGGGTCGAGCAGCTCCCGAAGATCGGCCTGCCCCAGCAGCTCGGCCAGGAGCGCGGTGTCGAGGGCCAGCGCCTGGGCCCGCCGCTCCGCCAGCGGCGCGTCGCCCTCGTACATGAAGGCGCCGATGTAGTTGAACAGCAGCGACGCGGCGAACGGGGACGCCTGGGAGGTCTCCACCTCGACCACCCGCACCCGGCGGGCGGCGACGTCACGCAGGAGCCCCACCAGGCCGGGAACGTCGAAGACGTCCTGCAGGCACTCGCGCATCGTCTCCAGGACCACCGGGAAACCGGCGTACTTGCTCGCCACGCCCAGCAGGTGGGCGGCCCGCTGGCGCTGCTGCCACAGCGGCGTGCGCCTGCCCGGAGAGCGCCGGGGGAGCAGGAGGGCGCGCCCGGCGCACTCCCGGAAGCGGGAGGCGAACAGCGCGGAGCCGCCCAGCTCCTCCACCACGATCTGCTCGATCTCGTCGGCGTCGAAGACCGCCACGTCGGTCGGCCCGTCCTCGAAGGTGTCCGGGACGCGCAGCACGATGCCGTCGTCGGAGTGGACGGCCTGGACGTCCGCGCCGTACCGCTCCCGCAGGCGGCGCCCGATCGCGAGCGCCCACGGCGCGTGCACCCGCGCGCCGTAGGGGGAGTGGAGCACCACCCGCCAGTCGCCCAGCTCGTCGCGGAAGCGCTCCACCACCAGCGTGCGGTCGTCGGGCACGTATCCCGTCGCCTCCCGCTGTTCCGTCAGGTAGGAGAGGAGGTTCCCGGCGGCGTACTCGTCGAGGCCGGCCGCGCGGACGCGTTCGAGCGCCGCTCGGGCGTCGCCCTTGCCGCCCGCCCCTGCCGCCGACAGCTCCCGGAGGAACGCGCCGATGGCCCGGCCCAGCTCCGCGGGGCGGCCCGGCGCGTCGCCGTGCCAGAACGGCAGTTTGCCCGGCCGGCCGGGAGCGGGGGAGACCAGCACGCGGTCGGCCGTGATGTCCTCGATCCGCCAGGAGGTCGCGCCCAGCACGAACACGTCGCCGACGCGGGACTCGTAGACCATCTCCTCGTCCAGCTCGCCCACCCGCGAGGCCTTGTCGCCGACCAGGAACACGCCGAACAGCCCCCGGTCGGGAATCGTGCCCCCGTTGGTCACCGCCAGGCGCTGCGCCCCCGGACGGCCGTGAAGGGTCCCGGTCACCCGGTCCCACACGACGCGCGGCCGCAGCTCAGCGAACTCCTCGCTCGGATAACGCCCGGCCAGCATGTCGAGCGTCGCCTCCAGCGCGGTGCGCGGCAGCGTGGCGTACGGCGCGGCCCGGCGCACCAGCGCCTCCAGCGAGTCGACGGTCCACTCGTCGAGCGCGGTCATCGCGACGATCTGCTGCGCCAGCACGTCGAGGGGGTTGCGCGGGTAGCGGAGCTCCTCGATCCGCCCGGCGCGCATGCGCTCCGCCACGACCGCCGTCTGGACCAGGTCGCCCCGGTACTTGGGGAAGATCACACCCCTGGACACCGCGCCGACCTGGTGCCCGGCGCGGCCGATGCGCTGCAGCCCGCTGGCCACGCTGGGCGGCGCCTCCACGCAGGCCACCAGATCGACCGAGCCCATGTCGATGCCGAGCTCCAGGCTGGAGGTGGCGACCACCGCGGGCAGCCGGCCCGACTTCAGCGCCTCCTCGATCTGGGCGCGCTCCTCCTTGGAGACGGAGCCGTGGTGGGCCCGCACCACCTCGGGGATCGCGCCGCCCGACACGCCCGCCTGCGCCATGAACTCCGACGGCATGACCCCCGGACCTGGCAGTCCGGGTGCCGGCATCCCGGGTCCCGTGAGCCCGGGTCCAGTGAGCCCCGGTCCCGGCAGCGCAGGTCCCGTGACGCCCGGTCCCGCAGGTCCGATTCCCGTGGGTCCCGGTCCCGAAGGCCCGGCTTGCCCGGCCGGAGGAGCGGCCTGGCCGTGGTCTGGTCCGTCGCGGCGGCCGGACCACTGCGCGTGCAACCGCTCGAAGGCCTCCGACCAGTGGGCCGGATCCGCCCCGTCCGTGCCCCCGTCTGTGGCCTGACCTGTGTCTCCACCTGTGCCTCCACCGGCGGCGGAGGAGGCCTGCCGTTCCCAGGCGAGCTCGTTGAGCCGGGTGCACAGCCGCTCGGACAACCGTCGTGAGTTGGCGAAGACGATCGTGGACCGATGGGCCTGGATCAGGTCGAGCAGGTGCTCCTCGACATGCGGCCAGATGCTCCGCCGGTGCTCCGCCGGCTCGCCCTCGGCGCCGGGAGGGGGCGGCGCGAGCTCGGTCATGTCCTCGACCGGCACCACGACGTCGACCTCGATGACCTTCTCGGCGGGCGGCTGCACGACGGTGGCCGGACGCGTCCCGCCGAGGAAGGCCGCCACCTCCTCGACCGGGCGCACGGTCGCCGACAGGCCGATGCGCTGGGCCGGCGCGGGCAGCAGGGCGTCGAGCCGCTCCAGCGTGAGCGCCAGGTGGGCCCCGCGCTTGGTCGACGCGACGGCGTGGACCTCGTCCACGATCACGGTCTGCACACCGCGCAGCGCCTCGCGCGCCTGCGAGGTGAGGAGCAGGAACAGCGATTCGGGCGTCGTGATCAGGATGTCCGAGGGCCGGGCCGCGAAACGGCGCCGCTCCTCGGCCGCGGTGTCGCCGGAGCGGATCGCCACCGATATGTCGGGGGCCGGCAGCCCCATCCGCAGCGCCGTCTGCCGGATGCCGGTGAGAGGGGCGCGCAGGTTCCGCTCCACGTCGACCGCCAGGGCCTTCAGCGGTGAGACGTACACGACACGACAGGGACGCGCCGGTTCCCCGGCCTTCGCCCGGCCGCCCGCGCCCCCGGAGCGCCGGTCGGGCGATCCGCCGTGCCGGTCCCGCGCGCCCGCCGTCTCGCCCCGGCCGGTCGCGTGCTCGACGGCCAGCCGGTCGATCGCCCACAGGAAGGCCGCGAGAGTCTTGCCCGACCCCGTGGGGGCGACCACGAGTGTGTTCTCACCACGGGCGATCGACGACCACGCGCCCTCCTGCGCCGAGGTCGGCGTCGCGAACGCCCCGGTGAACCACTCCCTGGTCACCGGGCTGAAGCCGTCGAGCGCACCCACCCGCCCATCATGCATCGCCCCACCGACAGAAAACGCCACGCCGCCTGGTCGCGGTGGCCGCCCGCCCGCGGCACGGGTGGAACGGGACGTGCCACGATCAGGCGACCGGGGGCATGACGAGCGCAAAACAGGACAATCTTCTTGAGTATGGAAATCGACTACGCGGCCGTCGAGGTGGCGCGCACCCGCATCCGGGAGCGCTACCTCGGCGAACGCCGTGCCGCAAGCAGCGCGAGGGGCCTGCACCACTTCGCGTTGATCTCATCCGACGTCGAGCGGACCATCCGCTTCTATCACGAACTCCTCGAGTTCCCGCTGACCGAGATCTTCGAGAACCGCGACTACCGAGGGTCGAACCACTTCTTCTTCGACATCGGCAACGGGAACCTGCTGGCCTTCTTCGACCTCCCCGGACTCGACCTGGAGCCGTACAAGGAGGTTCTCGGCGGCCTCCACCACATCGCGATCTCCGTGGAGCGGGAGACGTGGGAGCGCCTGCGCGGCAAGCTCGACGCGGCCGGCGTGCCGTACCAGGAGGAGAGCGGCAGCTCGATCTACTTCCGGGACCCGGACGGCGCTCGCCTGGAACTCCTCGCCGACCCCCTCGGCGAGATGTACGGCGCCCGCGTGATGTGACGGGACGGGCGCGGCGTCACGGTCGCCGAGGGCGGTGAGGCCATTCCGCCTGGGGGGCCATACTGAACGCATGCGCCTCACCGACTTCTGGAACAGGATGCGCCGCCACTTCGGCGAGGCGTACGCGGAGTCGTGGGCCAAGGACTACGTCCTCGCCGGTCTCGGCGGGCGCACCGTCGAGCAGGCCCTCGCCGAAGGCGTGGCGGCGAAGCAGGTCTGGCAGGCCGTCTGCCAGGCGGTCGACGTCGACCCCAAGTTACGCTGACGCACTGCCGCGCGGCATCGGCGTCGCACCGCTGAACAGGCCGCGGGCCCGCACCAACATCGGCCGCCACCCCCACCTCCTCCTCCTCTTCGCGATCACGCCACTCTCCCAGCGGTTCCAGTCGCCCATGGCAAGTACTTGAACGCCGGTTGAGCGGTTGCTATCGTGTTGATCGGATGAATGGGGAGGAAGCGCATGAGCGGAGATCACTTCACTCCCGACGAGGCTCTCCGGGAGATCGGGCGGGTGGACCGGCAGGTCAGGCGGTCCGCTCGCGGCCCCGGGCGGGCGTACCTGCTCGTGGGGCTGGCCACGATGGTCTACTGGCCGGTGATGTTCCTCGGCGGCGGCGTGTGGCCGTTGATCGGCGGGCTCGGGTGGATCGCGCTGACGGTGGCACTCTGCGTGTACTGGGCCAGGCTGCGGGTCCACGACCGGCTGCTGAAGCGGGTCAGGAAGCCCGTCGAGACGGCGTACGTGGTGACGATGGCGCTGCCGTTCGTCTACGGCGTCTGGCTGATGCCGCCCACCCTCACGGTGGGATCGACAGTGGTGCTGTTCGCGCTGTCGGTGCTCGCCGGACTGCCCCTGGTGTACGGCGGGCTCCTCCTGATGAGGGACTCGCCCGCGGGGGCCCCGCTGACGAGGGACCGATGACCGCGCACCCGCGTCACGAGCTCGACGAGATCATCCACGCCCCGGTGCGGCTGTCGATCGTGGCGGCGCTGGCCGCCGCCGAGAAGGCCGATTTCCGCTTCCTCCGCGACACGATCGAGGTCAGCGACTCACTGCTCAGCAAGCACGTCCTCACGCTCGAAGAGGCCGGCTACGTCCGCGTGGAGAAGACCTTCGTCGGCAAGCGGGGGCGCACCTGGCTCTCGCTGACCGAACGGGGACGGGCGGCGTTCGAGAACTACATGGACGTGCTCCGGCGAATCATGGAGGCAACCCCCCGTGCTTGAGATCGACGGACTGCGCAAACGCTACGGAGACAAGACCGCCCTCGACGGGGTCGGCTTCACCGTACGGCCCGGCGAGATGTTCGGCTTCGTCGGCGCCAACGGCGCGGGCAAGACGACGACGATGCGCATCGTGATGGGCGTGCTCGGCGCCGACTCCGGGGAGGTGCGGCTCGACGGGCGTCCGCTGGGTTACGACGACCGGCGCGCGTTCGGCTACATGCCGGAGGAACGCGGCCTCTACCAGAAGATGAAGGTCGCCGAGCAGATCGAGTACTTCGGCCGGCTCCACGGCCTCGCCCCGGCCGCCACCCGCACCGCCACGGACGCCCTGCTCGAACGGCTCGGCCTGGTCGAGCGGCGCGACGACGCGGTCGAGGCGCTGTCGCTCGGCAACCAGCAGCGCGTGCAACTCGCGGTCGCGCTCGTCCACGAGCCGACGGTGCTGATCCTCGACGAGCCCTTCTCCGGCCTCGACCCGCTGGCGGTCGACGCGCTGGCGGAGGTGCTCAAGGACCGCGCCGCCGAGGGCGTGCCGGTCATCTTCTCCAGCCACCAGCTGGAGCTGGTCGAACGGCTCTGCGACTCGGTCGGCATCATCTCCGCGGGCCGGATGGTCGCGTACGGCCCGGTCGCCGAGCTCCGGGAGCGGGAGGGCCGCGGGGTGCTGCGCGTCGTGGTCCGGGACGCCGCGCCCGGGTGGGCCGACGGCCTGCCCGGCAGGATCGCCCGCGAGGGCGACCGCGACGTCCTGCTCTGCGAGGAGGCAGACGACCAGGCCGTCCTCCGTACGGCGATGGGCGCGGGGACGGTCGAGCACTTCGGGCGGCGGCAGCCGACCCTCACCGAGATCTTCAGGGAGGCGGTGGCATGAACGGGCTGTTGCTGGTGGCCCAGCGGGAGGTCCGCACGCGGATCCGGACGAAGTCCTTCCTGATCAGCCTGGCGATCAGTGCGATCCTGGTGGCCGCGCTGGCGTTCCTGCCGAAGGCGCTCGGCGGCGACGGCACCTTCGACGTCGGTGTGGTGGGCCCGGCCCCCGCGCCCGTCACCCAGCTCTCCTACTCGCGGTATCCGGACGAGGCGGCCGCGCGGAAGGCGGTGATCGGCGGAGACGTCGACGCGGCCCTGATCGGCGGTGACAGGGTCATCGCGAACGGCGAGCTCGACCAGCGGCTGGGGCTGATCCTCGAAAGCGTCCACCGGGACGAGCAGATCAGGGCCGCCGGGGTCACGGTCACGCCGCTGCGGGTGGAGTCGGTCGGCGCCGACGCGCGGTACCAGGGTGTGCGCACCGGCATCGCCACGCTGCTCGTGATGGTGCTGTTCTTCCTGTTCATCTACTCCTCGATGTACGTCGCGATGGGCGTGGTGGAGGAGAAGGGCAGCCGGATCGTGGAGATCCTGCTGACCTCGGTGCGCCCGTGGCAGCTGCTGGGCGGCAAGATCGTCGGGCTGGGCGTCCTGGGGCTGGTCAACCTCGTCGTCGTCGTCGCCGCCGGGCTGGCCGCGTCGGCCGCGACCGGCTTCGCGGCCGATCTGCCGCCGGGAATGGGCGGGATCGTCGTCAGCGCGCTGGTCTGGTTCGTGCTGGGCTACGCGTTCTTCGCCGTGCTCGCGGCCACCTTCGGCTCGCTGGTGTCGAGGCAGGAGGAGCTGAACACGGTGCTGACGCCGATGACCACGCTCATGATGCTGACCTACGTGACGGCCTACTTCGCCGCCGTCCAGCCCACCGGCACGGTCGCGCGCGTCCTGTCGCTCGTGCCGCCGTTCTCCTCCATGGTCATGCCCGTACGGACGGCGGCCACCGGCGTTCCCCTGGGAGAGATTCTCATCGCCGTGGTGCTCATGATCGTGGCGGTCGTGGGCGTGCTGCTGTTCGCCTCCCGGGTGTACCAGCGCGCGGTGCTCCGTACGGGCGCCCGGGTCAGGCTGGGCGAAGTCCTGCGCTGACCGCGTACGGGACCGGGCTCGGCGGGTC
The DNA here is from genome assembly GCF_014161385.1 of Microbispora sp. H10670. NCBI lineage: Bacteria > Bacillati > Actinomycetota > Actinomycetes > Streptosporangiales > Streptosporangiaceae > Microbispora > Microbispora sp. H10670. Next base: position 172,091 of record NZ_JABBWW010000007.1, on the reverse strand, counting down.
CCGGCGAGGTCCCGGCGGGTCAGAGCGGCCGGGTGAGCGTCGAGTGGATCGTCTCGGCCGCGCGGCCGGGATCGTCGGCGCTCTCCTGTCCGCCCGGGGCCCACAGGAACACCCAGCCCTCCCCGGAGGGGATCGCGAAGACGATCGTCTGCCTGCCGGTCTCCGGGTGCCAGACGGAGAGGACGGGGGTGTCCCCGCCGATCAGCCGGGCGGCGAGGCCGTAGCCGGGGAGCCGGGCGGCGAGTGCCTCCAGGTAGGCCAGGCGCTGCCTGCCAAAGTCGCCGGTGCCCGTCACGAGGCCCCCTTCGCGGGAGATCCAGCTTTGTTACAAGGATCGTCGCAGGTCAACGGGACGACAACCATGAACGGGTAACGCCCGGGAATGTAACGCCGCCGGGAACTCCGGCCGGTTTCCCGACACCGGCGGCGGTTCCTCATGTGATCGAACAGTCGTTCGGCTATATTGGTCTGGTCGCCCACAGGGTGCGCGCCGCGCGCGGCGCCCGGACGCGGCGGACCGCCGCACCCGCCCTTCGGGCGGTGTGCGGGAAGCTCAGGAAAATGTCGGTCGCACCCCGTAGCTTTTCGGTGACCGAGCAGACGACCACCCTCCAGGGGGCACCCAATGGCAATCAACGACCGCGAGAAGGCCCTTGAGACCGCCCTCGCGCAAATCGAGCGGCAGTTCGGCAAGGGCAGCGTCATGCGTCTCGGAGACGACGCGCGTGCCCCGATCGAGGTCATCCCCACCGGCGCCATCGCTCTCGACGTGGCTCTCGGCATCGGCGGCTTCCCCCGGGGCCGGATCGTGGAGGTGTACGGTCCGGAGTCCTCCGGTAAGACGACGGTCGCCCTGCACGCCGTGGCCAACGCCCAGAAGGGCGGCGGCATCGCCGCCTTCATCGACGCCGAGCACGCCCTCGACCCCGAGTACGCGAAGAAGCTGGGGGTCGACGTCGACGCGCTGCTCGTCTCCCAGCCGGACACCGGTGAGCAGGCCCTTGAGATCGCCGACATGCTGATCCGCTCCGGCGCCGTCGACATCATCGTGATCGACTCCGTGGCGGCCCTCGTGCCCAAGGCGGAGATCGAGGGCGAGATGGGCGACAGCCACGTCGGTCTCCAGGCCCGCCTCATGTCGCAGGCGCTGCGCAAGATCGCCGGCGCCCTGAACCAGACCCGGACGACCGCCATCTTCATCAACCAGCTCCGCGAGAAGATCGGCGTGATGTTCGGAAGCCCCGAGACCACCACGGGTGGCAAGGCGCTGAAGTTCTACGCGTCGGTGCGGCTGGACGTGCGCCGGATCGAGACGCTCAAGGACGGCACCGAGCCGGTCGGCAACCGGACCCGGGTGAAGGTCGTCAAGAACAAGATGGCCCCGCCGTTCCGCCAGGCCGACTTCGACATCCTCTACGGCATGGGCATCTCCCGCGAGGGTGGTCTGATCGACATGGGCGTCGAGCACGGGTTCGTGCGGAAGGCGGGCGCCTGGTACACGTACGAGGGCGACCAGCTCGGGCAGGGCAAGGAGAACGCCCGCAACTTCCTGAAGAACAACCCCGACATCGCCAACGAGATCGAGAAGAAGATCAAGGAGAAGCTGGGGGTCGGGCCGCGGCTCGACACGCCGAACGAGACTCCCGCCGCTCCGGCCGCCGCCGCGCCCGCGGCCACATCGGGCCGAGCGACCGCGTCCGCGTCCGCGTCGGGCCGGGGCAGCAAGGCGGCCGCCGCGCCCAAGCCGGGTGACGTCTGAGCGCAGGCATGAGGCGCGACGAGCCCTCCGGCCCGGACGACGAGTTCGGGCCGCGGGACTGGAACTCGGGACCCTGGGGGCCGGTCGAGGAGTCGGCCGGTCCGGCCGACGACGCGTCCGCGACGATCGCCGCCCTGCGGGCGCAGATCCGCAGGCGTGAACGACGAGCCCCGGACGGCTCCGGCGGCTCCGGCAGCACTGACAGCTCCGGCAGGACTGACAGCTACGGCAGCACTGACGGCTCCGGCGACGCTGACGGCTCCGCCGGCTCTGGTGGGTTCGACCTCCGGGACCAGGACGGCACGGAGCGGGACGGCGCCGGCCGGGCCGCCGGGTCCGGGCGGCGCCGTCAGGGGCGCGGCAGGAGGCGGGAGAACCGGCGAGCGCCGGAAGGCTGGGAAGCACGGGCAGATCAGGGAGCCTGGGAAGCGCCTGACCCGGAAGCGCTGGATCGGCGAATGCCCGGGGACCGGGAAGCGCCGGGAGGTCGAGAAGCGCGCGGAGGCCAGGGAACTCGCCGAGGCCGGAGGGCGCGGGGCGAGCGGCGTGAGCGGTCCGGCGGGTGGCTGCCCGACGGGCCGCGGGAGGGCAGCACGGCGAGTGAGGGGCCGCCGGCCGACCCCGAGGCGGTGGCCAGGGCCATCTGCCTGCGGCTGCTGACGATGGCGCCCAGGACCCGGGCCCAGCTCGCGGACGCCCTGCGCAAGCGGGACGTGCCCGAGGAGGCGGCGAACGCCGTGCTGGAGCGGTTCTCCGAGGTCGGGCTCATCGACGACGAGGCGTTCGCCGCCGCGTGGGTGACCTCCCGGCACGCCGGACGCGGCCTGGCCCGGCGCGCGCTGGCGCAGGAACTGCGGCGGCGCGGCGTCGCCGAGGAGACGGTCGAGGACGCCCTGGAGCGGCTCGATCCCGACGAGGAGACCGAGACGGCGCGCAGGCTGGTGGAACGCAAACTGGCCGGTACGCGCGGGGTGGAGCCGCAGGCGCGCATGCGGCGGCTGGTCGGCATGCTGGCCCGCAAGGGCTACTCACCCGGCCTGGCGTTCCGCATCGTCCGGGAGGCGATCGAGGCCGAGGGCATACCCTCCGATGGGCTTCCCGACAGCTTCGAGTGAGCTATAGCACCATGCAAAAGTCGCTTGACAGGGCATCTTTGCTTGCTCGTTACCTCTCTGACGCTTAATCTCGACCGCAGTGAGGAGTTACTCCGCGCAGCGCGGATTGCCATAACGGTGAACCACGACGGACGAGGACTTTGGCCGGCCTTCGGGCCATATCGGCCACCCTTCGGGGTGTCCGGGCGATGTGACGATATTTGTCCTGGTGACGCCACCGGGCTCTGCCGTGCTGCGCGCGTGTGACCCCTGCCATGAGGTTGTCGTGAGGCGATAGGGGTGAGCGCGCATGGACACGATCGTGATCGTTCTTGCGGTTGCGGTGGTGCTGCTGGCTCTCGTGATGATCGCCGCCCTTGTCATAGTCGTACGCCGCACCGCCGGAGTCGCCGCGCCGTCCGGTCCCTCACCCGAGCAACTCGCCGAGGTCAAGGCCGAGGTCAACGAGGAGCTCGAACGGGCCCGGCGGGAGGCCGAGGAGATCCGTACGAAGGCGGAGCGGGACGCGGGGGAGATCCTCCAGAAGTCCGAGTCGCTCGCCGAGAGCGCGGCGCTCACGCGCAAGGAGGTCGAGGAGGAGGCGCGCCTCCTCAAGACCGAGCTCAAGGAGCTGCGCTCCGACCTGGAGCGGCGGGAGAACCGGCTGGCCGAGCGTGAGCAGCGGCTCGACGAGGAGGCGCGCAGGCAGGCCGAGCGGGCCCGCAAGCTGGCCGAGACCGAGACGGAGCTGGCCGACCGCCGCGAGGACCTGGAGCGGGTGGCCGAGCGGCGCAAGGAGATCCTGGAGCGGGTCGCGGGCCTGACGGCCGATCAGGCCAAGACCGAGCTGGTCAAGGAGATCGAGAACCAGGCCAAGCGCGAGGCGGCCCTGATCGTCCGGGAGATCGAGAGCGAGGCCCGCAAGGAGGGCGAGAAGCGCGCCTGCAAGATCGTGACCCTCGCCGTGCAGCGGGTCGCCACCGAGCAGACGGCCGAGTCGGTCGTGAGCGTCCTCCACCTCCCCGGCGACGAGATGAAGGGCCGCATCATCGGCCGCGAGGGCCGCAACATTCGGGCCTTCGAGTCCACCACCGGCGTCAACCTGATCATTGACGACACGCCCGAAGCGGTGCTTCTGTCGTGCTTCGACCCGGTTCGCCGGGAAACGGCCAGGCTGACGTTGGAGAAGCTCGTGCTCGACGGGCGCATCCATCCCCAGCGCATCGAGGAGGCTCACGAGCGCAGCAAGGCCGAGGTGCGGGACCTGTGCGTACGCGCGGGAGAGGACGCCCTGGTCGAGCTGGGCATCACCGAGATGCACCCCGAGCTGGTCACCCTGCTCGGGCAGTTGCGCTACCGCACCTCCTACGGCCAGAACGTGCTCAAGCACCTGATCGAGTCGGCGCACATCGCCGGGATCATGGCAGCCGAGCTGCGGCTCGACCGCGATCTCGTCAAGCGGTGCGCTCTCCTGCACGACATCGGCAAGGCGCTCACGCACGAGGTCGAGGGCAGCCACGCGATGATCGGCGCGGAGATCGCCCGCCGGTACGGCGAGCACGAGGACGTCGTCCACGCCATCGAGGCGCACCACAACGAGGTGGAGGTCAGGACCGTCGAGGCCGTCCTCACCCAGGCCGCCGACGCGATCAGCGGCAGCCGGCCCGGCGCCCGGCGCGAGTCCCTTGAGGCGTACGTGAAGCGGCTGGAGCGCCTAGAGGAGATCGCCCAGTCGTACGACGGGGTGGACAAGGTGTTCGCCATGCAGGCGGGCCGGGAGATCCGCGTCATGGTCCGGCCCGACAACGTCGACGACATCCAGGCCCAGGTGATCGCCCGGGACGTCGCCAAGCAGGTCGAGGAGGAGCTGACCTACCCCGGTCAGATCCGCATCACCGTGGTCCGCGAGTCCCGCGCCACCGAGTTCGCCCGATAACCCCGGCCGCCGCGGCGGGGAAGCACCGTCGGCGCGGCCTTTGGTGGGCACTAACCGGATATGGGGCGAATGTGCTATACCCCTACGTATCCTCCGGTTTCGCCGGTGTTCCCCAGCCCCCCGAGCAAGCGAGCGTACGGTCATGATCTCCTCCACCCCGTACCGGGGGCTCCTCGTGCTCGCGCTGGCGGCCACCGCGATCAGTGCCTGCACGGCGGAGACGGAGGCCCCCAGGGCCTCCCGGACTCCCGCGGTGAACATCGTGCAGCCGGGAGCGCCGGGCCAGGGCAGCAAGGTCCTGCCGGCCGGCGAGGTGCCGCGCTCCGAGGGCCAGGAGTACACCGACGCCGACGTGCGGTTCATGCAGGGGATGATCCGGCATCACTCCCAGGCCCTGCGCATGACCGCGCTCGTCGCCGGCCGCAGCGAGAGCAAGGACCTTCCCCGGTTGGCGAAGCGGATCGAGATCTCCCAGCAGGACGAGATCGACCAGATGGTGCGCTGGCTCAGGGCCCGGCTCCAGCAGGTGCCCAGCGTGGGCTCCGGCGCCGGGCACGACCACGGCGGCGGGGAGCCCATGCCGGGCATGCTCACCGACGCGCAGTTCGCCGAGCTGGAGCAGGCCAAGGGGGCGCGGTTCGACCGGCTCTTCTACGAGGACATGATCCAGCACCACATGGGCGCGCTGACGATGGTCGAGCGGCTCTTCGGCGACGGGGGAGGCGGCGAATCGGAGATCAACCAGTTCGTCACCCACGTCGACGGGGACCAGCGCATCGAGGTCGACCGGATGCGCACCCTCCTCGCGCAGCTGAAGGGATAGCCGGCGGCGTACGGCCGCCGATCGCACCGTCACCGGTCCAGGGACGGGGGCGTGGTGTAGCGGGTGGCGAGGACGCCGAGCTGGTCGATGACGGCCCGGTTCCAGCTGCCGTCCTCGAACATCCGGCGCAGCGCGTCGTTCACCTGGTCGCGCAGGGCGGCCGTGCTGGTGGCGATGCCGTACTTCTCGGTGGACAGCGGCCTGCCGCTGAACCGGAACCTGCCGGGATACCGCGCCGACAGCCCGGCGAGCACGGGCGCGTCGGCCACGATGGCGTCGGTGCCGCCACGGGCGAGCAGCGGAGCGCAGGCTGCGGGCAGGTTCGCCTCGGCGAGGAAGAACCGCCGCCAGCGGGCGCCGAACCTCGCCACGAGCGGCGCGGCGGACTCCCGGGTGGCGCAGACCCGCTTGCGGGCCAGGTCGCGGGGCCGTCTGATCGACAGATCGTCGGCCCGGACGAGGACGTCGGTGCTGGTGACGAGGTACGGTCCGGCGATCGGCCGGGAGCCCGCCGGGCCGGTGACACCGACGACGAGGTCCGCGTCTGCCGTGCCGGCCGTGTAGACGATCTGGTCGTCGCGGTAGCCCAGGGCCCGGGCCACGTAGTGCGCGACCTCGACGTCGAAGCCGCCGAAGTGCCCGTCGGGCATCCGGGTGACCAGCCCCGGCTGCTCCGGGCGCACACCGATCACCAGCCTGCCGTCGCCCCCGCACCCCGCGAGGCATCCGGCCGCCAGGACGCCGATCACGGCGAGGCCACGCCACACGCGCTCAATATCGAGGTCGCGTACGCGCCGCCGCCAGCAGCGACACGGCAAAACTCCCTTGACCCGGGAGCGCGGGCTCAGCGGACGAAGGCGACCTCGCCGCCCGCCTGTTCGGCGGCGGCCGGATCGGCCGTGACCTTCCTGCTGCGCCGGCTGCGCCGTTCCAGCCAGGCGGCGAGATAGCCGAGCGCCAGGTTGATCGCGATGTAGACCGCCGCGATGACGATGACCGACGGGATCAGGTTGGCGTAGTTGGCCGGCACGACGCGGGCGCCCGCGTTGAGCAGGTCGGCGTACGCCACGACGAACCCGAGCGCGGTGTCCTTGAGCAGCACCACGAGCTGGCTCACGATGGCGGGCATCATCGCGGTGACCGCCTGCGGCAGCAGGATCAGCCGCATCACCTGGTTCTTGCGCAGGCCGATCGCGTAGCCCGCCTCGGCCTGGCCGCGCGGCACCGCCAGGATGCCCGCACGGACGATCTCGGCCAGGACCGACCCGTTGTAGACCGTGAGACCGAAGACCACGGCCGTGAACTCGGTCACGACCAGCCCGGCCAGGCTCCCGCCGTACTGCGCGAAGAAGATCAGCATGAGCACCGGGACCGCGCGGAAGGCCTCGACGACCACCGCGGCCGGGATCCGCACCCAGCGGTGGTCCGACAGGCGGGCGATGCCGAACACGGCCCCGAACAGCAGCGCGAGCACCGCGGCGAGCGCGGCGGCGACCAGCGTGTTCAGCAGTCCGGGCAGGATCAGCTCGGTCCAGGTGTCGGCCCGGAGGAACGGCTGCCACAGCTCGCCCTTCCACTGGCCCTTCTCGTCGAACTTCGTCCAGACGAAGTACGCGACCAGCAGCAGGACGACGCCGAACGCGAGGGTCAGCGCGTTGTTGCGCAGGCGGGCGCGCGGGCCCGGGACGTCGTAGAGGACGGTGGCGCCGCGCTCGGTCATCGGACCACCGCCAGGCGCCGCGCCAGCCGGCCGGACAGCAGGTTCAGGGGGAGGGTCAGCACGACGAACCCGGCGGCGAAGCCGAGGAAGATGGGGATGATCGCGTCTCCGTGGGCGTCGAACAGGTTCTTCATCCGCAGCGCGGCCTCCATGACGCCGATCGCCGCGGCGACCGTCGTGTTCTTGACCAGCGCGTTCAGCAGGCTCCCGAGGGGTGCGATGACCGTGCGCACCGCCTGGGGGAGGATCACCAGGCGGAGCGTCTGCAGGAACGTCAGGCCGATCGCGCGGGCCGCCTCCGCCTGGCCGAGGGGCACGGTGTTGATCCCGGCCCGCACGACCTCGCAGACGAAGGCGGAGGTGTACGCCGACAACCCGATGATCGACAGCCAGAAGCTGTTGAGCGACAGGTCGTCGGAGAACTGGACGTCCATCACCGTGCCCAGGCCGAGGCCGCAGAACACGATGATCAGCGTGAGGGGCGTGTTGCGCAGCACGTTGACGTACAGAGCGCCCGCCCCTCGCAGCACCGGCAGCGGGCTCACCCGCATGGCGGCCAGCGCGATCCCCCAGACCAGCGAGATCAGCCCGCTGACCACCGTGAGCTTCACCGTCAGCCAGAACGCGCCGAGGATGACGGGAAGCTCGTCGACCACGGCCTCCACCGCCGGCCTCCTTCCAGTGCCGCTGTCGGTGTCCTAGTACCGGTCGACGGACGGCGGCGTCGTGAAGTACTTGCCGAACTCGCCGAGGTTCGTGTCGATGGCCTTGCGCCAGCTTCCGTCCTTGAAGAACTTCTCGATGGCGTTGTTGATCGCGTCGCGGCCGGCCTTGTCGTCCAGCTTGAGGCCGATGCCGTACCTCTCCTCGCTGAACGGCTGGCCGATCAGCTTGAACTTGCCGGGGAACTGGGCGGCGAACCCGGCGAGGATCGTGGCGTCGGTGGAGATGGCGTCGACCTGCTTGTTCTCCAGCAGCGGCAGGCAGGCGCCGTAGCCCTGCTGCTGGGTGAGGTTCTTGGACTCCCAGTCGGGGCCGAACTTCTCCGCGAGCCGCTTCGGCGACGACGATCCCTGCGCGCCGCAGACCTTCTTGTCCTTGAGCGACTCGACCCCGGTGATCGAGGTGTCGTCGGCGCGGACGAGGATGTCCTGCCCGGTGACGAGGTACGGCCCGGCGAAGGAGATCTTCTTCTTCCGCTCGTCGGTGATCGAGTAGGTCGCGATGACCATGTCGACCTGGCCCTGCTGGATGAACGGCTCGCGGTTGGCCGACTGGGCCTCCTTGAACGTGATGCCGCTCTCCGGCACGCCGAGCTCCTTGGCGACGTACTTCGCCACGTCGACGTCGAACCCGGCGTAGCCGCCGTCGGGCTTCTTCAGTCCCCAGCCCGGCTGGTCGATCTTGACGCCGATCACGAGCTTCTTGTCGTCCTTCGCCTTGTCGACGATCGAGCTCGCCCCCGAACCGCCGCAGGCCGTCAGGCCGGTGGCCAGGGCGGCAAGCGCGAGCAAGCCGGCTGCGAATCGCATCCGCATCACCTTTCGCTTCTTGTGGAGCATGTCGTGAGCTGGGATCAGTGCGTGAGGATCTTGGAGAGGAAGTCGCGGGCGCGCTCGGTGCTCGGCTTGGTGAAGAACTCCGAGGGCGACCCCTCCTCGACGATCTGGCCGTCGGCCATGAACACGATGCGGTTGGCCGCCCGGCGGGCGAAGCCCATCTCGTGGGTGACGACCATCATCGTCATGCCGTCCCTGGCCAGGCCGACCATCACGTCGAGCACCTCCTGGACCATCTCCGGGTCGAGGGCCGAGGTGGGCTCGTCGAAAAGAATCATCTTGGGGTCCATGGCCAGCGCGCGGGCGATGGCCGTCCGCTGCTGCTGGCCGCCGGACAGCTGGGCGGGATACTTCGCCGCCTGCGAGGCGATACCGACCCGTTCGAGCAGTTCCATGCCCCGCTGCTCGGCCTGCTGCCGGGGGATCTTCCGCACCCTGGTCGGGCCGAGCGTGACGTTCTCCAGGATCGTCTTGTGGGTGAAGAGGTTGAAGGACTGGAACACCATCCCGACCTCGGAGCGCAGCCGGGCCAGCGCCCTGCCCTCCGCGGGCAGTTCCCGCCCGTCGAACACGATGCTACCGGAGTCGATGGTCTCCAGCCGGTTGAGCACCCGGCACAGCGTGGACTTGCCGCTGCCGGACGGGCCGATGACGACGACCACCTCGCCCCGGGCCACGCTCAGGTCGATGTCCTTGAGCACGTGCAGGGGACCGAAGTGCTTGTTGACTCCCTCCAGCCTGACAAGCGGATCGGAACCACTGATCTCCGTCATGGTCAACAACGTAGGGGCGTCAACGTCGCGCCGTCACTAACGGGCCGGTACCGAATAGATCACATCCCGGCTGCTCAGGACATCACTCCCGGTTTGTCCGGACGGTCCGCCCCATGCGGCCCGGGACGCGGTCCCGGTTGGCTCCTGCCGATCCTCTTGTCGCATAGGAGCGCAGATGCTGAAAAATCCGGATCTGTTCAGGAAGACCGTCGCGGCGGCGGCCATGCTGGCGTGGCCCGTCCTGCTCGGCCTGGCCTTCGTGACCTCGCCGCCGGGCACCGAGCACGACCCCGCCGTGTTCCGCGCGAGCCCCGTACAGGTGCAGACCAGCGCGCTGCTGTTCCAGTGGGCGACCGTCTGCCTGGTTCCGGTGGTCCTCGGGCTCGCCCATCTGCTGCGCCACCGCGCGCCGCGCACCGGCAACATCGGCGCGGCGGTCGGCCTGACCGGCGCGGTCACCGCCGCCTGCCTGTTCATGACCGACTTCTACGACCTGGCGCTGGCGCTCAGCCTCCCGGACGCCCAGGCCGCCCGGGTGACCGAGGTGGCGGGCGCGCTCGGCGGCTTCGTGTACGGCGTCCTCCTGCCGGGCTTCCTCACCCACGTGGGCCTGCTGGTGCTCCTGACGGGCCTGGCGGCGGTGCGGCGGGCGCCGTGGTGGGTCCCGGTGGCGGCGCTCGTGGGGATCTGCGGGCCGTTCCTCACGCTCGGGCAGCCGCCGGCCGTCCAGGCCATCGGGTCGCTGTTCCACCTCGCCGCCTTCGGCACGGTCGCCCTGAAGGTCCTGCGCATGCCCGTCGAGGACTGGCGGGCCGCCTGAGCGCCCGCCTCCCAGGAGCGCTGCCGGGAGCCCGTCAGAGGCCCGACTCCCTGGCCCGCATGATCGCCTCGGCCCGGTCGGCCACGCGCAGCATCGCGAAGACGCTGGACACGTGGTTGCGCACGGTCTTCTGGCTCAGCCCGAGCCGGGCCGCGATCTGGACGTTCGTCAGGTGGCCGGCGACCAGGCCCAGGATCTCCCGCTCACGCGGGGTGAGCTCGGGGAAGCTGGGCTCGGGCGTCCTGCCGAGGCCGGAGAAGTAGCCCATGAGCCGTCCGGCGAGGGCGGGGCCGAAGATCGCCTCGCCCTCGGCCACGGCCCGGATCGCCCGTACGAGCTCGGCCCGCCGCGCGCCCTTGAGCACGTACCCGCGCGCGCCCGCGCGCACCGCCGCGAAGACCGCGTCGTCGTCGTCCGCCATGCTGAGCACGAGGACCCGCACGTGCGGGTGGTCCCTGGTGATCCGCTCGGTCGCGGCCACCCCGCCCATGCCGGGCATGGCGAGGTCCATCAGCACGACGTCGGGCTGCACGCGGGGAAGGAGGGCGAGGGCCTGCTCGCCGCTGGCCGCCTCGTCGGCGACCTCCGTCTCCTCCACCGGCCGCAGGAGCGCGCGGAGCCCCGCCCGGAAGGCCGCGTGGTCGTCAACCAGCAGCACGCGGATCGGCTCCATCGCCCGCCTCCCATCCCGACCCCCGGACCGTGTCCGGCATCGTGTCTGGCACCGTGTCTGGCACCGTGTCCGGCATCGTGTCTGGCACCGTGTCCCGCGCCGTGTCCCGCGCCGTGTCCCGCGCCGTGTCCGGCACTGTGCCCCCCGCCGTGCCGGGGGCGGTGTCACGGGTGACGTTCTGGACCGGGAGGCGGGCCAGCACCCGCGTCCCGCCCCCGGGCCGCGGGCCGATGTCGCAGGTGCCGCCCAACTCGGCCGCCCGCTCGCGCATCGACGCCGTGCCGACCCCGGACCGGGTGGACGCCGGGTCGCCGGCGTCCACCGCGTGCGGCTCACCGCCCTCGTCGGCCACCTCCACTTCGAGCACGCCCGGGTGGTCCCCGCCCGCCATGCCGAGCCGTACGCGCACCCGCCCGGCCCCGGCGTGGCGGCGCGCGTTCGCCAGCGCCTCGGCCGCGATCCGGTACGCCGCCACCTCAACGGCGGCGGGCAGCGCCGGAAGGGTCCCGTCGATCTCGACGCCGACCTCGGCGCCGGGCAGCCGGGCCGCGTGCGACCTGATCGCCCCGGCCAGGCCCAGCGTGTCGAGGGCCGGCGGCCGCAGCCCCTCCACCAGCGTCCGTACGTCGGCCATCGCCGTGCGGGCATCCGTCATGATCTCTTCGAGCATCGCCAGGGCGTCCGGATCGTCCACCATGTCCTGCACGGCCTCCGCCCGCATGGTCAGCGCGGCCAGGGTCGGCCCGAGGCCGTCGTGCAGGTCGCGCCGCAGCCGCCGCCGTTCCTCCTCACGCGCCGCCACGAGCCGTTCGCGTGAGCGCTGCAGGTCGGCCGACAGCCGCACGGCGTGCACGGCGATCCCGGTCTGCCGGGCGAGGTCGGCGAGGACCCGGCGGTCCCTCCCGTCGAGTCCGCTCTCGCCCGGGCGCGGAGAGAGGACCAGGTCGCCCACCGGCTCGCCCCGGTGCGCGAGCGGCAGCCGTACGGTGCCGGGCGAGGGCACGCCGTAGGCGTGGGTCGGCCCGCCGGCGACCTCGACCGCGACGTGCGGCAGGCGCAGCGCCTCCGCCACCGACCGGGCCGCCGCGGCGAGCACCGCACCCGGCTCCGCCGCCTCCTCCAGGCGCCTGCCCAGCAGGGCCAGCGCCGCGTACGGATCGTCCCGCCTGCCGTACATCACGAGGTTGACGGCGCGTTGCAGCCGCTCGCGCAGCGGCGCGAAGACGACGGCGACCACCCCGGCGGCGGCCACCGACACCGGCAGCCCGCCGGCCGCGCGGAACACCGCGCCGAGATAGGTGACCACGAGCACGTAGCCGCCGAAGACACACGCCGACAGCAGCACGTAGACGAGCGTGCGGTTGATCACGAGGTCGATGTCGAACAGGCCGTGCCGCAGCACCGCGACCGCGGCGGCGGCCGGCAGCAGGCAGGCCGCGAACGTCCCCATGACCTCCCAGAACGCGCTGGTGACGGGCCAGATGGAGCGCGGGTCGCCGTCGGTGAGCCCCGCGGCCAGCCGGCCCGCGACGATCAGCCCGGCGAGCCCGGCGGCGTACGCGAGCCACTTGAGCTGGGCCCGTTCGCCGGCGTCACCGCGCCGGGCCCGCCGTACGAGATCGCCCGCGCCCGCGAGGAACAGCGCGCCCATGAGCGCGGTCGTCAGCGGCTCGACGAACGGGGCGACGGCGGCGAGCGCGGGCACCGCGAGGGGGTTGGGCAGCGGCGTGCCCCAGCCGATCTGGTGGCTCGGGCCGGGCAGGAGGGCGCTGACCGCGGTCATCACGGCGGCGACCGCGGCGAGCACCCACAGGGCCGCCCGCCACCCGGGCGACGACGGCCGTCCCGACGGGAAGAACGCCGGCACGGCGGCGACCGACAGGTTGGCGGGAACCCACAGCCACGTCTGCGGCCAGGCCATCGGGCCCGCGAGCGGCAGCCCGGCCAGCGCGTAGTGCCCGGTCGCGTCCAGCAGCGCGAAGCACAGCCCGCAGGCCGCCATCAGCCATCCGACGGCGTTGCCCGGACGGGCGGCGGCGATCAGGCCCCCGACCACCGCGCAGACGGCGACGGAGAGAAGGTGGTTCTGGGGGAACAGCCCGGCGCCGTTCCGGTGGCCCAGCACCAGGGCCGCGGCGACCAGGAGCAGGCTCAGCGCGCAGACCGCCCACGCCGTACGCCGCACCGCCCGCCTCCTTCGCGCCTCCGCGCCTCCGGAGCGCACCCCGCCTCCTTCGCGCGCCTCCGGCGCACGCCCCGCCTCCGCGCGCCTCCGGCGCGACCACTGGATCGGGCTCAGGCTAGCGACCGATATGCCCGGACGAATAGGACAATGTCCCAGGACGTCCTACGACGCCGGAAGCCGTTCGCCGGACGGTGTCGCCGTCCGGCTCATCGCGGGGCGTGGGCGGTTCCGGGAAGCGGCTCATCGCGGGACCGGGAGGCCGAGGAAATCGCTGTGGCCGGCGTGATGCTCGCTTCGGCCGGCGACCTGTGGCGCTTCCCGGACGGGGAGGTGCAGGACGAACCGGGCTCCCCGTTCGCTGTCCTGGATGGTCAAGGTGCCCTGATGCGCTTCCGCGATCTCCCGTGCGATCGCCAGTCCCAGCCCGGTCCCCCCTGAGTCCCGGTGGCGTGAGGCCTCCAGCCGGGTGAAGCGGTCGAAGACCCTTTCCCGGTCGTCCGGTGCGATTCCGGCGCCGTCGTCGAGGACCTCCAGCGTCGCCGTCGGCCCGTCGGCCCGCACGCTGACGGTGATCTGCGAGGCGGCGTGCCGTGCGGCGTTGTCGAGCAGGTTCACCAGGAGCCGGGTGACCCGCAGCCGGTCGCAGTCGACGAAGACGTTCCGCTGAAGGTCCCTCACGATCTCCACTCGGTAGGTGCGGCGGTCGAGTTCGCCGTGGACCAGCCGGCCGAGGTCGGTCGGACGGAGGTCGAGGGGGGCGCGGGCGTCCAGCCTTGCCAGGGTCAGCAGGTCGGTCACGATCGCCTGAAGCCGGTCCACTCCCGCGAGCACCGCCGTGGCCGTCTTCGGCCAGTCGACGTCGTGCGGATGCATGAGGGCCTCTTCGAGCTGGGCCCGCATGGCCGTGAGGGGGCTGCGCAGGTCGTGAGAGGCGTCCGAGGTGAACTGCCGCAGTTGCTTGTAGGCGCCTTCGAGCCGGTCCAGCGTGTCGTTCACCGTTCCGGCCAGGAGCTTGATCTCCTCCTGGTGGTTGTGCGCCACAGGGACCCGGCGGTGGAGATGGGTGGCGGTGATCTCCGCCAGTTCCGTGCGGATGACGTCCACCGCACTCATGTCCCTCCTGGTGACGTAGAACGTCCCGGCGGCCGTCATCGCGGTCGCCAGCAGGGACATGCCGATCGCGAAGGAGAGCGCCTCGGTGCTCCCGTACCAGGGGACCGTGGGCACCGCCACGTAGAGGATCCAGGGCCCGTCCGGCTGATAGACCTTGTACGAGAAGACGGTCATGCAGCCCTTCAGCCCGGCCGGAGGGCACAGCACCCGTTCGGCGTGCACGCTCGCGCTGGTCGCGTGGAAGGTGGCCATCGGGGGCCTGCCCGCGAGTTGCGGCGTCGCCGCGACGACCTGGTGCCGGGCGTCCAGGACCTGGATCGCGATGTCCCTGCCCGCCGGCAGTTCGGCGGGGAGGTACCCCTGCCTGATGAGGGGCACCGCTCGGTCCCACGCCCCGGTGACGCGATCCCGGGCCGCGTCGGCGTCCTTGCCGCCCACGAAGACGAGGAAGAGCACGCTGACCCCGGTGCAGAGCAGTGCCGCGGCGGCGGAGTAACCGACCGTCCTGCGGAGGAGAACGGATGATCGGTTCCAGTTCGACATCGGGTCAAGGCCAATCCGTGGGAAGCGTGGTCTATGCCTACAAAAGGGCACCACACAGGCATGAATCACTCAATAAAAGGACATTTGCACTTTTCACAAGCCTGGGTAATGGCGGATGCGAGCCCTGGTCATGTCAGGCGGGTCCGCACCCGCCCGAGCGCGATGTTCGGGTTCGGCGGGGGCGGGGAAGCGCCTACCCTTGTAGTGCGATGAGTGCGACCACACAGACTGCGACCACACCGGACGCCGAGGGCGCGACCCGGACCTACGAGGTGCGGACCTACGGCTGCCAGATGAACGTGCACGACTCCGAGCGGCTCTCCGGGCTGCTGGAGGACGCGGGATACGTCCGGGCCGCCGAGGGGCAGACGCCGGACGTCGTGGTGTTCAACACCTGCGCCGTACGCGAGAACGCCGACAACCGGCTCTACGGCAACCTGGGGCACCTGCGGCCGATCAAGATGGCCCGCGAGGGCATGCAGATCGCGGTCGGCGGGTGCCTGGCGCAGAAGGACCAGGGCGAGATCGTCCGCCGCGCCCCCTGGGTGGACGTCGTCTTCGGCACCCACAACATCGGCTCGCTGCCGGTGCTGCTGGAGCGGGCCCGGATCGCCGAAGAGGCCCAGGTCGAGATCAGGGAGTCGCTGGAGACGTTCCCCTCCACGCTGCCGAGCCGCCGTGAGTCGGCGTACGCGGCCTGGGTGGCGATCTCGGTCGGGTGCAACAACACCTGCACGTTCTGCATCGTGCCGTCGCTGCGCGGCAAGGAGAGGGACCGCCGTCCCGGCGACGTCCTCAACGAGGTGCGGACCCTCGTGGACCAGGGCGTCCTGGAGATCACGCTGCTGGGGCAGAACGTCAACACCTACGGCGTGGAGTTCGGCGACCGGCTGGCGTTCGGCAAGCTGCTGCGGGCCTGCGGGGACGTCGAGGGTCTGGAGCGGGTCCGCTTCACCTCGCCGCATCCGGCCGCCTTCACCGACGACGTGATCGCCGCGATGGCCGAGACGCCGAACGTGATGCACCAGCTGCACATGCCGCTGCAGTCCGGCTCCGACCGGGTCCTCAAGGCCATGCGCCGGTCGTACCGGTCCGAGCGCTACCTCGGGATCATCGAGCGGGTGCGCGCCGCGATGCCGGACGCCGCGATCTCGACCGACATCATCGTGGGCTTCCCCGGCGAGACCGAGGAGGACTTCCAGCAGACCCTCGACGTCGTGCGGCAGTCGCGCTTCGCCAACGCCTTCACGTTCCAGTACTCCATCCGCCCCGGCACCCCCGCCGCGACGATGGAGGACCAGGTGCCCAAGGCCGTCGTGCAGGAGAGGTATGAACGCCTGGTGGCGCTCCAGGAGGAGATCTCCTGGGCGGAGAACAGGACACAGGTCGGGCGCACCCTCGAAGTGCTGGTCGCCGAGGGCGAGGGCCGCAAGGACGACGCCACGCACCGCCTGTCCGGCCGTGCGGCCGACAACCGTCTCGTCCACCTCGCCGCCACCGACGCCGCCACCGGTGCCGCCGTCGACGCGCGCCCCGGCGACATGGTCACCGTCGAGGTGACCTACGCCGCGCCGCACCACCTGGTCGCCGACAAGGTGCTGTCGGTACGGCGGACCCGCGCGGGCGACGCCTGGGAGGCCCGGCAGGCGGCGCCGCCGCAGGGCGGCGCGGTCAGTCTGGGCATGCCGACCATCGGCCGCCCGGCTCCGCTGCCCGCGCAGCCGTCCGCCTGCTCGGCCGTCTGAACCACGACCGACCGGGTTGATCTGATCCGCGGGGGCGGCCCGCATGGGCGGGCCGCACGCGGTCATCGGGCGAGACGGCGCAGGACCTCGTAGCAGTAGGCGCGTCGCAGATCGTGGAACCGCAGGCAGGGGTCCTGGATCCGGGTGCGCGCCACGCCGGCCGCCTCGGCTCGGGACGCCGTAGAGGTCCCCGTGCCCGTGCCCGTGTCCCGGCCCGCCGTGCCCGCCGCGTTCCCGGCGGGTGTGGCGGCTCCGGCCGCCGGGTTCCGGGGCGTCGCGTCCCCCGCGCCAGAGCCACGAGCGGCGGTATCCCGGCCGGTGGAGCCCTGGGCGACCGGCTTGTGCGTGACCGGCTTCGCGCTTGCGGGCGAAGCGGTCCGCGCGGATCGCCGCCGCTCCGGGTCTCTCGTCCCGGTACGGCCTGCCGTGCCGCTGGAGCCGCTCCCGCCGGGGCGTGCGGCAGACAGAGGCGGGCGGGAAGGGCCGTCCGCCCGGACGACCCGCCCGAACGATCCCGGCGAGCCGGTCTCGTGGCCAGGGGGTAGTAGGGGCGGCAGCCCCCGCTCGGCCGCCGCCGGCTGTCGCTCCGCCGTGCCGTCTCCGGTCGCCCCGCCTCCCTCTTCTTCGGTGGACTCGCCGGAAACTCCCGGCGCGCTTTCCGGAGTCGTTTCCGGCCGCTCCGGTGCGGCATCCGATGAAACGTCCGCGGATACGGATGACGGCGTATTCCAGGACTGCGAGAAGAAAGGGCCGGCGGCGGGGAGGCCCGGTGCCGCGGAGCCGAGAGGCCCTTCTCGTCCGAAGCGCTGGCCCGCGGCGGCCGAACGGGCGGCGGAGGACGCCACCGGATCCTGACCGGGAAGGACGGCCAGGACGACGCCGAGTCCGGCGATCGCGGTCACACCGATCGCGCCCGTCAGAGCGAGAACGGTGTTACCGTCACGCCGATGCCGTGGGGTGGGGGAGTTTTCCGGCAAGGTCGTTTTCTTCCATGTGGCGGTGTGTCGGTTTCGACTCCTCAGTCTGCCCACGCCGTACGGAATTCAGCGCCGGTTCCCCTGATTTCCGGGAACTCCAGATGTGCCATTTCCAGCGCAATTCGGCAAATATCCAAGATATGCGGCGGGCTCGGACGGCGCACTTCGCCCTCCGGAACGATCTCCGGGGGTGTCCTCCGGGGGTCTGGTCCCGGCCTGGGGAGCGTCTGACAAATGCTGCCCGCCGCGAGCAGGGCTTGATTTGCCCGACACGACCTAGCATCGGCGGTGTGTCCGTACGTGAACTCGTCGTCCTCGGCACTTCCAGCGCCGTGCCCACGCGCCACCGCAACCACAACGGCTACCTGCTGCGCTGGGACGGCGAGGGGTTCCTGTTCGACCCGGGAGAGGGCACGCAGCGGCAGATGCTGCACGCCGGGGTGAGCGCCCACGACGTCACCTGGATCTGCGTCACCCACTTCCACGGAGACCACTGCCTGGGGGTGCCCGGCGTCGTCCAGCGGATCGCCAGGGACAAGGTGACCCACGAGGTGCGGGCGGCCTACCCCGCGAGCGGTGAGACGTACTGGCGCAGGCTGCGCAACGCGTCGGTCTTCGCGGACACGGACGTGATCACTCCCCGGCCGGTCTCCGGCGAGCTGACGCGGTGGCCGTCGGGGCCGGTGACGCTGACCGCGCGCCCGCTGTCGCACCCCGTCCAGTCGTACGGCTACCGCGTGGACGAGCCGGGCGGGCGGCGCATGCTCCCCGGCGAGCTGGCCAGGCGTGGCGTGCGCGGGCCGCTGATCGGAGAGCTTCAGCGGCGCGGCTCGCTGACCCTCCCCGACGGGTCGGTGGTCACGCTGGAGGACTGCAGCGCGCCCCGGCCGGGCCAGAGCGCCGCCTTCGTGATGGACACCCGCCTCTGCGACGGCGCGTTCGCCCTGGCCGAGGGCGTCGACCTGCTGGTGATCGAGTCGACGTTCCTGTCCGGTGAGAGCGCGATGGCCGCGCAGTACGGGCACCTGACGGCGGAGCAGGCCGGGCGGATCGCGGCGGCGGGCGGGGTGCGCCGCCTGGTGCTCACCCACTTCTCCGAGCGGTACACGACGGCCGACGAGCCCAGGTTCGTGGACGAGGTGCGCAAGACCTACTCGGGCGAGGTGGTCACGGCCCGCGACCTCATGCGGGTGCCGGTGCCCAAGAGGAGCGCCGAGGCGGGCGGCTGACCGCTCACCAGAGCCAGCGGGCCACGAAGTAGCCCACGCCGTACGGCGCGTCCTCGCGCAGCAGTTCGGCGGCGGGCGGCGGCGCGCCGTGCGCCGCACCGGCCAGGACCTGGAAGGCGGCCCGGCCGGCCACCCACAACTCCGCGGCCCGGGCCGGGTCCAGCGCCAGGAGCGCGCCGGAGTCGCCGGCCCCGAGCGCCGCGGCGAGCAGGTCGTCGTACGGCACGGCGTCCGGATGCACGTAGCCGGGCGACTTCTCCACGCGCCGGGCCGAGCCGTCGCCCATGACCAGCAGCGCGACCCGTCCCGCCGAATCGGCCAGGCGGCGGCCCAGCGCGGCGCACTCGGCCGTCGGCGCGTCGGCGGCGACCGCCTCGAACCGCAGCGGCAACCGCCCCTCGGGAGCGCCGGCGGCGTTCTCCAGCAGCCAGCGGCCGATCGTGAGCGACAGCGGCAGCACCGGTTCCCCGCCCGCCGGGCCGACCCTGACATCGGGCCCCCAGGGGCGCAGCGATCCGGCGGCGTCGCCGGGAAAGGACGCCGGGGAGCCGTCGCCCCCGGTCACCACGAGCACGTCCGGACCGGCTTCGACGAGGGACCGGACCGCCTCGGCGCAGGCGGCGCGCAACCGGTCGAGTTCGGCCGCGGCGCCCCCGGCGACCTGCGGGACGAGCAGCGGAGGATGCGGGCAGACGGCCGCGGCGACCAGCACCCGATCACCCTACCCGGCTCGCCGGCCCCCACAGATTGGACGTATGGGCAGAATGGACGTATGGACAGCAGCACGGTCGCGTTCGCCACCGTCCCGACCCGGCTGGGCGACGTGCTCGCCGCCGTCACCGCGGACGGGGTCGCCGCCACGCACTTCCGGGACGGCGGCAGGGTCAGGGCGCGCATCTCCGCCCGCCTCGGCATGCCCGCCGCCGACGACCCGGACCGTACGGCCGCCGTCCGCGAGGAGCTGGCGGCGTACTTCCGGGGCGAGCTGAAGGAGTTCCGGGCCCCGGTCGACTGGCGGCTCATGTCGCCCCTCCAGCGGCAGGTCCTCGGCACGCTGCACGCCACCGTCCCGTACGGCGAGGTGGTGACGTACGGCGAACTGGCCGCGCGCAGCGGCACGGGGGTGCCGGCCCGGGCCATCGGCTCGATCATGGGCGGCAACGCGATCCCGATCATCGTGCCGTGTCACCGGGTCGTGGCGAGCAACGGCCTCGGCGGGTTCAGCGGCGGCGACGGCGTGGAGTCCAAGCGGTGGCTGCTGACCCTCGAAGGCCATCTGCCGCCCACCCTCGACTGGGACCTGTGACCTCCCCGTCCCTGGGACACTGGAGGGTGTGGGGCAGCTACCTGTGATCGCCGTCGTGGGCGCCACCGCGGCGGGCAAGTCCGACCTGGCCGTCGAGCTCGCGCTCCGCCTGGGCGGCGAAGTGATCAACACCGACTCCATGCAGCTCTACGAGGGCATGGACATCGGCACCGCGAAGCTGTCGCTCCAGGAACGGCGTGGGGTGCGGCACCATCTGCTGGACATCTGGCCGGTGACCCGGACGGCCAGCGTGGCCGAATACCAGCGGCTCGCCCGGCCGCTGGTCGAGGACCTGCGCTCGCGCGGCAGGGTGCCCGTCCTGGCCGGCGGGTCGGGGCTCTACGTGCGGGCCGTCCTCGACGACCTGGAGTTCCCCGGCACGGACCCGGACGCGCGGGACCGGCTGGAGAAGGAACTCGCCGAGACCGGCCCGGCGCCCCTCTACGACCGGCTGAAGCGCCTCGATCCGGTGGCCGCCGAGAACATCCTGCCGAGCAACGGCCGCAGGATCGTCCGCGCGCTGGAGGTCATCGAGCTGTCCGGGCGGCCGTTCTCCGCGACCATGCCGTCGTACGACGCGGTCTACGACAGCGTGCAGATAGGCGTCGAGGTGCCGCGGCCGGTCCTGGACGAGCGGATCGAGCTCCGGGTCGCCCGCATGTGGGAGGCCGGGCTGGTGGACGAGGTGCGCGAGCTCGCCGGGCGCGGCCTGGCGGAGGGCAGGACGGCCGGGCGGGCGCTCGGATACGCGCAGGTGCTGCGGTTCCTCGCCGGGGAGTGGACCGAGGAGCAGGCGCGGGCGGAGACGGTGCGCGCCACCCGCAGGTTCGCCCGGCGGCAGGAGTCGTGGTTCCGCCGCGACCCGCGGGTGGTCTGGCTGCCGTTCGACGCGCCCGGCCTGGCCGACCGCGCGATCGGCGCGATCACCGGAGCCTCGTAGACTCACCGCATGCGGTTTGTGAAGGGACACGGCACCGAGAACGACTTCGTCATCCTGCCGGACCCGGACGCCCGGCTCGACCTGAGCGCCCCGCAGGTCGCGGCGCTGTGCCACCGGCGTACGGGCATCGGGGCGGACGGCGTGCTGCGTGTCGTCCGCGCCAAGCTGTGCCCGGAGACGGCCGAGCAGTCCGATGAGGCCGAGTGGTTCATGGACTACCGCAACGCCGACGGCAGCATCGCCGAGATGTGCGGCAACGGCCTCCGGGTCTTCGCCCGCTACCTGGTGGACGCGGGCCTCGCGGCGCCCGGCGAGTTCGCCGTCGCGACGCGCGGAGGGGTCAAGCGCGTACGGCTCGGCGCGTCGGGCGACGTCTCCACCGACATGGGCAGGCCCCGGGTGCTGGGGGAGAGCCACGCGGTCGTCGGCGGGCGCGAGTATCGCGGCGTCAACGTGAACATGGGCAACCCCCACCTCGCGTGCCTGGTCGAGGAGCCGGTGTCGGGGCTCGACCTCGGCCGGGAGCCCGAGTTCGACCGGGAGGTCTACCCGGAGGGCGTCAATGTCGAGCTCTTCAACGCCGTGGGCGGCCGTACGGTGTCCATGCGCGTGCACGAGCGGGGGTCGGGGGAGACGCGCTCGTGCGGCACCGGCGCCGTCGCGACGGCCGTCGCGGCCGCCCGCGCGGCCGGCGAGACGACCGGGACCTGGGAGGTCCGGGTGCTCGGCGGCACGGTGACCGTCACGCTCACCGAGGACACGAGCCACCTGGCCGGCCCCGCCGTCCTCGTCGCCTCGGGCGAGTGGCCGGCCGTCCTCTGATCGTCCCGGACGCTTGCGGAAGGTTGTTCTGATCCTTCACTCTGAGTCTCAGATCCGAACCTGGGAGGGTGGATGGATCCGCGTGACGCGGTGGTGCGGACGAAGGCGGCGATCGGGCGTCTCGGCGGGGGCTTCATGCTCTCGCGAGAGGTCAAGGCACTGTGCGAGCGGCACGGCCTCGGCGGCCGTGAGATGTACTTCCGGGGCAGGTGCGGGGTCCTCGGCGAGGTGGACGCGGACGTCGTGGTCGCCGCGGTCGTCTTCTTCCACGCCGGACACGTCCGCGAGTCGTGGGAGGGCGGGCGCAAGCTCCCGGCCGAGGAGGCCGCCGCGCTCTACGCCTCCGCCTGCCACGACTGGGGGCGGCGCAGGCTCGCCGGGCTGCGGGACGCCGACCGGCTGTCGGAGCTCCTCGCCGTCGTCGCCGACCGCTCCGACCCTTTCTGCGCGCCGCTGTTCGCCGGGTGGCGGGCCATGCCCCGCCCGGACGGCGGGCCGGCCCTGACGGCCCATCTGCTCCACGTCGTGCGGGAACTGCGCGGCGCCCTGCACGCGGTGGCCGTGGTGACCTGCGGTGTGGGCCCGCTGGACGCCACGCTCGTCGGCGGGGACGGCGTCGGGGCGCCCGTCTCGTACGACAGCACGGCCGGCTTCGCCCGGTTCCTCGGGTGGCCCGGGCCGTACCCGGAGCCCTCGCCCGAGGCGGCCGAGCGCAGGGCCAGGGCGGAGGAGCTCACCGACGACCTGCTCGCCCGCGCCTTCTCCGTGCTCGGCCCCGCGGAGCTGACCGAGCTCACCGGGCTGCTCGGGGAGGCCTCCCAGGTGGCTCTCACCCGCTGAGGCGGAAGCCGAGCACAGCAGCGTGCTGCTCGGGTCGGCGTGCTGCTCGGGTCGGCGCGCTGTTTGGGTCATGGTCGGCGACCTGGCAGACTGGCTGCCCATGGACGTGGACATCTGGGCCTGGGTCGGCGGCACCCAGCGTGAACTGCACGAGGCGGGCAACACGGGGCTCGCCATGGCGCTGGGCGACGTGCCCGCGCAGGCGCTCGAGGGCCGATTCGCCCAGTTGGACGTCGTAGCGCCGGCCATCACGCAGCACGCCGAGTCCCTTGAGAAGCCGTGGCTGGAGCTCTTCGCCCGCTACTGGCACCTGCTGGGGCGGGTGGGCGACCGCGCCATGGGCGGGGTCGCGCTCGACGACGCCGCCTCGCTGGCGGAGTTCGCGGAGCGGGGAGACGTCAGCGACTGCCCCGCCGCCCCCGGCGGAGTGGAGGTCCTGGCCATCACCCAGGCCAACACCGACGGCCCCGGCTACGCCGCCACCCGGCTGAGCTCGCTCGGCGCCGCCCTCGACGGCGTGGGCCCCGACTCGCTCGCCTTCTCCGGCCTGGTCACGCAGTACGTCGCGGCGCTCGTCGACGCCGGTCAGGCGGCCGAGGGCGTCACGTACGCGGAGGCGGCCGTCGAGCGGCTGCGCGGGGCCGGGCGCGAGGCGAGCTGGGAGCTGGGCGCCGCCTCCGTGCGCGCGCTGCTCGCCGCCGGACGTCCCGACGACGCCCTGACCGCGCTGGACGCCTCGACCGGCTTCAAGCCCGACGACCCGGTCGCGAAGGGCCGCCGTGAGGCCCTGCTCCGGTCGCTGGTGCTGGCCACGCTCGGCCGCACGCAGGAGGCCGTGGAGGCCCTGCCCGACCTCGACGTGGTGGGGGACCACCCGCGGGAGTGGGTCGAGTGGGCGCACACCGTCCGCATGCTGGTCACGGGCGGCGGCTCGATCGCCAACAGCTGGCAGCTCGGCCGCATCCTGCGCCAGTGGATGACGTACTTCGAGACGATGGGCGGCCACCGCGCCCGCTTCGAGCTCGCTCTCACCGCCGGGCACCTGGCCGTCGCGCGGCAGGGCCTGTGGCAGGCCCGCCTGCTCGCGGACGAGGCGGAGGCGGCCCTCGCCGGCCTCCGCGCGACCGAGGGCCTGGCGGATCGGGTGGCCGAGCTGCGCGCGGCCGCCGGCGCCGCCGCGGAGGCCCCGGCCCCCGGCCCCCGCGACGAGCTGGTGGCCTACTTCGACGCAGCCGACGGCAGCACGGCCGACCCCGAGCGGTGGGTGGGCTGGCTGTGGCCGCTGTCGGGCACCGACCTGGAGGCCACCCGCCGGCACACCACCACCCTCGGGTTCCTCGGCTACCCCGGGGTGGGCGCCGACATCTACTGGAAGGCGGTCGCCGAGGACGGCGACCCGGCCGCGGCGGGCGAGGAGGACCTCGCCTACCTCACCGGCCTGCTGATCGAGGCCCGTCAGGACGAGCGGGTGGAGAGCCTCGCGGCCCGGCTCCCGGAGACCGCCTCCCACCTCGCGCTCGCCCGGCTCCACCGCGCGCGTGAGCGGTGGGAGCAGACGGCGGCCGAGGCGGAGCTGGCCGTCGCCAACGGCGGCGGGCTGGAGGCGCGCCGCCTGTGGTCGGGCGCCGTCCAGCAGCTCGGCGACAACGCCAAGGCGGCCGAGATCCTCAAGCCGCTGCTGGAGACGGGCGAGGCCGAGGAGGAGGACGTCTGGCGGGTCATCGTCATGTCCACCGCCGTGGAGGACTGGGCGACCGTACGGTCCGCCGCGACCGGGCTCGGCATGCCGATCGAGGCGGGCGAGGGCCCGATCGAGGAGGAGTGGCACCTCGTCCGGGTGATCCTCCCGGCCCCCGACGGCAGCCAGCGGGAGGTCCTCGCCGTACGGACCGGCCCGGCCACCGCCCGCCTCGCGATCCCGCAGCCGCGCGGCATGGAGTACAACGCGGGCGACGTGGTCGTGATCGACCCCCGGCCGCTGGAGCCGATCCCGGAGGGCGAGGAGGAGCGGGAGAGCTTCGTGATCCCCTTCGCCGGGGTGACGATGCTGCGTCCCGGCGGCTACACGAGCTGGTTCTTCGACGGCGCCGCGCCGACGGAGGACGAGTGGACCGAGTTCAACGAGGTCCTGGCCGAGCGCGGCTGGCCGATGTGGGTCTACAGCGACGAGAACTACCGCGTCACCCACCCGGCCAGCGGCGAGCAGCTTCCCGGCGTGTTCGGCTGGATCGCGATCCCGCCCGCCGTACGGCCGGCGGATCTGGACGCCGTCCTGGACGACGTCACCGAGCAGTGGTCCCACCCGCTGGCCTGGCTCGACCTCGCCCGCGAGGTCGGCATCGAGGCCGAGCGGCACGAGCGGATCTCCAAGGAGTACGGCCTCTGACATCCCGCTCACCGGCACGGCCGCGCCCTCGTGGGCGCGGCCGTGTCGCGCGTCCGGGCACTTCTACCGCGCCGCCGGGCACTCGGCCGTGCCGCCACGTTCTCACCGCGCGCTGCCATTTCTTCACCGCCCGGAACGTCCGGTGATTGTAAAGATCACCGGACGGTCACGATATGGCGAGCAGAAGGCATTTTTCCCCATAAGTGGGGCGATTGGGGCCTAGCCTCAGTCCTGTTGTCAAACAGGATCCGTGTTGCGAGTTGCGCAACGCCTGTGCGTGTGCCCTGAGGAGTCGTTGGCCCCCCGCTCTTCATCCACGGCGTGCGAGCGGCAGCCTCCGCGCCGTGCTGTGGCGTTTCCGGGCGTCCACGCCGCCTCGCGGGCGACCGCGAAGTGAGGGGAAGTCACAGTGGGCACAGCCGCGATCGAGGTTCGCGGGCTCTGGAAGATCTTCGGTCCCAAGGCCGGCAGGATCATCGGCAGCCCCGACGCCGATCTCGAACCCGCGCAGCTGCGGGCGAAGACGGGCTGCACCGCCGCCGTCAGGGACGTCAGCTTCCAGGTGCGGCCGGGTGAGGTCTTCGTCGTCATGGGCCTGTCGGGCAGCGGCAAGTCGACGCTCGTACGCTGTCTCACCCGGCTGATCGAGCCGACGGCGGGCGAGCTGCGGATCGACGGCCAGGACGTGTGCGCCATGTCGGCCAGGCAACTGCGGGATCTGCGCCGCCACCGGGTGAGCATGGTCTTCCAGCACTTCGGTCTCCTGCCGCACCGCAGGGTCGTGGACAACGTCGCGTACGGCCTGGAGATCCAGGGCATGGGGAAGGCCGAGCGGCACGAGAAGGCCGGCCGGATCCTGTCGCTGGTCGGGCTGGAGGGGCACGAGGACTCCTATCCCGAGCAGCTCTCCGGCGGCATGCAGCAGCGCGTCGGCCTGGCCCGCGCGCTGGCCGTCGACCCGGAGGTGCTGCTGTTCGACGAGCCGTTCAGCGCGCTCGACCCGCTGATCCGGCGCGACATGCAGGCCGAGGTCATCCGGCTGCACCGCGAGGTCGGCAAGACCATGGTCTTCATCACCCACGACCTGTCCGAGGCCCTGAAGCTGGGCGAGCGCATCGCCATCATGCGGGCCGGCGCGATCGTGCAGGTCGGCACTCCCGAGGAACTGGTGGGGGCGCCCGCGGACGACTACGTGGCCGACTTCGTGCGGGACGTCCCCCGGGCCCAGGTGCTGTCGCTGCGCTGGATCTGCCGCGACCCCGAGCCGGGCGAGCCGCTCGACGGTCCCGAGCTTCCCGCCGGCACCGTCATCCACGACGCGGTTCCGGCCGCGATGGGGTCGGACCGGCCGATCCGCGTCGTCGACGGAGGCGAGCTGGTCGGCGTGGTGAGCCGGGTCGACATCCTCGGCGCGGTGCGGCCCAGGACCGAAGCCCCGCAGGTCTCCGCGGGCGTGAGCGGGGAGGCGTAGTGGTGAGCGCACCTGTGCGGACGGCGGCGCCCCCCGCGCCGCCCGTGCCCGGTCCGGCGCGGGTCCGGCGCCTCGCGCGATGGGCCGCCCCCGCCGCGGGAGTGGTCGCGGTGGTGGCGCTCTACGCGGCCTTCCGCGGCACGGCCGTGCTGCCGCACGACGACGACGCCGCCCTGTTCCACTGGCTCAACGACGCCCGTGACTGGGTGGACGCCAACCGCAACAGCAGCCCGATCTTCCTGTACCTCGTCAACTACATCCGGCTGGGCGTGGCGGAGCTCTACACGCTGGTCCAGGGCGGGCTGGTCGCGCTGGGCTGGCCCGGGCTCATCGGTCTCGCCGCCGGTCTCGGCTGGCTGGCCGGCGGATGGCGGATCGCGCTCGTCGCGGCGGCGGGCTTCGCCGGCGTCGGCGTGCTCGGCTTCTGGGAGGCGAGCGTCGACACGCTCGCGCTGACGCTGTCGGCGGTGTCGCTGTCGCTGCTGATCGGCATCCCCCTGGGGATCTGGGCCGGCCGCTCGGCCCGCGTCCGCCGGATCGTCACCCCGGTGCTCGACGTGATGCAGATCATGCCGACCTTCTCCTACCTGTCGCCGATCCTGCTGCTGTTCCTGATCGGTCCGGCGTCCGCGACGATCGCCACGATGATCTACGCGATGCCGCCGGCGATCAGGATCACCGCGCTGGCCGTCCAGCGGGTGCCCGGTGTGACGGTCGAGGCGTCGGAGTCGCTCGGCGCCACCGGCTGGCAGACGCTCATGAAGGTGCGCCTGCCGCTGGCGCTGAACACGATCATGCTGGGGGTCAACCAGACGATCGCCGCCGCGCTGTCGATGGTGCCGCTCGTCGCGCTGATCGCGGCGCCCGGGCTCGGCGTCGACCTGATCCGGGCGCTCGCGCGGGTCAACGTGGGCGCCGCGCTGGTGCCCGGTGTCGCGATCGTGCTGATCGCCATCGTGCTCGACCGGGTGACCAGGGCGGCGGCACGGCGGCGCGAGGGCGGGCGCCGGGCGAGGGCGGTCCGCTGGGGCGGCCTCGCCGTCCTGACCGCCGCCGGGATCGCCCTGACCCCGGTGCTCGCGCCGGAGTTCCCCGAGCAGTGGCAGGTGCAGGTCGTCCGGCCCATCAACGACGTGGTCGGCTGGATCGAGGCGCACTGGTACGTCTTCACCGGCTTCCTCAACGACACGGTGGCGTACGGACTGCTCAACCCGCTGCAGGACGTGCTGACCAGCGCTCCCTGGTGGCTGGTCACGGTGGCGGTGCTGGGGTTCGCCTGGCGGGTGAGCGGTCCCGCGGCCGGCCTGGTCGCCGCGGCCTGCCTGGTGGGCGTCGCCGCGCTGCACCTGTGGGAGCACGGCATGGAGACGCTGACGATCGTGCTGGTCGCCTCGCTGATCACGATCGCGGTGGGGCTCGCGCTCGGCGTGGCGGCGGCGAGGTCCCGGTGGTTCGCCGCCGGGCTGCGGCCCGTCCTGGACGCCGCGCAGACGATGCCGTCGTTCTCCTATCTGCTGCCGGCCGTGGCGCTGTTCAATAACGGCCGCTTCACGGCGATCGTGGCCTCGCTCATCTACGCGGTGCCGGTGGTCGCCCGCCTCGTCGAGGACGGCCTGCGGGCGGTGCCCGCCACCGTGATCGAGGCGGCCAGGTCGGCTGGCTCCACCGACCGGCAGCTGCTGTGGAAGGTCCAGCTGCCGATGGCGCGCAGCTCGTTGCTGCTCGCGGCGAACCAGGGCATCGTCATGACGCTGGCGATGGTGGTGATCGGTGCGCTCGTCGGCGCGGGCGCCCTCGGATACGACGTCGTGGCCGGAATCGCCCAGCAGGAGGACTACGGCAAAGGCTTCGCCGCCGGCGTCGCCCTGGTCCTCCTCGGCGTGATGCTCGACCGGATCACGCAAGGCGCCAACGGGCGCCGCTCTCCCCACAAGAAGAGGAACGCATGAAGAAGCTACGCCTGATCGCAGGGGTCATCGCTCTCGGCCTCGCCGCGACCGCCTGCGGAGGCGCCAAGGTAGAGGACGACTCGAAAGCCGCCCCGAGCGCGAGCGCGGCGGGCTCGGCGGCCGCGTCCGCGGCGGGCACCGTCAAGATCGCCGTGAACCCCTGGGTGGGCTACGAGGCCGACGCCGCCGTGGTGTCGTACCTGCTGGAGCACGAGCTCGGCTACAAGGTCGAGAAGGTGACGCTCGCCGAGGAGCCGTCCTGGCAGGGCATGGAGTCGGGTGACGTCGACGTCGTCCTCGAGAACTGGGGTCACGACGACCTCAAGAAGAAGTACATCGAGGAGAAGAAGATCGCCGTCGAGGCGGGCAGCACCGGCAACAAGGGCGTCATCGGCTGGTACGTGCCCGAGTGGATGGCGCAGAAGTACCCCGACATCACCGACTACAAGAACCTGAACAAGTACGCCGACCTGTTCAAGACCTCGGAGTCGGGCGGCAAGGGCCAGCTTCTCGACGGCGACCCCTCCTACGTCACCAACGACGAGGCGCTGGTCAAGAACCTCAAGCTCGACTACAAGGTCGTGTACGCCGGCAGCGAGGCCGCGCTGATCAAGGCCGCCAAGCAGGCGACCGACCAGAAGAAGCCCCTGCTCATGTACTTCTACGAGCCGCAGTGGCTGTTCAACCAGGTCAAGCTGGTCAAGATCAACCTCCCGGCCTGGGAGGAGGGCTGCGACAGCGACCCCAAGAAGGTCGCCTGCGACTACCCGCCGTACGACCTGGACAAGATCGTGAGCAAGAAGTTCGCCGACACCGGCGGCAAGGCGTACGACCTCGTCAAGAACTTCCAGTGGACGAACGACGACCAGAACTCCGTCGCCGACGACATGACCAACAACGGCATGTCCGCCGAGGACGCGGCCAAGAAGTGGGTCGAGGCCAACACGGCCAAGTGGCAGGCCTGGATGCCCAAGTGACCTGAGCACCTGAGGGTCGCCTCCCGCGCCCCGTACGTACGGGGCGCGGGGAGCCCTTCCCGGCCGCGATCCGCGGAGATCGCGGCCCATCCCGCCCGTTGTGGAATACTCTCCCGGTGTCGCCGCGGCCTCACCGCTCGCGGTCGCCGCCCGTACGACATCAGATGAGGTCAGATATGAGGATCCGTCTCCTTACCGGCGTGCTGTCGCTCGCGCTGGTCATGACCGCCTGCAGCGGCGGGAGCCCGAGTGGGAGTTCGGACGCCGCCGGAGCGGGAGCGGCGGGCGGCACGAAGACGGTGAAGATCGCGATCAACCCCTGGATCGGCTACGAGGCCAGCGCGGCGGTGGTCGCCTACCTGCTGGAGCACGAGCTCGGTTACAAGGTGGAGAAGATCGAGAGCGGCGAGGCGGACTCCTGGAAGGGCTTCGAGAAGGGCACGGTCGACGTGGTCCTGGAGAACTGGGCCCACCCGGAGCTGAAGAAGGAGTTCATCGAGCAGAAGAAGGTCGCCGTCACCGCGGGGGAGAACGGCAACAAGGGCGTCCTCGGGTGGTATGTCCCCGAGTGGATGGTCAAGAAGTATCCGGACATCACCGACTGGCACAACCTGGTCAAGTACAAGGACCTGTTCAAGACCGACAAGAGCGGCGGCCTGGGGCAGTACCTGGCCGGTGACAAGTCCTTCGTGACCAACGACGAGGCGCTGATCAGGAACCTGCACCTGCCGTACAAGGTGGTCTACTCCGGCAGCGAGGACGCCTTGATCGCGGCGGCCCGCAAGGCCACCGAGAACGAGACCCCGCTGCTCATGTACTTCTACGAGCCCCAGTGGCTGTTCAACCAGCTCAAGCTCGTCAAGATCAGCCTCCCTCCGTACGCGATCGGGTGCGACGCCGACCCCAAGACGGTCAAGTGCGACTACCCGCCGTACCTGCTGGACAAGATCGTCAGCGTGAAGTTCGCCAGGAACGGCGGCAAGGCGTACGAACTGATCAAGAACTTCGTCTGGACCAACGACGACCAGAACTCCGTCGCGTTCGACATGGCCGAGAACAAGATGAGCGCCGAGAACGCCGCCCGGAAGTGGGTCGAGGCCAACAAGATCGTCTGGCAGGACTGGATCCCCGTCTGATTCCCAGAACCTGAGCGAAGGGCGTGGCATCATGCCACGCCCTTCGTCGTTGCGCCTCCGGCGCGCTGGACTCGCCGCGGCGACCCCTGCCCGCCCTTCCAGGCGGCCGTGAGCGGCCATCCGTGGCCGCCCCTTGTAGATCTCCAGGCGCGCCTCCTTTGCCAACTTTTTACGCTTTGCTATATCTAGGGGGATATTCCAGATATTTCTCTACCTAGGGGTAGCTTTGAGCGGGCGAGGTACCCGATTGACCGCCGCTGCCGCGGCGGCTGTGATGTTGCTGACGGGATGCGGGCGGATAGGCGATCTCGCCGCGGAGCCCGCGGGTCAGAGCGGCGGCGGGAGCAGTGGCTCTGGCGAGGATCACGGCGTCAACCCGCTCGACAACCCCGACGGCACCGGCCCCGGGCTGAAGGCTCTCACCGAGGACAAGGACCGGGCGAAGGCCCGTGACCTCATCGGCAAGGTGGCGACGAAGGGCCGCGGCGCGAAGACCGGCTACGACCGGGACAAGTTCGGCTACGCCTGGGCCGACAACGTGGACGGCATTCCCTGGGGGCGCAACGGCTGCGACACCCGCAACGACATGCTCAAGCGGGACGGCGACGGCGTCGAGTACCGCGGCGGGTCGAACTGCGTCATCGTCACCATGAAGCTGTACGACCCGTACACCGGCAAGAAGATCGACTGGAGCAAGTCGGACGCCGCGAAGGTCCAGATCGACCACGTCATGCCCTTGTCGTACGACTGGCAGATGGGCGCGTCGCGGTGGAGCGAGAGCAAGCGCAAGCAGATCGCCAACGACCCGCTCAACCTCATGCCCGTCGACGGCTCCACCAACGGCTCCAAGGGCGACTCCGGCCCGGCCACCTGGCTGCCGCCCCGCCGCGACATCCGCTGCTCCTACGCCGTGCGGTTCGCCCAGGTCGCCCTCAAGTACGACCTGCCGGTGACCTCCGCCGACAAGGACGCGATGCTCGAACAGTGCAAGTGACCCGCCCGGCTCACCGGTAGACGACTTCCCGGCAGGCGCAGCCGCGGGTCATCCCGCGAGCTGCGCACACAGGCGGGCGCATTCGCGGGCGAAGCGGCTTCGGCGGCTCGGCCGGCCCATGGGGGCGTGCGCCGAAACGGCCGGGATCTCGCCGCGGGCGCCCACCCAGGCCGCCACGTCGGCGGCGAGCGTCACCGCCTCGGTGTGGACGACGCTCGGCCGCTCTCCGGCGGAGGGCAGCAGATCCGGCAGCAGGGTCCGCAGGATCTCCCACACCTGCTCGTGCGCTCCCTGATGCGCGGCCTCCCGCAGGGACGCCAGCACCGGCCGGGTCTCGAACCAGGTGCGGCGCAGCAGCAGCGCGAGCTGACGGCCGATCGCCTCGGCGGGCAGGTCTCCCCGGCTCGTCATCCGCAGCAGCGCCGGAACCGGGTCCGGGCGGCGCTCGGCCAGGAAGTAGGCCATGATGAGCGCGGTCGCCTCCCCGAGCGGGCCGTCGGCGTCCGCCACCGCCTCCAGGTACGCCGGATAGACCCCGGGGTGGTTCCACTGGTGGAGCAGGTGGGGCAGATAGTTGACGGAGACGACCTCGCGATGCGACGGGAGGATCGACGGCCACGAGTCCATGACGGAGCCGTGATCGTCCCGGCGCCACTTCGACGGCTCGCGCAGCAGTTCGTCGATGAGGTGGTGCCCGGTCGGCTCCGCTCGCAGCACCGGCACCAGCCGCACCTGCTCGACGTGTCCCGGGTCGCGCTCCTCGAACAGGTACTCGTGCGCGTTCTCGACGTAGCCCCACTTCAGCCCCGTCTCGGGATCGGGCAGGCCGCCCCGGGCGAGCCAGGCGGCGACGGCCGGCCCCGCCTGTGATCGCACCTGCGCGGCCCGTTCGGCGGCGAAGGGATGGGACCCCCTCGGCAGCCGCAGCAGCGCCTGCTGCAGGTCCGCCGGCAGCGGTTCCACGCCCGCGGCGGCGCACAGCTCCAGCCGGTCCACCAGCACGCGGGGGTCCAGGTGCCCGGTCATCACCGTCGGCGTCGCGAGCAGGACGGGTGGCAGCGTCCCTTCTCTCAGCGCCCGGTAGATCTCGTCGAGCCGGTGCAGCAGGAACATGTGCGGCGAGGAGACGTGCGCGGGTTCCGGCAGCCGGCTCCGCCGGTGGAGGTCCACCGCGGGGTCCGGTCTCTCCGGCTCGCCGAACAGCCGCCGGAGGGCCGAGTACGTGATGCCCACAAGGAGCCCCAGCCCGGCGGGTTCGGGATCGGGCACGCCGGGATCGGTACCGGGAGCGATCACCTCCTTCGCCAGGGCGGCGATCCAGGCGTCCGGATCGAGCCAGCTCTCCATGTCGTACAGGTGGGGAAAGAAGTCCTGGAAGACAGGGGTGAGCGCCGCGCGCAGGGCCGCGCGGTCCCTGCCCGCCCGCTCGACGAAGCCGGCGAGCCACTGCTCGCGCGCCACCCACTCGCGAAGATCCCATGCGGTGTGATCCACCGACGGTGCGGGGAACGGGCCGGGCTCGGGGAGGACGGGCAGCGGAGCGGGAGTGAACGGCTCCGGCGTCCCCTCGGCCGTGACGTCGCCCCCGAACACCGCGGCGAGTTCCCGGCCGAGATCGGCGGGCAGCAGCGGTACCGCGTCGGCGATCGGCTTCCCCTCCGCGCCGAACGCGGCGGCGTGTCTGAGCGCGATCCGGACGGCTCGCCGCCGTACGTCGTCGGAAGTGTGCGCCAACGCCGTGACGAGCGCGGGAGCCAGTTCGCCGGCGCGGGTGGGCCTCCGCCGCACCTCCTGGTCCAGCCGGCTCAGGCCGGCGCGGGCCAGCTTGGCCTCGGGCCTGAAGGTCAGCGCCTCGATCGCCTCCTGGACGTCGGCGTCGTCGTGGGGGCCGGTGCGGTCGACCTGGGTCAGGGCCAGCTCGGCGACCGGGCCGGGGGCGGCGGGGAGCAGCCGCAGATAGTCCCGGACCCGTCCGGCCGCCTCCTGCGGCGCCGGTTTGACCAGTTCGTGCAGGCGCACGAAGAAGCGCAGGTCCGCGGCGTCGCCGCCGCGCAGGAACCGGCTCACGCAGCCGTCCAGGAGCTCCGCCCGCGACACGCGTCCGGTACGCAGGAGCCGCCCGATCAGGGCGAGCCAGGGCGTGGGCGACGGCGTGAGCCGTTCCTCGCGCAGAACGCGGCCCGCGCCCTCGGCCCCGAAGACCAGCGGCAACAGCGAGCCGAGCAGCGGATCGTCGTCCGCCGCCGGGCCGGTCAGCCACGCGACCACGAGCGGATCGTGCGCGGGCGGCGTCACGCCGGAGGCCCGCAGCAGCGCGAGCACCAGCGGGGCGGTTCGCACGTCGTCCGCCCTGCGGATCTTCCCGGCGAGCCGGGCCGCCACGTCGGCCTGCCAGCCGGCCGGACGGGTGACCAGCACGCGGACCACCTCGGCCGGGTCCGGGGCGGGCCCCCACTCCGGGTAGAGCTCGCGGCGGGTCAGCCAGGCCGCCGCGGCGGCGGGCCCGGAGATCGTCCCCGCACCCGCGATCCGCAGCGGCGCGCCCAACTCGGCGAGAGCGCCCCGCACGGTCCGGCGGCGCTCCCAGGCGGTCCACCAGTCCTCGTCGTCCTCGTCGTCGAGGTCGTGAACCCCTTGGCTCCCATGGGTCATCCGCGTGGCAGTGTCCCGCATCTCCTTGAGGAGGCCCGGTAACCGTCTCGCCACCTCGGCGCGCTCGGCCTCGGTGAGCGCGATCACGCGGTCGGCCAGCGTCTTCGTCTCCCGCGCGGCGACGAGGTCGCGCACCTCCTGCCAGGCGCTCATCGGGCCGTCTCCACGCCGGTCTCGGCGCCGGTCCCCACGCCGGCCTCCAGGCCGGACGGCGCAGGCGTGGTCCTCGCGACGATCCTGGCCGCGAGCACGTGCTTGCACGGCCCGCGTGAGCCGCGGTGGTCCCACCACCAGGGGCAGGTGCACGAGCCGTCGGTCAGGCCGACCTCCCGCACCCCGCCGTCGGTCCGTACGCGCGCCGTGTCGCCCGCGATCTCCACGGCGCCGGCCTCGGCCAGCGCCCGCGCGGACGTCAGCCGCGGGTTGAGGTGCTGCACGTGCTCCCTGTCGTAGGGCAGCTCGCGGTGGAAGTGCGCCGCCTCGTTCAGGTCGTAGCCGACCCGCCCGGCCGTGCCGAGCTGGGTGAGGGCGGCCCGCACGCGCGTGGTGGACAGCCCGGCGCGGTCGGCGAGCAGGCCGATCTCCACCTCGGGTTCGAAGTTGAGCAGCATGCCCACCACGTCGGCGTCGGCCTCGGCCTCGTCGGTGGCGAGGTCGGCCAGCACGGCGCCCTCGCCGGAGAAGCCGCGCCAGCGCTCCGGAGACAGGACCAGCGTGTAACGCATTCCGGGCAGCTCCAGCTCCCACGCGCTCGACGCCGGGCCGCCGGGCGCGGCCGGGCCGTAGACCTTGAGGCTTCTGACGAAGCGGAGCAGGGGCAGCAGCGTCGCCAGGCGGCCGACGCCGGACAGGCACACCGCTCCCGGGCCGGGCCGGTCGGTGACCCGCAGGTCGCGGCCCGCGGGAGCGACCCACAGGTCGGCCGCCGCCCGCTTGGGCAGGGACCGCAGGAACCGCACCGCGCTCATCCCGTGGAGCTCGGCCCGCAGGTCCATGCGCGCCGCGATCACCTGCACCTCGGCGAAGCCCCGCAGCCACCGCTCCGGCAGCGGCACCTTCTTCTCGACCACCGCGCCGTCGAGCGTGGTCACGGTGAGCTCGTCGGCGCCGACCCCGAGGTGCAGCGGGTCGCGCGCGCCCACCCGGGCCAGCGCCTCCCGCAGCGGGCCGTTGACGTCGACGTTCGTCGTCCCCCGGTCGAACACCTCGCCGTCGAGGGCGCCGCCCAGCAGGTCGAGCCGGGCGTACACGCCGCCGCAGGCGGAGAACGACTCGAAGCGCAGCCGGTCGCCGCCGCACGTGACGACCGGGTCGCGCGTCCATCCCGGGCGCGGCTGGTGATAGCGGGTGAGGGCCACGTCGGCCACGCCAAGCAGGGCCGCCGCCGCGGGCGCCGCCTGGGTCACCACCCCGCTGAAGAACCTCGGCGCGACGGCCGGGCCGCTCAGGGCCCTGCCGCCGGACGTCGACAGCCCGAGACGTCCGTCCACCAGCATCGAAGGCGCGGCGTAGCTGTACGCCTGCGTCGCGTTTGTCATGTGCCGGAGGCTAGAGATCACCACCGACAATTCGCGCCCGCGGAGCCCGCCGGGCGTTCGGCCGGCTCCGCGGGCGGGGATCAGAGGCAGCCGCCGTGAGGGTCCTTCACCTCGGGCGCGGTGTCGTCGACCGTGACCTCCAGCTGGGCGGTGGAGGCCACCAGGCTGCCCACGGGCGCCCTGGCCTCCCGCGCGTCCACCACGACGCCGCGCTCGCCGAGCAGTTCGTACGTGGCCGGGTCGAAGATGACCTCCTCGCGCACGCCGCGGGAGACCCGGCCGACGCCGATGCCGGTCCGGCCCGCCGCGTCCTCCACGTCCTCGCTGACCGTGACCCCGGGGATCGTCGCGGCGGCCTTGAACAGCGCCGCCCGCTGTGGCGCCGGCACGTACGTCTCCCGCAGCAGGTCGCCCACGGCCGTCCACGCCCCCGCGTCGGACGGGAGGTCGCCGTGCGGCCGGGCGTACAGGTGGGCCCGCATCTTCTCCGGGTCCGAGGGCAGCTTCTGCAACATGGTGTAGGCGGTGTCGCTCACCTTGTCACAGGCCGGTAGCCCCAGCCACTCCGTGCCCTTCTCCCGGTACGCCTCCGGAGGGATCGGCCACCCCGGATAGGCGCGGGGCTCCAGATGTTCGATCTTGAGCGCGCCGTCCCTGGTGCCGTCGGCGGACAGCCAGATCGTCCGCTTCGTCCGGTAGAGGTAGCGGGACTCCTTCTCGTTCTCGCCGACTATGGAGGCTTCGTACATCGTCTGCGAGCCGACCTTGACGAACTGGTCGTCGCGCGGGGACAGGTCGGTCACGGCGCGGGCCGCCCTGCCCAGCACCTCCTCCGCCGACATGGCCGACAGCTTCGGCAGGGTCACGACCACCTCGCCGGCCCGGGTCGGGGGCGCGGGCCGGCCGGGCCCGGCTGCGGCGACGGCGACGACGCCCGCGCCGGCGAGCAGCGCGGCCCCGCTCGCCAGGAGCGCGTACGGGCGCGGGCGCACCGGCGGCCTGCCCGGGCCGGTCAGCCGGCGCCGTACGGCCGCCTTGGCGGCCAGGGAGTAGGGGGGCGCCTGCGGCCGCTCACGGGCCACCAGGTCGATCTCGTCGATCATGGTCAGTCCTCCTGGGGAAGATCGAGATGGCGGCGCAGCTTCGCGCGCACGCGGTGCAGGCGCGAGCGCACCGTGCCGATGGGGATCCGCAGCGCCTCGGCCGCCTCCTCGTAGGAGAGGTCGGCCCACGCGACCAGCAGGAGCAGGTCGCGCTCGGCGGACGACAGCCGCGCCAGGGCGGCCGCGAGCGCGGGCCGCAGCGCGGCGGCGCTCGCCCGCTCCGCTCCGCGCTCCTCCTCGTGGGCGCCGCGTTCGCCGGCGTCGTGCGGAGCGCGGGCCAGTGCCCGCAGACGGCGGACCTCCGCCCGGCGGTGCCCGGAGATGAGGTTGCCCGCGATGCCGTACAACCAGGGCCGGGCGTCCGGGCGGGACGTGTCGTAGCGGTGCCGCTTCCGGAACGCCACGAAGAACGTCTCCGCGGTCACGTCGTCGGCGTGCTCTTGGCCGAGACGGCGACCGGCGTAGGCGTGGATCTCGTCCGCGTGCCGGTCGAAGACGCCGGCGAACCGCTCGGGCGCGCGCAGCGACGCCTCGATCAGCCGGGCGTCGCTCGCCTCGCCGTCGTCCGGCTCGTCGCCGTTCACGCCGGGACACGTCGCCGGGGCGTGTTCCGGACCGCTGTCTTTCGCCTCGTCGTCGCCGGGCCGGGGACCCGCCGCGGCCGAGGGGAGGCGTGTGCCGCCGGGGACCGTCCTCACCACCCGTTGTATCCGTTCATAGGGGATTTCCTTCCACGGGCGCCGTCGCGCCCTTCACCCCTACTCCGCCGGACGGCCCTGGCCGGTTCCGTGGTTCTCGGAGCCGATGTCCGATGCGTCGTCAGCCGGAGGGCAGCGTGTCACCCGGTCCTCCGGCGACCACCCCGGGCCGCCTGTTCTGTCCGTCCGCCTGTCGCGTGACCAGCGGCCTCTCGGCGGGGGGCGGCACGGCGGACGCCGCGGGGGGCGCCGGCGCGGAGACCGGCTGGTCGAAGATGTCGATGTCGACCTCCTCGCCGCCGACCGTCAGCGTCTCCCAGGCTCCGCTGATCAGCAGGGTCCGCAGCGTCTCGGTCCGCAGCTCGCGCAGGTGCCGGAGGAGGGTCGCGTCGTCGGGCATGCCGGGAATGCGTGGGGACAGACGGTCGCGGATCTGCCGCAGGCGCTCCATCAGGGCGTCGATGTCCGCGTCCCTGTCCGAACCGGCGCCGCCCTCCTCGATGCCCTGGACGATCGTGTCCTTGATCGCCCGGGTGACCCCCTGCTCGTCGGTGGTCACCATCGCGTTCCACGCGCGGCTCTTGTGCCGATACTGCAGCATCGACATCGCCGCCTCGTGCCGTACGAAGTCGGCGTCGCGGAACGGCCTGCCGCGCCAGTTGCGGTTGAGCGACCGGGCCAGCGAGATGGCCGACGCGAGCCCGCTGTTGAGACCCCGCCCGGGCCAGAAGTGGATCGCGTTGGCCGCGTCCCCCAGGAGGAAGCCGTACGTGCCCGGGGTGGTGGACGTGGGGGAGTACAACCGGGCGGTGAACCGCGGCCGCTGCACCATGTCGAGCCGGAAGGCGGTCACCGCGCTCACGTCGCCGTCGGCGACGCCGAAGAGCGCGAGCCCCTCCTTCGCCCGCCTCCACAGTGCCGAACCCCTGATCAGGGCGGGCAGGAACAGCGTGTGGTGGGTCGAGCAGTGGAAGTCGCCGTCCTCGGTGCGCTCCATGAGGCAGGGACTGGAGGCGACGCACTCCTCGAACACGTGCCGGACGGGGTCGATGCCGACGACCTCCGCGGCCTCGTCGTCGGTGAGGCGCATGTTCAGGAAACCCTCGCCGCGCAGCGAGTTCAGGAGGAACCGGTTCTGCGCCACGGTCAGCAGCACGATCGCGGGGTCCGGCAGGGCGGACTTCACCCGTATCCCGAGCACCACGTCCTGCACGTGCCGGCCGTCGAGCGAGAAGATCGAGTCGTCGGCCCGGCCGAACCTGTCGGTGAAGTGCTCGCGGGTCCGCGAGCGCCCTCCCTCGCAGATGGCCAGCACGTGGTCCCTGGCCACGGTGTCGTGGCGCTCCGCGGGGTCGAAT
Source organism: Microbispora sp. H10670 (assembly GCF_014161385.1). NCBI lineage: Bacteria > Bacillati > Actinomycetota > Actinomycetes > Streptosporangiales > Streptosporangiaceae > Microbispora > Microbispora sp. H10670. The sequence continues at coordinate 132,972 of NZ_JABBWW010000007.1, read as the reverse complement.
CTCTCCGGCACCAGGCGGATGCGGGCGGACCTCTCGTTCGCCATCTCCAGCAGGGTGTCCTCGATGTAGGCGATGCGGATGTTCCGCGGGCCGTGGCCGCGGATCGAGTCCGGGCCGGCCGGCCACATCTCGCTGTAGGACCCCTCGGTGAACAGCCGCGCCTGGACGTCCTCCGGAAGGTTCAGATACTGGCGGCTCTGCACCGTCACGACCTGCTGCCGCCGGTTGTTGCCCTGCGCGGCGTTCTTCCACACGATCCGCGGCCCGTCCTCGGTCCAGCGGCCGTCGTAGATCGTGATGGCGACCCGGTGCCCCATGAGATGTTCGAGGAGCAGGGCGAAGGCCAGCCCGACGGGCCCGCCGCCGGAGACGGTGACGTGCAGGACCTGATCCGGTTCGACGTCCGGGACCGACCGGCGGAACCGCTGCATCAGGGAGGTGTCCATGACCGTCTCGGAGTCGTCGAACGCCTCGAAGCGGAACGTCTCCCCTCCGATGGCGATCGTGTCGCCGGGCCGGAGCACATGCGTGGTGACCCGCCTGCCGTTGACCAGCGTCCCGTTGCTGCTGCCCCGGTCGCGCAGCACGTATCCCTCGGCCTCGCGGCGCACCTCCGCGTGGAAGCGGGAGGCCCGTTCGCTCGTGATCACCACACTGTTGTCGCCTCTGCGACCGAAGGTGATCGGCTTGTCGTCGATCGGGAAACGCTGACCGGCCAGGGGACCTTCATGCCCGACGATCGCAGGTGGCACCGGTCCGCCCCCTCTCCCTCGGAAACGCCGATGCGATCATTTATCGTGACACGCTTCCCGGCTGCGGCAAAGCGTTCCAGTCAGGACGGGCAGGCCGCCGCCTCTCATCCCTGTGCGGTTGAGGCGGAAGCGGGCGTCCCGCGGACCCGCAGGGACGCGAGGAGTTCGGCGCTGGCCCGCGTGATCTCCTCCACGGCGTGGTCGAACGCCTCGGCGTTGTGCGCGGCGGGCGCGCGGAACCCGGAGACCTTCCGCACGTACTGCAGGGCCGCCGCCCGGATGTCCTCCTCGGTCACCTCGTCGGTGAAGGGCGGGCGCAGGGTCTTGATGCTTCGGCACATGAGCCCATACTGGCCCATCCGGCGCGGTCCGGTCAGGAGCGTCGAGCCACGAGCATCGAGTTACGAGCGCCGAGTCAGGAGCGTCGAGTCAGGAGCGTCGGGTCAGGAGCGGAAGACGGCGGTGCCGAAGTCCTCGGCGACCTTGCGCAGCATCGCGGCCAGTTCCTCGCGGTCGATCGCGTCGATGCGCTCGGCCGGGCCCGACACCGACAGCGCCGCGAAGGTCCGCCCGCCGTCGTGGACCGGCACGGCCATGCAGTGCACGCCGCTCTCCTCCTCGCCCAGGTCCAGCGCGTACCCCCGGGCGCGGACCCGGCCCAGCTCCGCCAGCATCTCCTCCGTCACGGTGATCGTCCGGTCCGTACGGCGGGGCAGGCCGGTGCGCCGGAACACCGCCGCCGCGTCGGCGCGCCCGGCCAGCAGCGCCTTGCCCACGGCCGTGCTGTGCGGCAGCACCCGGCGGCCGACCTCGGCGAACATCCGCAGCCTGCGCGGCGAGGGCACCTGGGCCACGTAGACGACGAAGTCCCCCTCCAGCACGGCGAGGTTGGCCGTCTCCCCGGACAGCTCGACCAGCCGGGTGAGGTAGGGCTCGGCCCAGACCGCCAGCATCCGCTCCGCCACCCCGCCGATCCGCACCAGCGCGCCGCCCAGGGCGTACCGCCGGTCGGACTCCTGCCGGACGTACCCCCGGGCGAGCAGCGTCTGTAACAGCCGGTGGATCGTCCCGTACGGCAGGCCGGTCCGCGCCGCGATCTCCGACAGACCGGCCTGGCCGCCCTGCTCCGCCAGGGCCTCAAGGACGTCAAGCGCCCGGTCGACGCTCTGCACGCTCACCGCTTCGTCCTCGCCTTCCCGGCTCCCGGAGATCGTCCCAGCACGCCGGGATCGAGGCCGCGCAGCGAGGCGTCGAGCACCTCGGCCGTGTGCGCGACCCGGATCTCGCCGCCGCCCGCCCTGCGGACCGCCGCGGCGATCTGCATGGAACATCCCGGGTTGGCCGACACCAGGACGTCCGCGCCGGTCGCGAGCACGCGCTCCGCCTTGCGGTCGCCGAGTTCCCTGGCCGCCCGCGGCTGGAAGAGGTTGTAGGTGCCCGCCGACCCGCAGCAGATCGCCGCCTCGGCGACCTCCCGCAACTCCAGCCCGGGCACGGCGCGCAGCAGGTCGCGCGGCTGCGCGCGTACGCCCTGGGCGTGGGCCAGGTGGCAGGCGTCGTGGTAGGCGACCGAGACCGGCAGCGGGCGCCGCTCCGCGGCCGGTCCGAGCTCGGCCAGGAACTCCGCCAGGTCGCGGATGCGCAGCGCCCCGGCACGCGCCGCCCAGGCGGGATCGTCCGCGAGCACCTCGGCGTAGGTCTTCATGCTCGACCCGCAGCCGGCGGCGTTGACGACGACCGCGTCCACACCCGCCCGCCCGAACACCGCGACCGTGCGGCGGGCGAACCGCCTCGCCTCGGCCTCGCGGCCGGAGTGCAGCGACAGCGCGCCGCAGCAGCCCTGCCGGGGCGGGATCACCACGTCGCAGCCCTCCAGCGCGAGCACCCGCGTCGTCGCCGCGTTGACCTGCGGGAAGAACTCGCCCTGCACGCAGCCGGTGAGCAGCCCGACCCTGGCCCTGCGCGGCCCTCTCGCCCGCACCAGCGGCGGCAGCCGTACGGGCCGGGGGACGACGGCGGGGGCGAGTTCGGCCATCGCGCCGAGGGAGGGGTTCACCCGCTCCAGGAACGGCTGGAGACGCCTGCCCAGCCGCATCGGCAGTCGCATCGCCCGCAGCCTGCGCCGGTAGGGGAACAACGCGAACACCAGGGCCCTGACCGCCCGCTCGTCCGGGCGGCGCACGTGCTCCCGCTCGACCACGGCCCTCGTCTGCTCGATCAGCCGGTCGTACCGCACCCCGGACGGGCACGCGGTGACGCACGCCATGCAGCCCAGGCAGGCGTCGAAGTGCCCGGCCATCGCGCCGGTGAGCGGAGTGCCCTCGGCGTGCTGCCCCATCAGGTGGATGCGCCCGCGCGGCGAGTCCATCTCCTCGCCCCACAGCACGTACGTCGGACAGGTGGGCAGGCAGAACCCGCAGTGCACGCAATCCCTGATCAGCTCGGGGTCCATCAGATCCCTCCGACGAAGCGGCCGGGGGACAGGCGGCGGCCGGGGTCGAACCGTTCCTTGACCCGGCGCATCAGCGGCAGCGCGCCGACGCGTCCCCACCGGTCGAGGCGGCGCGCGGCCTCCCGCGGGGCGCGGAGCACCACCACGCGGCCCTCGTCCTCCATGTGCGCGCGCAGTTCACCGGTGAAGGCGGCGACGCGGCCGGGCTCGGTGCCCGGCGGCAGGGCGACGTGGAGCACCTGCGCGGCCAGGGAGCCGCGTACCGCCGGACGGACGTCCGCGGCGCGGGCAGCCCAGAAGGGGCCGACGAAGCTCCCCGCCAGCCGGGAGGGGATGTTCCGCACCTCCAGCAGGATCTCCCCGCCGCCGGACGCCGCGCCGGTCGACACCGCGGCTTCCGCGCCGCGCGGCCCGGCCGGCAGGCGTCCCCACCAGGGCGGCGGTTCGTCGGTCACCTCCGCCGTGCCGCCCATCAGCGCGGACAGGGCCTTGGCGCGCTCGGCCGCGGCGGTGCCCTCCAGCAGGACCGCCACCGTGCAGGGACCGTCCACGTCGGGCCAGTCGACCTCCACGGCGCTCGGCTCCAGCGGCGACTCGGTGATCGCCGGCACCATCGCCCGCAGCGCGGCGGCCACGTCGGTGGAAGTGGTGTCGAACGTCCTCCCCTCGTACACATACGGCTCGACGGTCTCCGTCACCGGGCGCGCGACGGACGCCGTCACCCAGGCGCGGGCGGCGGGCAGGGGACGCAGGCGGAAGGTCGCGTCCGCGATGACGCCGAGTGTGCCGTACGAGCCGGTGAACAGCTTGCCGAGGTCGTATCCCGCGACGTTCTTGACGACCTTCCCGCCGGACCTGGCGATCGTGCCGTCGGCCAGCACGACCGTGATCCCGATGAGCAGGTCGCGGGCCGTGCCGTGGCGGAACGCGCGCGGCCCGGCGATCCCGGTCGCCAGCAGCCCGCCGACCGTGGTGCCCGGCACCGGCACGTCGAGCGCGAGTTCCTGGTTCTCCGCCGCGAGGGCGTCCGCCAGCGCCTCCGTGGTCACCCCGGCCTGGACCCGTACGACCAGGTCGTCCGGCGTGTGCTCCAGCACCCGGTCCATGCGGCTCAGGTCCACGAGCACGTCGCAGCGTTCCGGCGGGGCGCCCCAGTGGAGCTTGGTCCTGGCGCCCGTCGCGACGGCCGCCAGGTCGTGCGCCGCGCAGGCGCGCAGGACGACCGCGATCTCCTCGGCCGACTCGGGCAGCGTCACCCAGCGCGGCCGGACGCCCGCGACCTCGTCCCCGTCGCCCGCCTCGCGCACCGCCACGCCGGTCGCCGCGAGCGCGTCCCCGGCGTCCCGGCCGGCGCCGGCCGGGGGGTCCGGCTCCGGGGGGTTCAGGGGATCGGGCGTCCGCTCGCCGCGCATCAGAACTGCTCCGCCAGACCGGCCTCGACCAGCGGGTGCACGCCCGTGCGCACTCCCGGCGCCTCCCCGCACAGCCGGGGGGTGGGGAAGACCTTGCCGGGGTTGGCCAGGCCCTCCGGGTCGAAGGCGCACCGGAGAAGCTGCATCGTGCCGAGGTCGTCCTCGGTGAACATCCGGGGCATGTACCGGGATTTGTCCACTCCCACGCCGTGCTCCCCGGTGATCGAGCCGCCGTGCTCGACGCACAGGTCGAGGATGCGCCCGCTGACAATCTCGGCGCGCTCGCGCTCACCGGGAACGGCGTCGTCGAACAGCACGAGGGGGTGGAGGTTGCCGTCTCCCGCGTGGAAGACGTTCGCCACCCTGATCCCGTACTCCTCCTGCAGCCGGTCGATGCCCGCGAGCACGCGCGGCAGCGCGGTCCGCGGCACCACCCCGTCCTGCACGATGTACGCCGGGCTGATCCGGCCGACGGCCGCGAACGCCGACTTGCGGCCCTTCCAGATCGCCGCGCGCTCCTCGCCGGAGGCGGCCGTCCGGATCTCGAAGGCGCCGCTGTCGCGGCAGATGCGTTCGACGGCCGCGAACTGGTGCTCCACCTCGGCGCGCGGCCCGTCCAGCTCGACCACCAGCACGGCTCCCGCCCCGGCCGGGTAGCCGCAGTGGACGGCGGCCTCCGCCGCCTCGATCGCCAGCGCGTCCATCATCTCGATCGCCGCCGGGACCACGCCCGCCGCGATGATCGCCGACACCGCGTGCCCGCCGGCCTCGATGCCGGTGAAGGCGGCGAGCAGGGTCGTGACCGCCTCCGGCGCCCGCGACAGCCGTACGGTGATCTTCGTCGCGATGCCGAGGGTGCCCTCCGAGCCGACGAACGCGCCGAGCAGGTCGTAGCCGGGATCACCGGCGGACAGCTCCACGACGTCCCCGTCGGGCGTGACGATCTCGGCGGCGAGCACGTGGTTCACCGTGAAGCCGTACTTGAGGCAGTGGGCGCCGCCCGAGTTCTCCGCCACGTTCCCGCCGATCGAGCAGACCTGCTGGCTGGAGGGGTCGGGGGCGTAGTAGTAGCCCTGGTCGCGGACCGCCTCGGTGATGGCCAGGTTGGTCACCCCGGGCTCCACCACGGCCCGGCGGTCCGGGATGTCGATCTCGACGATCCGCCGCATGCGGGAGGTGACGACCAGCACGCCGTCCGTGCGGGGGAGGGCGCCGCCCGACAGGCCCGTGCCCGACCCTCGCGCGACGAACGGCACGCCGTGCTCGCGGCACAGCCGTACGACGGCCGCGACCTGCTCGGTGGTCTCGGGCAGCACGACCACGCCGGGGACGGCCCGGTGGACGGTGAGCCCGTCGCACTCGTAGGTGCGCAGCCGCACCGGGTCGGTCACGACGGCGTCCGGCGGGAGCGCGGCGGTCAGCCGCGCCGTCAGCCGTTCGAGCACGGACATCGGCTCCCGCCACCCCTCACGTCGTCCCGCCCCTCACGGCATCCGCGCGTACGCGGGAAGCGTGAGGAACTCCGCGAAGTCGTCGTCAAGGGCGACCTCCTTGAACAGTGCCGTGGCCTGCCGGTAGAGCTCCTCGTCGTAGCCCGGTCCGGCGGCGATGCCCGCGAGCTCCTCCTCGATGATCCGCTCGACCAGCTCGCGTGTCACCACCTCGCCCGTGTCGGCCAGCCTGATGTCGTTGTGGATCCACTGCCAGACCTGGGACCGGGAGATCTCGGCGGTCGCCGCGTCCTCCATGAGGTTGTGGATCGCCGCGGCGCCGTTGCCGCCCATCCAGGCCGCGAGGTAGCGCAGGCCGACGTCCACGTTGCCGCGCAGCCCCGCCTCGGTGATCTCGCCGGGGGTCTTGGACACCGACAGCAGGTCCTCGGCGGTGACGTTGACGTCCTCGCGCAGCCGGTCGAGCTGGTTGGGCCGGTCGCCGAGGACGCCGTCGAACACCTCGCGGCAGATCGGGACGAGGTCGGGGTGGGCCACCCAGGAGCCGTCGAAGCCGTCGCCCGACTCGCGCGTCTTGTCGGCCCGCACCTTCTCCAGCGCGACCCTGTTGACCTCGGGGTCGCGGCGGGACGGGATGAAGGCCGCCATGCCGCCGATCGCGTGCGCGCCGCGCCTGTGGCAGGTGCGCACCAGCAGTTCGGTGTAGGCCCGCATGAACGGCGCGGTCATCGTCACCGCGTTGCGCTCGGGCAGCAGGAACTCCCGGCCCCGGGTGCGGAACTTCTTGATGACGCTGAACAGGTAGTCCCAGCGGCCGGCGTTGAGGCCCGCCGAGTGCTCGCGCAGCTCGTAGAGGATCTCCTCCATCTCGAACGCCGCCGGGTACGTCTCGATCAGCACGGTCGCCCGGATCGTGCCCCGGGGGACGCCGAGCAGCTCCTGGGCCCGGACGAACACGTCGTTCCAGAGCCGCGCCTCCAGGTGCGACTCCATCTTCGGCAGGTAGAAGTAGGGCCCGCGGCCCTTGCCGAGCTGCCGCGCGGCGCAGTGGAAGAAGTAGAGCCCGAAGTCGAGCAGCGACGCGGACATCTCGGCGCCGTCCACCAGGACGTGCTTCTCCGGCAGGTGCCAGCCGCGCGGGCGGACCACGACCGTGGCCAGCTCCTCGTCCGGCCGCAGCGCGTACGTCTTGCCGCCCGACTCGAAGTCGATCGTACGGTCGAGGGCGTCGCGCAGGTTGAGCTGCCCGTTGACCGTGTTCTCCCAGGTCGGGGAGTTGGCGTCCTCGAAGTCGGCGAGCCAGACCTTGGCGCCCGAGTTGAGCGCGTTGATCGTCATCTTCCGGTCGACCGGACCGGTGATCTCGACCCTGCGGTCCTCCAGCCCCGGCGCGGGCGGGGCGACCCGCCACTCCGACGTGCGGACGTGGGCGGTCCCCGGAAGGAAGTCGAGCGTGCCCCCCGCGGACAGTTCCGCCTGCCGTGCCCGGCGGGCGGCGAGCAGCTCCCGCCGCCGGGGGTCGAACTCGCGCTGCAGGGTGGCCACGAAGCCGAGGGCCTCGGGGGTGAGGATCTCGTCGAACCGGTCCAGCAGGGGCCCTGTGATCTCGACGCCTTCCACCATTTCCACCCTCCGGAAAAGTAATTCTGAATGGTGGAATCGACGCTACGTCAGGGTGCGGCCGGGGGTCAACGTGAGGGCCGCACCAGGGATGCCCTAGGGCCTTCCCCGATGGGAGAGGGCGCACGCGTGCCGGAGGATCGGGAGCATGAAGAACACAACCCTGGCCGTCGCGGGGGCCGCCCTGGGCCTGAGCCTGACCGTCGCGGCGTGTGGCGGGCCGCTGGGCTTCGGCGGGCAGCAGTCCGTGCAGTCCTACGACGTGGCGGACGCGGTGACCCTCGTCGACACGCACACCGGGTCGGGCGACATCGTGGTGAACGAGAGCGACAGGTCCGGCATCCATGTGACCGAGACCCTGCACTGGTGGGGGAACAGGCCGAAGACCGAGGACGGGCACTCCGTGGACGGCGGCACGCTCGAGCTCAAGTACAAGTGCGGCCGGTGCTCGGTGGACTACAAGGTGGAGGTGCCACGGGGGCTGAGCGTCAAGATCGACACCGGCTCGGGGGACCTGACCCTGCGGAACCTGACCGGCCAGGTCGAGGCCTCGACCGGCTCCGGGGACGTCGACGCCCGTGGTCTCGCCGCGAAGGAGGTCGACGCCAAGACCGGGTCGGGCGACGTCACCCTCCGCTTCACGGCGGCCCCCGCCGAGGTGCACGCCGTGACGGGTTCGGGCGACGGCAAGGTCTGGCTGCCGGACGGCGCCTACAACGTCGACGCGACGACGGGGAGCGGCGAGCGCCGGGTCGACTTCGCGGAGAACGACTCGGCGCCGCACACGATCGTCGTCAGGACGGGCTCGGGCGACGCCGAGGTGCGCAAGCTCTGACCGACCCAGCGACCGACCCGGCGACCGACCCAGCGACCGGTGCTACGACTGGGCGGACACCGGCTTGTTGCTGCGGAAGACGCCGTGCGGGTCCCGGCGGCGCTTGATCTCACGCAGGCGGACCAGCGTCTCCGCGTCGAACGCGGAGGCGGCGGTCTCGTCCGCGTGGAGGTAGGTGAACGGCTTGCGGCCGGTCGTGTGCGGCGCCATGGAGCGGGCGATCTCCGCCAGCCGCGCGTGCACCGCCCGCCCGCCCTCGGGCGACATGATCGGCCCGATCATGCCCAGGAGGTACGGCTCGGCGACGTGCCCGCAGGCGCCGCCGGCGGGGGCCGGCCGGCGCAGCGCGCCGCCCAGGTGACGCACCTGCACGGAGGCCAGCGGCGCGATGTCGCCGAGGGCGGCGAGCAGGTCGCCCGCCACGGCGTCGTCGAGACCGGTCAGCAACTCGCCGCGGCCCGCGCCGGGCACCGGCTGCGTCGGCTCGGCGCAGATGCCGCCGAGCGCGTCCAGCGGCATGGCGGCACGGCTGTCGAGCAGCACACCGGGAACGTCCTCGAACCGCCGGAGCAGGGCGCGTCCCTCCTCCTCGTCGCCGAGGAACGTGGTGTCCACCGCGACCGCGGCCAGGCCGCGCAGCGGCTCGGGGACCTGGGGCACCGGGGGGAACCGCACCATCGTGAACCAGACGGTCAGCTCCGCGGGGGCGCCGGCCGTCACCTCCCGGAACGCGGCGAGCAGCTCGGGCGCCCGGTCGGCGGGCCACAGCATCCGTCCTCCGTACAGCCGGGGGGCGGGGTGCAGGTCCAGCTCGACCGCGGTCACCAGCGCGAAGTCGCCGCCGCCGCCGCGCAGCGCCCAGAACAGGTCGGCGTCGGAGTCCGCCGTGACGCGGGCGGGCACGCCGTCGGCGCCGATCGTCTCGAAGGCGCGCACGCTGTCGGCGGCCCAGCCGTACCTCCGGGCGAACCAGCTCAGCCCGCCGCCGAGGGTGTAGCCCACGACGCTCACCACGGGAGAGCTTCCGGGCAGGCCGGTCAGCCCGTGCTTGCCCGTCGCCGTGAGCAACTCGCCCCACTGCACGCCGGCCTCGACCCTGGCGACGCGGCGCTCCGGATCGACCTCCACACCGCGCAGCCAGCCGGTGCGCACCAGGATCGTCCCGTCCAGGTCGGTAGTGGCGCCGTGCCCGCCCGGCTGGGCCGCCACGGCCAGGCCCGCCAGCGCCGCGTGCCGGACGACGACGGCGGCGTCGGCCGCGTCCTCGATCTCCACGACCGCCCGGACCCGCTGGTCGACCGCCCGGTTCCAGGGCAGCCGGGCGGTCTCGAAGGTCTCGTCGCCGGGCACGTGGACCCGGCCGCGCACCACGCGCCGCAGATCGGTCTCCAAGGTGGACATGCTCGTCCTTCCGCTCAATGTTCCGGGGAGTCGGAGGACATCCTGACCGGGAAGGCTTGCGGGCGATTAGGAACCGGCTAGTCGCGCGCTGTTCGTGCGGTGGCGAGTCCGGCAATACGCTACGAACCGGACCCTCCGCTCTCATGGGGAAAAATGGACTTTCGCCTGTTCGGCCCGCTGGAGGTCGTCGACTCGTCCGGCCGTGCCGTCGACGTCGGCACACCCAAGCGGCGCGCCGTGCTGGCCATGCTCGCCCTGGAACCCGGCCGAGTCGTCGCGCTCGACCGCCTCATCGACGAACTGTGGTCGGGGGAGGCGCCGGCCAGCGCCACCGGGACCCTGCAGGCGTACATCTCCCAGCTCCGCCGGGCGCTGGAGCCCGGCAGGGCGCCGCGCACGCCGCCGCGGGTCCTGCTCACCCGCGAGCCCGGCTACCTGCTGGACATCGCGCCGGGTCAGGTGGACCTGGTCCGCTTCGCCGCGCTCGCCGAGGACGGCCGCCGGATGCTGGCGAGGGGCGCGCCCGGCGAGGCGGCCGACCTGCTGCGCCGCTCCCTGGAGACGTGGCGCGGCGAGCCTCTCGCCGAGTTCACGGCGTACGAGTTCGTCCAGCCGGTGGTCGCGCGGCTGGCGGAGCAGCGGGCCTCGGTGACGGAGGACTGGTTCGAGGCGCGGCTGGCGCTCGGCGACGCGGCGTCGTGCGTGCCCGACCTCGAACGCCTGGTGAAGGACCACCCGTACCGGGAACGGCTGTGGGGCCTGCTCGTGCTCGCCCTCTACCGGTCGGGCCGGCAGGCCGACGCCCTCGCCGCGCTGCGCAGGGTCCGGGCGCTGCTGGACGAGGAGCTGGGCCTGGAGCCCGGCCCAGAACTGCGCCGGCTGGAGCAGGCCGTCTTCGGCCAGGCGCCCGAGCTCGGCGGCGCCGGGCCCGCCTTCCTCGCCCTGGCCGCCGAGCCGGGAACGGCGGTGCCGCCCGGGACGGCGGCGGTGCCGGTCGTCCACGCCGGGCTGGTCGCCCGGCGCGAGCAGACCGGCCGCGTCGCCGCCCGGCTCGCCGAGGCGCGGCGGGGGCGCGGTGGCGTGCTGCTGGTCGCCGGGGAGGCGGGCCTCGGCAAGACCCGTCTGGCCGAGGCCGCGGCCGACGAGGCGGCCGCCCTGGGGATGACGGTCGCCTGGGGCCGCTGCGCGGAGGACACCGGCGCACCCGCGTTCTGGCCCTGGCTGGGGGTCCTGCGCGACCTCGGCCAGGACCGGCGGGCGGACGTGGCGGACGCGCTCGCCGCCCTGTCCGGAGGCCCGCCCGGTGACGCCCCGGCCGAGGCGACGGGCGCCGCGGCGGACGGCGACGACCCCGGCAGGGCCCTGTTCGAGCTGCACGAACGCGTGACCGCCGTGCTGGGGGCGGCGGGTCCGGCGCTGCTCGTCCTCGACGACCTGCACTGGGCCGACGCGTCGTCCCTGCGCCTGCTCGCCTTCGCGGCCGGGGAGCTGCACCGGTCGCCGGTGCTGGTGCTGGCGACGATCCGCCCCGAGCCCGGCGGCGACCCCGAGCAGCTTCGCGACACACTGGCCGCGCTCGCCCGCGAACGCGGCGTGGAGCGGCTCACCCTGCCGCCGTTCACGCGGGAGGACGTCGCCGCCTACCTCGCCGGGCGCGACCTGCCGGGCGGGCGGCTCGCCGCGCTGCTTCACGAGCGCACCGGGGGCAACCCCTTCTACCTGCGCGAGCTGATCCGGCTGCTGGACAGCGAGCACCGGCTGGACGCCGCGTCCCTCGGCGTTCCCGAAGGAGTGCGCGAGGTCATCGGCCGCCGCGTCGGGCGGCTGCCGGAGGAGACCCGCGCGTTGCTGGAGGCGGCCGCCGTGCTCGGCCGGGAGGTGAGCTTCGACGCGCTGGAGGCCGCCTGCGGCCTGGGCGCGGAGGAGGTGATGCTGCGCCTCGAACCGGCCGTGGCGACAGGCCTGCTCGTCGAGGTGCCCGGCGGCTTCGACTACCGGTTCTCGCACGCCCTCGTGCGCGACGCCCTCTACGCGGGGCTCGGCCGGGTGCGCGCGGCGCGGCTGCACCTGCGCACCGGGGAGGCGCTGGAGAGCCTTCCGGGCGTGGAGGTGTCCGTCCTCGCCCACCACTTCGTGGCGGCCTCCCGGGCGGGCGGCGCCGCCAAGGCCGTGGAGTACGCCGTCCGGGCCGCCCGGCAGGCCGCGGCCCGCTGCGCGTACGACGAGGCGGCGGACTGGTGGGACAGGGCCCTCGCCGCGCTCGGCCCGGGGGACCCCGCCCGGCGCTGCGCGCTGCTGGTGCGCCGCGGCGAAGCGCTGCGCGCGGTCGGCGACGTCGCCGAGGGGAGGAAGGCGCTGGAGGAGGCGATCGTGCTCGCCGCGGGAATCGGCGAGCGCGCGACGCTGATCGAGGCCGTCACCGCGTTCGGCGGCATGTCGGTGTGGAACTGGCGCCACTACGGCGTCGTGGACGGCGAGACGGTCGCCCTGCTGGAGCGCCTGCTGCGGGAGCCGCTGGGCGACGTGGAGCGCGCCACCCTGCTGGGCACCCTCGGCCTGGAGCTGTACTACTCCCCGCGCAGGGCCGAGGGGGAGCGGCTGGCGGCCGACGGCGTGCGGCTGGCCCGCCGCACCGGCGACCCCCGCCTGCTGGCCCGCTCGCTCAACAACTACCTGGTCGCCGCCTGGGTCACCGAGAGGGAGGACGAGCGCCGCCGCGCGGTCGAGGAGATGCTCGCCCTGCCCCTCGACCCGGCGGCGGAGGCCGTCGCCCGGGTCTTCCGCATGGCCCACCTGCTGCGGGCCGGCGAGCTCGCGGAGTGGGACCGCGACCTGGCCCGCTGCGCGCGGCTGGCGGACGAGATCAGGCGGCCCGAGATGACCGGGATGGCCCGCATCGCCGAGGCCGCCGGCCGCACGATGCGCGGCGACTGGGCGGCGGCCGAACGCCTCGCGGAGGAGTTCACCTCGCTGATCGCGGGTTTCAGCATGTGGGGCCTCGACTACCCCGGCTTGATCACCCTCTACACCTGCCGCCGCGAGCAGGGCCGGGCGGGGGAGGTGGCGGACCGGCTCGTGTCCCGGGCGCACGACCCCGACATGGTGCCGCTGCGCCCGGTCGCCGCGCTGGCCGCCCTCGACGCGGGCGACACCGCCCTCGCCCGGAGGCTGGCGGAGCGCTGGGGGGGCGAGATCCGCGACGACTGGACCACCGAGTTCCTCGTCGTCGTGTGGGGCCACCTCGCCGCCCGGCTCGGCGTGCCCGATCCCGCCGCCCTCTACCGCAGGCTCGCGCCGTACGGGGAACGGCTCGTGGTGAGCGGCATGGGCGGCGCCGGATGGGGCTCCACCCACCTGGTCCTGGCCGAACTCGCGGACGCCACGGGCGGGCGCGACCTCGCCCTGGGTCACGCGCGGCGGGCGCACGAGACGCACCTGCGCCTGGGCCTGGACCACTGGGCCGGACGGAGCGCGCGTCTCCTCGGCGAGCCGGGTGACTGAGCCGTCGTCATCCGGGCCGTCGTCATCCGAGGACCGGGTGGTTGCCGGCGAGCACGCCGTCCGGGTCGCGGCGGCGCTTGATCTCGCGCAGCCGGGCCAGGATCTCGGCGGGGAAGGCGGACGCGGCCGGCTCGCCGTGGCCGAGGAAGGTGAAGGGCCTGCGGCCGCTCGCGGCCCCCGCCACCGCCGCGGCGATCGCCGACTGCCGTTCGCGGATCGCCTCCTCCATGCCGGGCGCCGCCAGCACGCCGAGCGCGCTCAGCAGGTACGGCTCCGCGATGTGGCCGCAGGCGCCGCCCTTCTCGTCGACCCGGGCGAGCGCCCCGCCGAGGTGGCGGATCTGCACGGAGGCGAGCGGCGCGACGGTGCCGGGCCCGGCGGCGGCCAGCATCGCCGCCGCGGTGGCGTCGTCGAGCCCGTGGAGCAGTTCCGAGCGCAGCAGCGCGGGCGTCGGATCGGTCGGCTCCGCGCAGATGTCCGCGAGGTTCGCCACCGGCATCCGGCCACGCGTGTCGAAGATCGGATCGGGAATCACGTCGAACCGGTGCAGCAGGGCGCGCGCCTCGTCCGGGTCGCCGAGATAGGTGACGTCGGCCGTCACGGCCGACAGGCCGCGCAGCGGCTCGGGCAGCTCGGGCAGCGGCGGGAACTGCAGCAGGTGGAACCAGACGGTCAGCTCCTCCGGCGCCTCCGCCGTGACGGCGCGGAAGGCGGCCAGCACCTCCGCGGCCCTACTGGCCGGCCACAGGATCCGCCCGCCGTACAGCACGGGCGCCGGGTGCAGGTCGAACTCCATCGCGGTCACCACCGCGAAGTCGCCGCCACCGCCGCGCAGGGCCCAGAACAGCTCCGGGTCGCTGCCGGCCGTGACGGTCGCCTGCTCCCCGGAGGCGTCCACGACCTCGAACGCGCGCACGCTGTCGGCGGCGAAGCCGTACCTGCGCCCGAACCAGCTCAGGCCGCCGCCCAGGGTGAAGCCGGTGGCGCTGACGACCCCCGTGCTGCCCGCCAGCGGCGTCAGCCCGTGCTCTCCGGCCGCGGTGAGCACCTCGCCCCACGAGACGCCGGCCTCCACCCGCGCCACCCGCTCCCCGGGCCGTACGGTGAGCCCCCGCAGGTTCCCCGTACGCAGCAGGATCGCGTCGTCGAAGGCGGCGGGGGCGTGCCCGTTCGGCTGGGTGGCGACGCGCAGCCCGGCGAGCCCCGCGTAACCGACCACGGCCGCGACGTCCTGGGCGTCCCGCGCCTCGACGACCGCCGCGACCCGCTGGTCGACGGCCAGGTCCCAGGGGCGGCGGGCGCCGTCGAAGCCCTCGTCGCCGCGCGTCAGCACCCGCCCGCGCACCACCCGGCGGAGATCGGCGCCGAGCGCCTCGATCTGGTTCATGTCTTCCCCTCCACGTCGTGGGTTCCTCCTGCGGAACCACCGTGCGGAACCACCGTGGGACACGGGGATTGGGGCGGGGATGAGCGCCGCTTGAAGACCGTCCAAGTCGCTCTCAAGTGCCACGTCCGAAATTGCGGAAATGGAGCGTTCCGGTTGGGCTTGTCGCGGCTCTACGCTTACATCCGGCGATCAGGGGAGAGCGATCGGAGCACGTGGCCATGAACTCGCTGTCCTTCCGGCTGCTGGGCCCCTTCGAGGTGATCGACGGTGACGGCCGCGTCCTCGACCTCGGCCCGCGCAAGCAGCGGGCGGTGCTCGCCGTCCTCGCCCTGGACCCCGGCAGGATCGTCTCCCTCGATCGGCTGATCGACGAGCTGTGGGCCGGCGAGCCGCCCTCCAGCGCCACCGCGACGCTGCAGTCGTACGTCTCGAACCTGCGCAAGGCGCTGGAGCCGGGACGCAGGCCGCGCACGCCCCCCGCCGTGCTGCTCACCCGCGAGCCCGGCTATCTGCTGTCGGTCGCGCCGATCCAGGTCGACCTCGCGCGCTTCGTCTCCTGGGTGGAGGACGGCCGCAGGGCGCTCGGCCGGCGCGAGCACGCCGCCGCGCTCGGGCTGCTCGACCGGGCGCTGGAGACGTGGCGGGGCGAGCCGCTCGCCGAGTTCGCGTCCTACGAGTTCGCCCAGCCGGTCATCGCGCGCCTGGGCGAACTGCGGGCGGTGGCGGTCGAGGACCGGTTCGACGCCCGGCTCGCCATGGGCGACGGCGCGTCCTGCGTGGCCGACCTGGAGCGGCTGGTCGAGGCGTACCCGTACCGCGAGCGGCTGTGGAGCCTGCTCGTCCTCGCCCTCTACCGGTCGGGCCGGCAGACCGACGCGCTCGGCGCGCTGCGCCGGGTGCGCGCCCTGCTCGACGAGGAGATGGGCCTGCTGCCCGGCCCGGAGCTGCGGCGGCTTGAGCAGGCCGTGCTGGAGCAGTCGGCGGCCCTGGACGCGCCCGCGCTCCCGGAGACGGCCCTCACCGCGCCCGCACCCCGGGAGGCGGCCCTCACCGCGCCCGCGCCCCTGGAGACGGCCCTCACCGCGCCCGCGCCCCAGCCGGCCCCCGAGCCGCCGCCCGCGGCGTCGGCGTTCATCGCCCGCGAGCAGGAGCTCGCCCGTCTCGGCGAGCGGCTCGGCGGCGTACGGCGGGGCCGCGGCGGCGTGCTGCTGGTGACCGGCGAGGCGGGGATCGGCAAGACCAGGCTCGCCCAGCTCGCCGCCGAGGAGGCCGAGGCACGCGGCGTCGCGGTCGTCTGGGGCCGTTGCGTGGAGGCCGAGGCCGCCCCGCCGTTCTGGCCGTGGCTGCAGGCGCTGCGCGAGCTGGGGGAGCGGGGCCGGGCCGCGGCGCGGCTCCTCGCGGGCGAGGGCGCCGACGCCCCGGCCGACCCCGAGGCCGCGCTCTTCGAGCTGTACGAGGGCGTGCTGGCCGCACTGGCGCGGTCCGGCACGCCGACGCTGGTGGTGCTGGACGACCTCCACGCGGCGGACGCGGCCTCGCTGCGGCTGCTCGGCTTCCTCGCCGCCGAGCTGCACCGCAGGCCCGTGCTGGTGCTGGCCACCGTACGGCCGGAGCCGGGCAGGGAGCCCGAGCGGCTGCGTGACGCGCTCGCCGCCCTCACCCGCGAGCCCGGCGCAGAACGCCTCACCCTCAGGCCGTTCACCGCCGAGGACGTCGCGGCGTTCCTGCGGCGGCACGACCTGACCGACCCCGCGCTCGCCGGCCTGCTCTACCGGCGCACCGGCGGCAACCCCTTCTACCTCGGGGAGCTGCTGCGGCTGCTCGGCAGCGAGCACCGGCTCGACGCCGCCTCGCTGGGCGTGCCGGAAGGCGTCATGGAGGTCATCGGGCGGAGGGTCGCGCGGCTGCCCGGGCCCACCACGGAACTGCTGCGCCGCGCCGCCGTCCTGGGCCGCGACGTCAGCCTCGACGTGCTGGAGGCGCTCACGCGGACCCCCGCGGAAGAGGTGATGTCGCTGCTGGAGCCCGCCGTCGCCGTCGGCATCCTGGCCGAGGCGCCGGACGGCTTCGACTACCGCTTCTCGCACGCGCTGGTGCGCGACGCGCTCTACGCCGGGCTCGGCCGCCTGGACAAGGCCCGGCTCCACCTGCACGTGGCGGAGGCCCTGGAGTCCCTGCCGGTGACGCTCCCCGGCGGTGACGGGACGGCGCGCCTGCCCGTCCTCGCCCACCACTTCGCCATGGCGGCGCGCGTCGGCGGGGCCGACAAGGCCGTCGGCTACGCCGCCCGGGCGGCCAGGCAGGCCACCGCGCAGCGCGCGTACGACGAGGCGGTGGAGCTGTGGGAGAAGGCGCTGCTCGCCCTCGGCAGGCGCGACCCGGCCCGGCGGTGCCGCCTGCTGATCGAGCTCGGCCGGTCGCTGCGGGTCGTCGGGGACGTCGCGCGGGCCCGGGCGGCGCTGGAGGAGGCCATCGCGCTGGCGGAGGACACCGGTGACCGGGAGGCCCTGGTGGAGGCCGTGGCGGTGTTCGGCACCCTCAGCGTCTGGAACTGGCGGTCGTACGGGGTGGTCGACGACCACACGGTCGCCCTGCTCGAAAAGCTGCTGGCGGGCCCGCTGGACGACGCCCGCCGGGCCGCGCTGCTCGGCACCCTCGGCATCGAGCTCAACTACGGGCCGCGCCGGGCGGAGGGCGAGGCGATGGTGGTGGAGGCCCTGGAGATCGCGAGGAGGACGGGTGACTCCGCCCTGCTCCTCCAGGTGCTCAACAACTACATGATCGCGTCCTGGGTGCCGGAGCGGGAGGACGAGCGCCGCCGCGCCGCCGAGGAGATGCTCGCGGTGCCCGGCCTGCCCGCCACCGCCGAGATCGTGGCCCGGGTGCACCGGATGGCGTGCCTGTTCAGGGCGGGCGAGCTGGCCGAGTGGGACCGCGATCTGGCCCGCGCCGAGCACCTGCTGCAGGAGGTCAGGAGCCCCGAGCTGACGGCGATGGTGCGCATCGCCCAGGCGGCGCGGCTGACCCTGGAGGGCCGCTGGGACGAGGTCGAGCGCATCGCCGGTGAACTCGGCGAGGTCTTCGGCGACAGCAGCATGTGGGGCCTCGGCAACGTGCGGCCGACCATGCTCTACACCTGCCGGCGGGGACAGGGCAGGGTCGCCGAGATCCTCGACGAGATCGTCACGGCGGCGGCGCAGCCGCACAACGACCCGCTGCGTCCCATAGCCGTGCTCGCCGCGCTCGACGTGGGCGACCGCGAGCTGGCCGCGAGCCTGGTCGCCCGATGGGGCACCGGAATCCCCGACGACTGGTCGGGGGAGTTCGTCGCCGTCGTCTGGTCGTACGTCACGGCCCAGCTCGGCGTCCCCGATCCCTCGGGGCTCTACGAAAGGCTGGCGCCGTACGGAGACCGGCTGGCCCTGCACGGCAGCGGCACGGCCGGTTGGGGCTCCATCCACCAGGCGCTGGCGCTGCTGGCGGAGGCGACGGGCGACCGGGAACGGGCCCTGGACCACGCGCGCCGGGCCCACGAGACCCACGTCCGCCTGGGACTGGACTACTGGGCCGGGCAGAGCGCGCGACTCCTGGACCGGCTCCGGGCATAAGGGAGTGCGTCACTCCGGGACCTCGTGTCACCATCGACAGAAGACGCCCGTGCGGGAAGGCATCGGGGCGTTCGACTGTTCTGTCTAGTAGAGATGACATATATGCGATACGAGCCCGAAGACCTCGCCGTGGGCGACTACGACCTGGAAGAGCGCCAGGCGCTGCGCCGCGTGGTGGGTCTGTCGACAGAGCTCGAAGACATCACCGAAGTCGAATACCGCCAGCTCCGGCTGGAGCGCGTCGTGCTGGTGGGCGTCTGGGCCGGCGGCACGGCCGCGGACGCGGAGAACTCGCTGCAGGAGCTGAAGCTCCTCGCCGAGACCGCCGGATCACAGGTGCTGGAGGGTCTGATCCAGCGCCGTGACCGGCCCGACCCCGCCACCTACATCGGTTCCGGCAAGGCGGTCGAGCTGCGTGACATCGTGGCCGCCAGCGGGGCCGACACCGTGATCTGCGACGGCGAGCTGACCCCCGGCCAGCTCCGCCAGCTCGAAGAGGTCGTCAAGGTCAAGGTCATCGACCGGACCGCGCTGATCCTCGACATCTTCGCGCAGCACGCCAAGAGCCGGGAGGGCAAGGCCCAGGTCGAGCTGGCGCAGCTGCAGTACCTGCTGCCGCGCCTGCGCGGCTGGGGCGGCAACCTGTCACGTCAGGTCGGCGGCCGGGCCGCCGGCGGCGTCGGCATCGGCGGCCGCGGCCCCGGTGAGACCAAGATCGAGCTGGACCGGCGGCGGATCCGCGAGCGCATGGCCAAGCTGCGGCGGCAGATCAAGGAGATGTCCACCGCCCGGCAGACCATGCGGCACCGCAGGCAGGCCCGCGAGGTGCCCGGGGTGGCGATCGCCGGATACACCAACGCCGGCAAGTCGTCGCTGCTCAACCGGCTGACCGGCGCGGGAGTGCTGGTCGAGGACGCGTTGTTCGCGACCCTCGACCCCACCGTGCGGAGGGCCCGCACGCCCGAGGGCCGGCTGTTCACGCTCGCCGACACCGTCGGGTTCGTACGGCACCTGCCCCACCAGCTCGTCGAGGCGTTCCGCTCGACGCTGGAGGAGGTGGCCGACGCCGACCTGATCCTGCACGTGGTGGACGGGTCGCACCCCGACCCCGAGTCGCAGATCGCCGCCGTCCGCGAGGTGCTGGCGGAGATCGAGGGCGCGCGGGACATCCCGGAGATCATCGTCGTCAACAAGGCCGACGCCGCCGACCCCGTCGTGCTGACCCGGCTGACCATGAAGGAACGGCACAGCATCGTCGTCTCCGCCCGGACCGGGTCCGGGATCGGCGAGCTGATGGCGATGATCGAGCGCGAGCTTCCCCGCCTCGACCACGAGGTCAGGATGCTGGTGCCGTACGACAGGGGCGACCTCGTCGCGCGGGCGCACAGCGAGGGCGAGGTGCTGTCGCTGGAGCACACCGGCGACGGCACGATCCTGCACGCGCGGGTCTTCGCCGACCTGTACGCGGAGCTCGACAGGGTGGCGAAGCCCGTCGAAACCGTCTGATCCGGTCCGGACCGCTCTGGTCCGGACCGTCTGATCCGCTGGATCCGCGCCCTTCCCGACGGGCCGCCTCGGCGTGTCGGTGGCCCGTCAAGGCATGCCCTTGGTATGATAAGGAAAGCCCAATGGGACCTTATGGCGTGGGTGGAATATGTCTCCAGACAGCGTGGTCACCCTTCCGCAGGCGCTCGCGGACACCGGGTCGGAGCTGGGCGTCCTAACCTCGCCGCCGCGCGTGAAACAACTGGTAAGTCTCGGTGCTGGCGAGGCTGACGTGGGTTCTTGTCGATAACCCTGTACATCGAACCCACCCGTGAAATAACGTAACTGAACTGAATCGCCCGGGTTCGACACCCCGGCGGTAGGGTCATCGCACAACAACCCCGTGCGCGATGAGGCAGGAGACCCCCAATGACGTCCGAATACGAAGCGGACACGGCGGGCCCGGAGCCCACCGGCTGGGGCCGCTCGACGTCCAGGGGTGACCGGCAGGTGGTCGGATGACCGTTCGCCTTCTCACCAACATCGGTCGGCTGTGGACCGGGCACGACGTGTGCAGCAACGCCGCGATCCTGGTGCACAACGACCGCATCGCCTGGGTGGGCCGCGCCGCGGACCTCCCGCAGAGCGTTCCGGGGGTCGTCGACGACATCGTCGACGTCGACCACGTGGAGAACCTCGGCGGAGCGCTCGTCACGCCCGGCCTCATCGACGCGCACACCCATCCCGTGTACGCCGGCAACCGGTACGCCGAGATGGCGATGCGCTCTGGTGGCTCCAGCTCCTCGGCCATCGCGGCGGCGGGCGGCGGCATCGGCTCGACCGTCACGGTGACCCGCGGCACCGACCCCTGGACCCTCTGCAACGGCGTGCGGGAGCGGCTGCGCGAGTGGCTGCTCAGCGGCACCACCACCGTCGAGGCCAAGACCGGCTACCACCTGACCCGCGACGGCGAGCTCGCCGACGTGCGGCTCCTGCGTGAGCTCGAGAAAGAGCCGATGATGCCGCGGGTCCACGTCACGTTCCTGGCCGCCCATGTGGTGCCGCCCGAATACTTCGGCCGTCAGCGCGACTACGTCGAGGCGGTCGCCTCCTGGTGCGCGGACGCCGCCGGAGCCGGGGCCGACAGCGTCGACGTCTACTGCGACGACGGTCACTTCACCGCCGAGGAGGCCCGCTGGGTGCTGGCCTCCGGCCGCAACGTCGGGCTCCTGCCGCGCGTCCACGCCGGCGCGTACAACCGCCGCGGCGCCGTCCAGCTCGCCGCCGAGATGGGCTGCGCCTCCGCCGACCTGCTCCACCACGCCTCCGACGAGGACATCGCCCTCATGGCGAGGTACGGCGTGCCCGCGGTCGTCTGCCCGGGCGCGGCGCTCCAGGTGGGGCATCTCCCGCCGGTGCGCCGGATGCTGGCCCAGGGCGTGCCCGTGGCGCTCGGCAGCGACCACAACCCCGGCCACTGCGGCATCACCTCCATGTCCCTGGTGATCAGCCTGGCCGTGGCGGCGTTCGGGATGAGCGTCGGCGACGCGCTGCGGGCGGCCACGCTGGGCGGCGCCCAGGTTCTCGGCGCGCCGGACCGCGGCATCCTCGCCCCCGGCCGTCTCGCCGACATCGTGCAGTGGGACGCCGACCACGAGGGCGCCTTCGCCTGGTCGTTCGGCCTGAAGCCGCGGCGCGTCTGGCGGGGCGGCGTCCCCGTACAGTGAGCTCTGCGCACTGAGTTCTGTGCGTTGGGTTCTTCGCGCGTAGCGTCCTGTGCGCTGAGCCCTGCGCATTGAGTTCTTCGCGCGTAGCGTCCTACGCATTGAGTTTCGCGCGGTAAGGCCCGGGCTGTGAGCATGTTGCGGGCGGCGCCGGCGCGCCCGGCCCGGCCGGGGAGGCGCTGCGCCACCGGCACGCCGAGTCCTCCGGCGGCGCCCGCGATGAGAGTTTCACGGAAAGCGGTTCCCGGACTGCCGGCGGACGGTCCCCGCCGCCACGTCGAAGAGCACGGGAAACGCACATTTCAGAGGGGTCGAAGACCCCGCCCCGGCACCCCGTGGACACGCTCCCGTACCCCGAGAGAGCGCTTTCTTCTATCCTTGTCCAATGGAACTCGCCGAGATCCGCACCTACCCCATCAAGTCCGGCAAAGGCATTCCCCGCCTCTCTGCCAAGGTCTTGCCCTGGGGTCTGGAGGGCGACCGCCGCTGGGGTGTGGTCGACCCGATGGGCGAACTGATCTGGGTGGGCGAACACCCCCGGCTCCTCTCGGTCTCGGCCGTGGAGACGCCCGAAGGCGGCCTCCACCTGTCGGCGAAGGACATGGGCGAACTCAAGGTTCCCCCGGCCGCCGGCGACACGATCTCGCTGAGCTGCTCCACCCTCGACCGAGCCGTGCTCGCCCACGCCGACGCCCACGAATGGTTCACCCGCCTGCTCGGCCAGCCCGCCCGCCTCGTCTGGCTGGACGAACCCGAACGCCGGACCCTCGCCGCACACACCGGCGGCCTCTGGGACGGGCCCCTCCATCTCGTCTCCAGGAGTTCGCTCCGGCGCCTGGACGACTGGATCGCCGAAGGCGCGATGGAACGCCAGGAGCCTCCCCCGGACCCCCTCGACGTCGCCCGCTTCCGGCCCAACCTCATCGTCGAGGGCGCGGAACCCTTCGCGGAGGACGCCTGGACGTCGGTCCGCATCGGCGAGATCGACTGCCGCGTCTCGGTGCTGTGCGACCGCTGCGCCGCCACAATCTGGGACCCGACCACTCAGGAGCGCGGCAAGGAGCCCCTGCGCACCCTGGCCAAACACCGCCGCTGGGACGGAAACACCTGGTTCGGCGTCCGCCTGGTGCCCACGAATCTCGGCGAGTTGCGAGTAGGAGACGAAGTTCGGCCAGGCTAGGGCGATCACCGCCGGGTAATCTCGCGATATGTCACCATCCGTCGCGGTCGTCACAGACTCCACGGCGTATCTCGGCGCAGAGGCGACCGGTAGATGGAACGTGACCGTCGTACCGGTTCAGGTGATCCTCGGGGACCACGAGATCGACGACGTGACCCCGTTCGACGCCGGGCTTCTCGCGCACGCCCTGCAGGGCCGCTCGCCGATCGTCACCTCCCGCCCGTCTCCCGCGCGGTTCGCCGAGGCGTACGAGCGGGCGGCCGCCGCAGGCGCCACCGAGATCGTCTCCGTCCATCTGTCCGGTGCGCTGTCCGGCACCGTCGACTCCGCCCGCCTCGCCGCCCGGGGGGCGCCCGTACCGGTCCAGGTGGTCGACAGCCGGTCGATCGCGATGGGACTGGGGTTCGCGGTTCTCGCCGCCGCCCGGGCGGCCGGAGCGGGAGCCCCCGCCGCCGAGGTGGCCGCTGTGGCGAGCGGCAGGGCCGCCGCCTCCGAGACGGTCTTCTACGTCGACACACTCGAATACCTCCGTCGTGGCGGACGCATCGGCCGCGTGGCCAACCTCCTGGGCTCGGCGTTGTCGATCAAGCCGCTGCTGCGTCTCGCCGACGGCGAGATCACCGTGCTGGAGAAGGTCCGCACCGCGAGCCGCGCCCTCGCCCGCCTGGAGGACCTGGTGGTGGAGGAGGCCGGCGAACGGCCGGTCGACGTCGCGGTGCAGCACCTGATGGCGGCCGAGCGGGCCGAGGCGCTGATGAAGGGCCTGACGGCGCGGCTGCCCAGGTTGGTACGGATGTGGGTGGTCGAGATCGGGCCGGTCCTCGGCGCCCACACCGGGCCCGGAGTGCTCGGCGTCACCATCGCCCCCGGCGTCGCGGACTGATCCACGCCGTACGCCGGGCGCCGCCCTCCCACGCCGCGTGTCCGTAGTGCTGGGGCGCCGCGTCGCGTGGGCGGCGCTTTTTCGCAGCGCCGGGGCCGGGTCCGATGGTTGTCCACAGAACCACGTTCGGGATCCGCCGGGTGTACGCCGTGTGTCTACCGTCCTTGGCGTGCTGAGCAAGGAGTTCCGCGGAGCCGTACGCGATGTCGCGGTCGGTGAGTCCCGCCTGCGTGGGCTGCTGCGACCGGCGGATCCGGTCCCGCCGTCCGCGCGCCTGCGATCGGTGCCGTCCCCGCCTGGCCCGCCGCCGTCGTTCGGCGCCCCCTACCTGGCGGAGAAAGCCCGCGGGTGGAATCACCGGGATCACCGGGGGACGGTCTCGCGGCCGGAGGAGGAGGACGGCGAGCCGTCCGGGGAGTCCGCGCCGTACGAGGGGCCGCCGTCGCCGCCCGCGGCCGGGCGTGCCGAAGCGCGGCCCCGCACGATGTCCGGCCGGGCTTTCGGCAGCGCTTTCGGCGGGGCTGACCAGAGGGCGCCGGGTCAGGAGGCGCCGGAGCGGACGACGTCCGGCCGGGCTTTCGGCGGGGCTGACCAGAGGGTGGCGGGTCAGGAGGCGCCGGAGCGGACGATGTCGGGCCGGGCGCTTGGCAGAGCTGACCATGAGGTGCCGGGCCCGGAGGAACCGGAGCGGACGGCGTCCGGGCAAGCGCCGCACCGAATCGGCCGAGGGATGCCCGTCCTGGGGGCCCTGGAGCGGACGTCGCTGGGCCGGACTCTGGCGTGGATGGATCCGGGGGTGCCGGGCCTGCGGGTGCTGGTGGCCATCGGTCTGCTCGCCGCGGTCGTCACCGGAGTCGTCGTGTGGCGGTCGCGTGCGGTGGCCGAACCCGTCGCACCGCCGCTCCCGGCCGCCGGTCTGGAGTCCGGCCCCGGCGCCCGTTCCGCGGCGCTCTCCAGCCCCGGAACGGGTCCAGGTGCGGGTCACGATCCGGATCGGGGTCCGGACCGGACGAAGGCCGGTGAGCCGGGCGCGACGGCCTACACGCCTGGAGTGGGCGGATTCGGCGGTCCGTCGTCCGGCCCGGCGACGCGGGCCGTGGTCTACGTCACGGGCAGGGTCCGCAGGCCGGGAGTCTTCGTCCTTCCGCCAGGCGCGCGGGTGGCGGACGCGATCGAGGCCGCGGGGGGCCTCCGCAAGGGAGCGAGCCCGGGCGGCGTCAACCTCGCCCGGCATGTGGTGGACGGCGAGCAGATCACCGTCGGAGGCCCCGCCCCGTCCGGTGCGGCGGCCGGTCCGGACGCCCCGCCGGAAGGGGCGGCGATGCCGGGAGGCGTCGTCGTCAACCTCAACACCGCCACCGCCGGGCAACTCGACGCGCTGCCCGGGGTCGGGGGCGTGATCGCGCAACGCATCGTCGACTACCGGGACGCACGTGGGGGTTTCCAGAGCGTCGACCAGTTGAAGGACGTTCCCGGCATCGGGGAGCGGAAGTTCGCCGAGCTCCGCGACAAGGTCACCGTCTGATGCCCGCCGAGCCTTTCCGCCATCTCTCCACCGCCCTTCCGGCCGTCTTCGGTGAGACGCCCTTCCACAGGGCGTCGTCCTCGGGGGACGGCGGAGGCGAGCCCGGCCTGCCCAGGGCCGAGGCCGGTGGCCGCGCCGACCGGAGCAGCCCGGCAAGTACCGGTCCGGCAAGTACCGGTCCGGCAAGTACCGGTCCGGCAAGTACCGGTCCGGCAGGCACGGTTCCGGTGGGCTCGGGTCCAGGAGGTTCGGGTCTGGTGGGCTCGGGTCCGGGAGGTTCGGGTCCAGGAGGTTCGGGTCTGGTGGGCTCGGGTCCGGGAGGTTCGGGTCCAGGAGGTTCGGGTCTGGTGGGCTCGGGTCCGGGAGGCGCGGGTCCGGTGGCTCTGGTGGCTCCGGCGCTGGCCGCGTGGCTCGCGGCGGTCGTGCTGCTGACCTGCCCGGTCGTCATCGGGGTGGCGGTGGCGCTGACCGCCGCCGGCGCGGCCGCCGTCCTCCGGACGACGGCGTCCCGGCGACGGCGGCGGGCGGGAGGGCCGGGCGCCGCCGCACGGGCCGGGCTCGCCGTGCTCGCGTCCGTGGCGGTGACCGCGACCGTGGTGGCGTTCAGGGTGCACGGGGTGACGACCGGGCCGGTGCCGGATCTGGCCCGGCGTGAGGCGGCGGTCTCCGTGGAGGCGGAGATCACCGACGACCCGCGCATCCGGCCGCACCCGGGTGGCGTAACACGCCGCGACACGGCCGTGGTGCGGGCGAGGCTCCTGCTCGTGTCTGCCCTTCGGGAGCGGTACGCCGTGGACGTCCCCGTCGTGCTGCTGGGTCCCGCCGCCGGATGGCGCGCACTGCTGCCGAGCCAGCGGGTCCGGCTACGCGGAAGGCTGAGCCCGGCGAGATCGGGCGAGCCGGTCGCCGCGGTGCTGCTCGTCCGTGGGCCGCCCGAACCGATCGGCGTCCCGTCCGCCGTGCAGCGTGCGGCCGAGGTGTTGCGCGCGGGACTGCGCGAGGCGAGCGACGTGCTGCCGGAGGATCAGCGCGGCCTGCTGCCGGGACTGGTCGTCGGCGACGTGTCCCGCATGGACGAGGAGGTGCGCCTCGACATGACGACGGCGGGCCTCAGCCACCTGACCGCGGTATCCGGGACCAATTTGGCCATCGTCGCGGGCGCGGTGCTCGCACTGAGCCGCCTCGCCGGGCTGCCCCTCGCCGTCCGGGCGGTCGTCGCGGTCATCGCGATGCTCGCCTTCTCGATCGTGGCCAGGCCGTCGCCGAGCGTGCTGCGCGCTCTCGTCATGGGGATGGTCGCCGCCCTCGCCCTCGGCACGGGCCGCACGAGGGACGGTCTGGCCGCCCTGTCCGCCACCGTGCTCGGGCTGCTGGTGTTCGATCCCTGGCTGGCCCGTGAGTGGGGGTTCGCGCTGTCGGTCGTCGCCACGGGCGGCATCCTCGTCCTCGCGCCGCGCTGGCGGGATCGTCTGGAGCGCCGTATGCCCCGTATGCCCCGGCTGCTCGCCGAGGCGCTGGCCGTGACGGTCGCGGCGCAGGTGGCGGTCACGCCCCTGCTGGTGCTGATGTCCGGGCGGCTCGACCTGGCCGCGGTCCCGGCCAACCTGCTCGCCGAACCCGCCGTCGCCCCGGCGACCGTGCTGGGGTTCGCCGCCGCGGTGACCGCCCCGATCAGCATGGACCTGGCCCGGCTGCTGGTGCGTCCGGCCGGATGGGCCGTCGGCTGGATCACCGCCGTGGCGCGGCGGGCCGCCGACCTTCCCTTCGCCACCGCCGAGTGGCCGGGGGGAGCCCCGGGCCTGGCCGCGCTGGCGGCGGTGGCCCTGGTGGGCTGGGTCGTCCTCCGGGGCCGCGCACGAAGGCGCTTCGCGGCCGCGCTCGCGGCGGGGGCGCTGCTCACCGCTCTCGTGGCCGTGCCGGTGGTCTCGCCGTGGCCGCCGCCCGGATGGTTGCTCGTCGCCTGTGACGTGGGGCAGGGAGACGCCCTGGTGCTGGCCGCCGGTCCCGGCCGGGCGGTGGTGGTGGACGCGGGACCGGCACCCGCCCCCGCCAACCGCTGCCTGCGTGCCCTCGGCGTGCGGCAGGTGCCGCTCGTCATCCTCACGCACCCGCACCTCGACCATGTCGGCGGGCTCCCGGGCGTGCTGCGGGGCCGGGCGGTCGGTGCGGTGGTGGTCAGCCCGGGCCGGGTGCCCGAAGGGGAGGCGGGCCGGGTCTCGCGGCAACTCCAGGCGGCCCGGATCCCGGAGTGGCGGGCCGTGCGCGGCATGCGGTGGCGGTTCGGGCCCACCGAGATCACCGTGCTGGCGCCGGAGCCCGGCGCCGTGCCCCAGGGCACCGGAGAGGGCTCCATCGCCAACAACGCCAGCGTCGTGCTGCTCGTGCGCTGGTCCGGCCCGCCGCGAACGGCCACAGCCCACACGGTCAGAGAGCCCGATGGCCCCTCGGGGGAGCCAGGGGCCTTGGTCACCCCTGCGACGGAGGGGGCACAGGTAGGTGAGGCACAGGAAGGCGGGGCACAGGTAGGTGAGGCACAGGAGGCGGAGGGCGCATCGGGGGTGCGAGGGGACCAGGGAGCGCCCCTGGGCGCGGCTCTGCTCGCCGGGGATCTGGAGACGGAGGCGCAGGAGGCCCTGCTGCGCAGTGGCGTCCCCCGGGTGGACGTGCTGAAGGTGCCCCACCACGGATCGTCCCGGCAGGCGCCGGCGTTCCTCGCCGCCACGGGTGCCCGGGCCGCCCTCGTCAGCGTCGGCGCGGTCAACGACTACGGGCATCCCGCCCAGGTGACGCTCCGCCGCCTGCGCGGCCTCGGCATGCGTCCCTACCGCACGGACCTGTCGGGAGACATCGCGGTCGTCGCCGACCACGGTCGTCTCGCCGTGGTAGTACGCGGCAGATGACCCCCGCTGCCGGCTGGACATCGGCTGTGCCGCGGGGGCCTTCGACGCCGCTCTTTGATCCGCGCTTGCTTTCCTGCCCGGTGTCCTTGGGACGAGTGCGGGGATGGTGCCGGTGTGCGCTCGCCTGTCGGGGAGCGGGCGCGCACTCCAGGCATGGCCCCGGCGGCGGAACCCGGAGAGCACCGGCCCGTTCCGCCTGCCGATGAGGACGTGCCGTTCCTCCCCTGACCAAGACAGACGGAACCGAGCAGCCTCGCCAGAGCGAACTTAACGGAGAGTGACCAAGTGACGACACCGGTCAAGAGGATCACGATGTCCAAGCCATTCTGCGCCCTCGCCGGCGTGGGCCCCTACGCCATCGCCAAAGCCAACGAGGTCTACGAGGACATGGCTCTTCGCGGCCGCAGGCTCGTCGGCAGGATGACGAGGGAGGCCGCGCAGGAGTTCCAGGAGACCGCGCACGAGCTGGAGGACCTCTCCAGGACAGCTCGCCGGACGCAGGAGATGGAGGAGCGGGAGAAGGCCAGGGAGACCGCCGCCCAGACGCCGGCCGGCCAGGCCCGGGGTCGCACCGCGGCCACCCGGGCCTAGCATCGAGCATCTCGGCGGGCGAACCCGGCCATGCCGGCGGTGACGTCGATGGGGGGCTTCCGGTGACGGCCGCGGCGGGGTGCTCGTCGCCCGGCCGCCCGGCTCGCTCCCATCGGGCGTGAGCCGGACGGCCGATGCGGGGCCGCGACGAGCGCGCCGGGCGCCGGGTGTGCCGCCAGACGGCGGATGGCGCCGCGAACGCGCCGGGCGCCGGGTGTGCCGGCGCCGGGCCGGCGTGGCATGCTGCGTGCCATGGCGAACGCAGCACCCGTGACCCTGATCGTCGGCGACGAGGAGTTCCTGGCCGATCGGGCGGTCCGGGCCGTCGTGGCGGCGGTCCGCGCCGAGGACCCGGGGGCGGAGGTGCACGACCTCCAGGGGGGCAAGGTGGAGCCCGGGGAGCTGACCGGACTCACCTCGCCCTCGCTGTTCGGCGACAGGTCGGTCATCGTGATCCGCGCCGCGCAGGACCTGCCCAAGGACGTCGTCGCCGAGGTGGTGAAGTACACCGCGCGCCCGGCCGACGAGGCGGTGCTGGTGCTGGCCCATCCCGGCGGGGCCAAGGGAAAGGCGCTGGTCGACGGGGTGAAGAAGGCGGGCGCCGACGTCGTGACCGTGGCCAAACCGACCAAGGCGGGGGAGCGGCTCGACTTCATCAAGGCCGAGGTCCGCAGGGAGGGCCGCACGATCTCGCCCGCCGCCGCGCAGGCGCTGCTCGACGCGGTGGGCAGCGACCTGCGGGAGCTCTCGGCGGCGTGCGGCCAGCTCGCGTTCGACACGCAGGGCAAGAACATCGACGAGGCGGCGGTCGCGAAGTACTACCGGGGGCGGGCCGAGGTCAGCGGTTTCACGATCGCGGATCTGGCCGTGGAAGGCCGGTTGGGTGAGGCGCTGGAGCAGGTCCGCTGGGCCCTGGCGACGGGCGTGGCTCCGGTGCTGATCGTCAGCGCCCTGGCGGGGGGCCTGCGCTCGCTCGCCAAGGTGGGAGGCGCGCCCCGCAACCTCCGCGGCGGCCAGCTCGCGAGTCACGTGGGCATGCCGCCGTGGAAGATCGACCGGGTGAAGCGCCAGCTCGGCGGCTGGGGCCCTGACGGCATCTCCGCCGCCCTCCAGGCGGTCGCCGTCGCGGACGAGCAGGTCAAGGGTGGCGGCGCCGACCCGGGGTACGCGCTGGAGAAGGCCATCCACACGATCGTCGCCAGCCGCACCGCCCGCTGACACACTCGCGGGCGGAGCGAGGCGACAGCCGGTCAACGGGGCCACCCATCGGGGCCTCTCCTACACGCGAGCGGCCTCACCGCAGGGCCCCGCCGGAGGAGGCCTCGATTGCGGTACTCATTGCGGGAAAAGGCCGAGGGGCGGGCGCCGGGAACGCGAAAACGCCGCATCTTCCGATCAGGGAAGATGCGGCGTGCGCTCGGTGCGGAACTACTTGGCGCCCTGCAGAGCCGCGGCGCGCTTGGCGATCGCGGACTTGCGGTTGGCGGCCTGGTTCTTGTGAATCACGCCCTTGCTGACGGCCTTGTCGAGCTGCCGGGACGCGGCCTGGAGCGCGACGAGGGCGTCGTCCACGTTGCCCTGGTCGGCGGCCTCGCGGAACTTGCGGACCGCGGTCTTCAGGGACGACTTGACGGCCTTGTTGCGCAGCCGGCGCTTCTCGTTCTGCCGGTTCCGCTTGATCTGGGACTTGATGTTCGCCACGAAGAAAGCCTCAGTGTTAAGTCTTGGTCGGATGGGGCGCGCGGGCTCGTGAGAGGGCGCGCCACACGCAGTTGGACAGGATACCAACAGCCCGGGCCATCGCTCAAATCCGCGACGACGGGCCGCCCTGTGTTCATGCTATCGCGGCACGACGGCCGGGGTCCGCACATCGGCCCGCCCGAGCGACTCGGCGGACCCTCCTCCGGCTCCTCCGCGCACCCAGGCCGTCTCGTACTCCCTCCAGTCCTCCTCCGTGGCCGCGAAGTCGACGTACAGGGCCAGGCCGAACTCGGTGCGAGGCCCGTGCTCGCCGAGCGCCAGCCGGGCGCCCTCGGCCGCTGCCTCGACGCTCTCGGCGTAGTCGAGGTACGCGATGCCGTGGTCGTGGTAGGCGGGCGCCCCGATGAGGAGGGTCTTGTCCTCGGGCACGAGATCGAGGGCGAGCGAGGTCTGCCGCGCGACGTAGCCGCCGTACAGGGACGGCAGGGGCGTCCCGGAGTCATACGTCATGATCGCGACCTGGTCGGTCAGGCCGACGACCTGCCGGAAGTAGTCCGGCGTCCAGTACTTGTCGTGTCCGATCGCCAGGGCGGTGGGGGCGCGCATGCCGGTCAGCGGCTCGATCTGCTGGGTGGCGACCGACAGGAGCCGGGCGCCGATGGCCTGCCGCGTCTCCCGCAGCACGCCGAGGAACGGCCCGTCCCCGTCGGAGACCGGTTCGAAGTCGTAGTGGATCCCGTCGAAGCCGAGGGTGACAAGGTCACGGGCGCCCGCCACGATCCGGGCCCGAGTCGCCGCGTCGGCCAGGCTCAGGTGGGCCTTCCCGTTGTCGTTGACCGTCTGGCCGAGCCAGGCCGACACCCGGACACCGGGCAGATTCTTGCGCCACCATTTCAGGAAATTTCCGGCGTTGGCGTAGCGGTCTGGCGGCAGGGTCCCGTCGTACTTGAACGGCCCGCTGTGGACGTAGACGTCCCTGATCCCGCTCGCGCGCAGCCGTACGGCGAGGGCCCGGACGTCGGCCTCCGTGCGGCGGCCGTCCACCCAGGCGTGGCCCATCCACAGGGCGTCGTGCCCGGTGGTCCGCGTCCAGGCGGCGGGTGTCCCGGCGAACTGGACGCGCAGCGCGGCCGCCGCCGCGAGGCCGAGCGCGAGCGGAACGGCCGCGACGAGGGCGGTCCAGCGGAGAACGCGTCTGATGGTCCGTCTGGTGGTCAAGGCAAGCACCCGGACATGCCACCATGGAGGGTGGCTGGTCCGCCAGCCGAGAGAGGGCCCGCCGAGCGCGAGGCGAGGGCGGCCCGATCGACCAGCAGTCACTCGAAACCTGTATGACCACACCCTGTTGAAACGGACTCCGGTGCGCACTCAGCCTGGCCAGACCGACCCCGCGTTGATCCGCAACTTCTGCATCATCGCGCACATCGACCATGGCAAGTCGACACTCGCCGACCGCATGCTGCAGCTCACCGGCGTCGTGGACGACAGGTCGATGCGTGCGCAGTACCTCGACCGCATGGACATCGAGCGGGAGCGGGGCATCACGATCAAGTCGCAGGCCGTGCGGCTGCCCTGGAACGGCCACGTCCTCAACATGATCGACACACCGGGCCACGTCGACTTCACCTACGAGGTGTCGCGCTCGCTGGAGGCGTGCGAGGGCGCGATCCTCCTGGTCGACGCGGCGCAGGGCATCGAGGCACAGACGCTGGCCAACCTCTACCTGGCCATGAACGCCGACCTGCACATCATCCCGGTGCTCAACAAGATCGACCTGCCCGCCGCGCAGCCCGACAAGTACGCCGAGGAGATCGCGGGCCTCATCGGGTGCGACCCCGGCGACGTGATGCGCGTGTCCGGCAAGACCGGTGCGGGCGTCAAGGAGCTGCTCGACCACGTCGTGGAGCACGTCCCGGCGCCCGTCGGCAACCCGGACGTCCCCGCCCGCGCGCTGATCTTCGACTCCGTGTACGACACCTACCGGGGTGTGGTGACGTACGTCAGGGTGGTGGACGGGCACCTGTCCAAGCGTGAGCGCGTGCTGATGATGTCGACGGTCGCCCAGCACGAGCTGCTGGAGATCGGCGTCATCTCGCCGGAGCCCATGCCGTCCGACCGGGGCCTCGGCGTCGGCGAGGTGGGCTACCTGATCACCGGCGTGAAGGACGTCCGCCAGTCGCGGGTCGGCGACACGGTCACCAACGCGCTCAAGCCCGCCGCGGAGGCGCTGGGCGGCTACGAGCATCCCAAGCCGATGGTCTACTCGGGGCTCTATCCGATCGACGGCGACGACTATCCCGAGCTGCGCGAGGCCCTCGACAAGCTGCGGCTGAACGACGCCGCGCTCGTGTACGAGCCGGAGACGTCGGCGGCGCTCGGCTTCGGCTTCCGCTGCGGCTTCCTCGGCCTGCTGCACATGGAGATCGTGCGGGAGCGGCTGGAGCGCGAGTTCAACCTGTCGCTGATCTCGACCTCGCCCAACGTCATCTACCGGGTGATCATGGAGGACGGCAACGAGCACGTCGTCACCAACCCCTCGGAGTTCCCGGCCGGCAAGATCGGCGAGATCTACGAGCCGGTGGTGAAGGCCACGGTGCTCGCGCCGGCCGAGTTCATCGGCGCGATCATGGAGCTGTGCCAGGGCCGCCGCGGGCAGCTCCAGGGCATGGACTACCTGTCGGAGGACCGGGTCGAGATCCGCTACACGCTGCCGCTCGGTGAGATCATCTTCGACTTCTTCGACCAGCTCAAGTCCAAGACCCGGGGGTACGCCTCGCTCGACTACGAGCCGTCGGGCGAGCAGGCGGCCGACCTGGTCAAGGTGGACATCCTGCTCCAGGGTGAGACCGTCGACGCGTTCAGCGCCATCGTCCACCGCGACAAGGCGTACGCCTACGGCGTGGAGATGGCCAAGAAGCTCAAGGAGCTGATCCCGAGGCAGCAGTTCGAGGTCCCGATCCAGGCCGCGATCGGCGCCCGCGTCATCGCCCGCGAGAACATCCGCGCGATCCGCAAGGACGTCCTCGCCAAGTGCTACGGCGGTGACATCAGCCGGAAGCGCAAGCTGCTGGAGAAGCAGAAGGAGGGCAAGAAGCGGATGAAGATGGTCGGCCGCGTGGAGGTCCCCCAGGAGGCCTTCGTCGCCGCCCTCTCGTCCGAGGCCCCGGACAAGACCAAGAAGTAACTCCCTGTCTGGTTTCATGACAACTTAATGGGATCGCGCGGAAACATGACCATCCGTTAACGTTTGGCCATGCGCATCCTCTCTGTGAACGTGGGCCGGGCCGCCGACGCGGAATGGGCCGGCGACCTCCGGCGTACCGCCATCGACAAGCGCCGCGCCGAGGGGCGCGTCGCCGTACACGGGAACGGCCTGGCGGGGGACGAGCGCGCCGACACCGCCAACCACGGGCACCGGGACCAGGCGGTGTACGCGTACGCCCGGGAGGACTACGACTGGTGGGAGCCCCGGATGGGCCGGGACCTGCGCGACGGCCGGTTCGGGGAGAACCTCACGACATCGGGGGCCGACCTGACCGGGGCGCTCCTTGGCGAGCGCTGGCGGGTCGGCACCGCCGTCCTGGAGGTCACCTATCCCCGCATCCCCTGCGTCGTGTTCCGGAACTGGCTCGACGAGCGCGGCTGGGTCAGGCGCTTCACCGAGGCGGGCCGCACGGGAGCGTACTTCCGCGTGATCGAGGAGGGCGAACTCGGCGCCGGCGACGAGATCGAGGTGCTGGACCGGCCCGCGGACGGCGTGACCATCGGCGAGGCGTTCCGGGCCTACCACGGCGACGGGGACCTGCTGCGGCGGATCCTCGCCCAGCCCGGCCGCAGCGACAAGTGGGACAGGGTCGCCCAGCGCGTGCTCGGAAGCCGCACCGAGGCCCCCGCTTCCTGATCTCCATCGTGCGCGTCGGCGCCTCCTCGCCTACCTCGGCCGTACGGTGTGACGGCGGGCGCGCGAGCATGTGAGCCGGTCGCCTCTCGCCGGACGGGCGGGAGGTGAAAGTTACAGCCGGTGCTCCACGGCCGGGCGGCCCGCCTCGGGCTCCCGCGCCCAGATCAGGCCGGTGCGGCCCCGGCTCGTGCCCCGGCATCGCGCACACGGGTGTCTTGACCGTTCCCCGCGCATGGGATTGGCTCCGCGCCGTGGCGCCGTCCGCGGCCGCCACCGGACCTTCGCCAATGGGATACGCAACGGCCGGCACGTGATCGGCGACGATCACGGGCGGTTGTTAACGCTAACATCCCCGTCAGTTGAAGCGCACCCGCTGAGGAGCGATGCCGATGGACAGGAAACGCATCCGCACGACGCTGGTCCCCGCCGTCACGGCGGCGCTGGCCCTCGCGTCGGGCGCCGTGGCGCTTACCACCGTGAGCCCGGCGCAGGCACTGGAGAACGGGGTGGCCAGGACCCCGCCGATGGGCTGGAACAGCTGGAACACCTTCGGCTGCAACATCAACGAGTCGCTGATCAGGGGGATGGCCGACGCCATCGTCAACAGCGGCCTGCGCGACCTCGGCTACCAGTACGTGGTGGTCGACGACTGCTGGTTCAACCCCAACCGCGACTCGTCGGGCAACATCCAGGGCGACCCCTCCCGCTTCCCCAGCGGGATGAAGGCGCTCGGCGACTACCTGCACAACAAGGGCCTGAAGTTCGGCATCTACCAGGTGCCCGTGGACAAGACCTGCGCGCAGTACTTCAACAGCTATCCCGGCGCGACCGGCAGCCAGGGCCACGAGGCGCAGGACGCCCGGCAGTTCGCGGCGTGGGGCGTCGACTACCTGAAGTACGACTGGTGCTCCCCGAACGGCACGATCAACGACCAGGTCACGACGTTCGCCAAGATGCGCGACGCGCTGAAGGCGACCGGCCGGCCGATCGTCTACAGCATCAACCCCAACAGCATCCACTCGAAGACGGGCCCGCAGCGCAACTGGGGCGACGTCGCGAACATGTGGCGCACCACCGAGGACATCACGAACAAGTGGGACACCGGCCAGACCAACGGCTATCCCATGGGCATCCAGAACATCGTGAACGTCACCGTCCCGCTCGCCTCGTACGCCGGTCCCGGGCACTTCAACGACCCGGACATGATGGAGATCGGCCGGGGCGGCATGAACGACACCGAGATGCGCAGCCACTTCGCGCTCTGGGCGATGATGGCCTCCCCGCTGATCGCGGGCAACGACATCCGCTCCATGGACTCGGCGACGCAGACGATCCTCAAGAACAAGAACCTCATCGCGATCAACCAGGACTCGCTGGGCCTGCAGGCCACCCAGGTGTCCAACGACGGCACCCGGCGCGTGCTCGCCAAGAAGCTCGCCAACGGCGACGTCGCGGTCGCCCTGTTCAACCAGGGCGGCTCGACCACCACGGTCTCGACGACCACCTCCGCCATCGGCAAGTCCGGCGGCACGGTGACGCTGACGGACGCCTGGAGCAACGCGACCAGCACCACGAGCGGCACGATCTCCGCCAGCGTTCCGGCGCACGGCACGGTGGTCTACCGGGTCAGCAGCCCTGGGAGCAGCCCCAGCGCCAGCCCGAGCGCCAGCCCCAGTGCGAGCCCGAGCGCGAGTCCCAGTGCGAGCCCGAGCGCGAGTCCCAGTGCGAGCCCGTCGGCCTCGCCGTCGACGTCCCCGGTTCCCGGCGGATGCTCGGCGACGATCAAGACGATCAACAGCTGGGGCGGCGGGTTCCAGTCCGAGGTGACGGTGCAGGCGGGCGGCTCCGCGGTCAACGGCTGGACCGTGAAGTGGACCTGGCCGGGCGGGCAGAGCATCAGCAGCCTGTGGAACGGCCGGCAGAGCGTGTCCGGTTCCTCGGTGACGGTCACCAACGAGTCCTACAACGGCTCTATCGCGGCGGGCGCGTCCACGACGTTCGGCTTCACCGCCAACGGCAGCGCGGCCACCCCCACCGCCACCTGCACCAGCCCCTGACCTCCTGACGTCACGGCCTGGGGAGGGGGTGGCCCCCTCCCCAGGCCGGATCACCTCAGGACGGAGTAGAGGGCGGAGGTGAGGGAGGCTTCGGCGTCGTCCTGGTCGATGGACCACAGCATCGAGCCGCCGAGGCCCTTGAGGCGGATGTACGCGGCCTTCCGCAGCATGACGGCGGGGTCGTCGTAGGACCAGAACTCGTTGCCGTCGTAGAGCCACAGGGCGCCGGTGAGCAGGTCGCGGTAGCGCCTGCCGGGCTTGCCGACGAGGTTCTTGTAGTCGTCGCTGCCGGCGGCCCAGGTGCCGGGTGCGGGACCGGTGGCGGGGGCGTAGCGGCCGTCGCCGCCGGAGGTGACCCCGGTCCAGCCCTGGCCGTAGGCGGGGACGCCGACGACGATCTTGCGGGCGGGCGCCCCGCGGCCGACGTAGTCGCGTACGGTCTGGTCGACGCTGTACCTGACCGGGCCGGGGTCGCGGCGGTCGGTGAGCAGGTTGGCCTGGTGCCCGGTGTGGTTCTCCCACGGCCCGTGCAGGTCGTAGCCCTGGACGGTGGCGAAGTCGAGCAGGCCGAAGACCTTCTTCACCTCGAAACCGGCGTCGATCTTGGCGGCGGCGGCCGGGAGGAAGGCGGTGAGTTCGGCGCGCCGGTCGTGGGCCCGCATCTGGCGGCGGAGTTCGGCCAGGAACAGGGTGAAGTTCTGCTTGTCCTCGGCCCGGATGACGTTGCCGTCGTTTCCGGAGGAGCCGGGCCACTCCCAGTCGAGGTCGATGCCGTCGAACACTCCGGCGGCGGCGCCGCTGGGCAGGCCGGGCAGGTCGCCCCTGAGCCACAGGTCGACGCACGAGGCGGCGAGCCGGGCCCGGGAGGCGGAGGTGAGAACGGCGTCGGAGAAGTACTTCGATCCGGTCCAGCCGCCGAGGGAGATGAGGACCTTGAGGCCGGGGTGGCGGGCCTTGAGCTTCCTGAGCTGGCCGAGGTTGCCCTTGAGCGGCTGGTCGTCGGCGTCGGCCACGCCGTCGACGCTCTGCTCGGCGGGCACCGGGCGCTGCCAGTCCGCCCAGGGGTCCGCCGAGTAGCAGGTGCCCTCGGGGCCGACGAAGCCGAAGGCGTAGTTGAGATGGGTCAGCTTCGCCGCCGCGCCGCTGGCGTCCACGTCACGCACGTGGAAATTCCGGCCGTAGACCCCCCACTGGATGAAGTACGCCACCCGTTTGTAGCGGTCCCCGCCCGTCGTGGCCTGGGCCTGGGCGGGCGCGAGCCCGGCGGCCAGGGTGGCGGCGACCGCCACGGCGAGTGTCCTTCTCATGAGCACGCCGGCCTCCGGGCACAACTTATAGGAAAGTTTCCTGTAAATTGCGCCGATCGTAGACCCCTCCGATCACCCCGTCAACGGCACCGCGCGAGTGACGGCAGACTGGAGGCGTGCCTTCCGTGCTTCCCGACGGCGATCCCGTCCCCGCGAGCGGCGCGCTGCCGCCCGGAGCCCTCGACGGGCTCGGCTCCCGTCCGTTCGGCTTCTACGTGCACGTGCCGTTCTGCGCGACGCGCTGCGGCTACTGCGACTTCAACACCTACACGGCCGCGGAGCTGGGGCCGGGCGCCGCGCAGCGGGACTACGCCGCCACCGCGATCGAGGAGGTGCGGCTGGCCCGGCGCGTGCTCGGGGACGCCGCGCCGCCGGTCGAGACCGTCTTCTTCGGCGGAGGCACGCCGACCCTGCTGCCCGCCGCCGACCTCGTACGGATCCTGGACGCCGTCGGCGAGGAGTTCGGCCTGCGGCCGGGCGCCGAGGTGACGACCGAGGCCAACCCCGAGTCCGTCGACCCGGCCTACCTGAAGGAACTGCGGGAGGGCGGCTTCACCCGGATGAGCTTCGGCATGCAGAGCGCGGGCGAGCACGTCCTCACCGTCCTCGACCGGCGGCACACCCCCGGCCGGCCCGCCGAGGCCGTACGGGAGGCCCGCGCGGCCGGGTTCGAGCACGTCAACCTCGACCTGATCTACGGCACGCCGGGGGAGAGCGACGACGACTGGCGGGCCTCGCTCAAGGCCGCTCTGGCGGCCGGTCCCGACCACGTCTCGGCGTACTCCCTGATCGTGGAGGACGGCACCCGGCTCGCCGCCCGCATCCGGCGCGGCGAGCTGCCGATGCCCGAGGACGACGTGGCGGCCGACCGCTATCTCATCGCCGAGGAGACCCTGACGGCCGAGGGCCTGAGCTGGTACGAGATCTCCAACTGGGCGGCGGGGGACGAGGCCCGCTGCCGCCACAACCTGCTCTACTGGACCGGCGGCGACTGGTGGGGGGTGGGCCCGGGGGCGCACAGCCACGTCGGCGGCACCCGCTGGTGGAACGTCAAGCACCCCGCCGCGTACGCCGCCCGCCTGGCGGACGGGACCTCGCCGGCGCACGCCCGGGAGGTGCTGACGGCGGAGGACAGGGCCGTCGAGCGCGTCATGCTGGAGCTGCGCCTCGCCTCGGGCTTCCCGCTCGCCGACCTCGCCCCCGAGGCGCGTACGGCCTGCGCGCGGGCGCTGGGGGACGGGCTGCTGGAGACCGAGGCGTTCAAGGCGGGCCGGGCCGTCCTCACGCTGCGCGGCCGGCTCCTCGCCGACGCCGTCGTACGCGACCTGACCCCTTGATCCGTCTGACCCCTCAATCCGACTGATCAGGGGCTGTGACGAAGTCGATGAGCTCCTCGACGCGGCCGAGCAGTTCGGGCTCCAGGTCGGCGTAGGTCGTGACCCGGCCGAGGATGTGCCGCCACGCCTCCTGGGGGTCCATCCGCCAGCCCAGCGCGGCGATCACGCCCTCCTTCCAGGGCACGCCGCGCGGCACGTCCGGCCACGCCTGGATGCCGAGCGCCCGGGGCTTGACCGCCTGCCAGATGTCCACGAAGGGGTGCCCCACGACGAGCACGTCCGCGCCGGAGACCCGGGCGGCGATGCGGCTCTCCTTGGAGCCGGGCACCAGGTGGTCGACGAGCACGCCCAGCCGCCTGCCCGGCTCCGGGCCGAACTCCCCGACGATCGCGGGCAGGTCGTCGACGCCCTCCAGGAACTCGACGACGACCCCCTCGACACGCAGGTCGTGTCCCCAGATCTTCTCGACCAGCGCGGCGTCGTGGACGCCCTCGACGTAGATGCGGCTCTCCTTGGCGACCTGGGCGCGCAGCCCTTCGACCGCGATCGACCCGGAGGCGCTCCGCAACGGGCCGGACGGCCGGGCCTGGGGACGGACCAGCGTCACCGGCCTGCCGTCGAGGAGGAACCCGGCGGGGGTCAGCGGGAACACCCGCCGCCGCCCGAAGCGGTCCTCCAGCGTCACGGCCTCCCTGTCGCAGTCCACCACCGCGCCGCAGAAACGGCCCTCGGCGTCCTCGACCACGAGGTCGGGCTCGGCCGGGATCTCGGGGATCTGCCCCCGCCGTGGCCGCCGCCAGTCTCCGGAAAGCACGTCCCGCCCGTACATGCGGGGAACGCTAGCAAATCCCGGGCCGCCGGCCCGCCGGTTGCGCCCGGATTCACGGCGTGTTGCCCCTGATCGTCTGCTCGTTATCGCACGCTGAGCGGTGGTAGCCGTACACTTGGCACTCGGGAACACAGAGTGCCAGGGTCGGTGTTTCCAGGGCACAGGGAGGTGACACATTGCTCGACGACCGCAAGCTCGCCGTCCTGCGCGCCATCGTCGAGGACTACGTGTCCACCAACGAGCCGGTGGGGTCCAAGGCCCTGGCGGACAGGCACAACCTCGGCGTCTCCCCGGCGACCATCCGCAACGACATGGCGGCGCTGGAGGAGCAGGGCTACATCACGCAGCCGCACACCAGCGCCGGGCGGGTCCCGACCGACAAGGGATACCGCCTGTTCGTGGACCGGCTGTCGCAGATCAAGCCGTTGTCGGGGGCGGAGCGCAGGGCCATCGAGACGTTCCTCGCCGGGGCGGTCGACCTCGACGAGATCGTCATGCGCACGGTACGGCTGCTCGCGCAGCTCACCCGGCAGGTGGCCGTCGTGCAGTATCCCTCGCTCACCAGGTCGTCGGTCCGCCACGTGGAGATCGTTCCGCTGGCGGAGCGCCGGGTCATGCTGGTGCTGATCACGAACACCGGGCGGGTCGAGCAGCGGGTGGTCGATCTGCCCGAGGCGCTCGCCGAGGACCGGATCGCGAACCTGCGCTCCGTGCTGAACGGCTGCCTCGACGGGTGCTGGCTCTCTCAGGTGCCCGAGACCGTGGCCGGCATCCCCGAACGGCTGCCGCCGGAGGAGAGGCCGGTGGTGGCGACCATCATGTCCGTGCTCCTGGAGACGCTCGTCGAGCGGCACGAGGAGAAGATCGTCTTCGGCGGTACGGCCAATCTGGCGGGCGCCGACTTCAGCGTCGGCCTGCGTGACGTGCTTGAGGCGCTGGAGGAGCAGGTCGTGCTCATGCGCCTGCTGGGCGAGACCGGCGGGCTGTCCGAACTCACCGTCAGAATCGGATCCGAGAATCCCTACAGCGGGCTGCGCGGCACCTCTATCGTGGCCGCCGGATACGGTTCGGGCGACAAGGAACTGGCCCGGCTTGGAGTGCTGGGCCCGACACGAATGGACTATCCGGTGACGATGGGTGCGGTGCGCGCTGTGGCGCGGTACGTGGGCCAGATCCTGGCGGGGTCATAAGTGTCCAACGACTACTACGCGACCCTTGGCGTCCGGCGCGACGCCAGCCAGGAAGAGATCAAGAAGGCGTATCGCCGTCTCGCCCGTGAGCTGCATCCGGACGTCAACCCCGATCCGGAGACCCAGGAGCGGTTCAAGGAGATCAACCAGGCGTACGAGGTGCTGTCCGACGCGGGCAAGCGCCGCATGTACGACATGGGCGCCGATCCGTTCGCGAGTGGCGGCGGACCGGCCGGGGCGGGCGGCTTCGGCGGGGGCTTCCCGTTCAGCGACATCATGGACGCCTTCTTCGGTTCCGCCGGCGCCGCGAGGGGTCCCCGCTCGCGTGCCCGCCGAGGCCGCAACGCCACCATCCGGGTCGAACTGGACCTGGCGGAGTCCGCCTTCGGCACCACCCGAGAGATCGTGGTCGACACGGCCGTGGTCTGCGACGTCTGCCAGGGCTCCGGGGCGGCGTCCGGCACCCACCCCGACACGTGCGACATGTGTCACGGGCGGGGCGAGGTCTCCCAGGTCACCCGCTCGTTCCTGGGCCAGGTCATGACGTCGCGCCCCTGCCCCCAGTGCGGCGGGTACGGCAGCGTCATCCGGCACCCCTGCATGGAGTGCTCGGGCGAGGGACGGGTCAGAACCCGGCGCACGATCAAGGTGCGGATCCCGGCCGGCGTCGAGGACGGCACGCACATCCAGCTCGCGGGCGAGGGCGAGGTCGGGCCGGGCGGAGGCCCTCCGGGCGACCTGTTCCTGGAGATCGTCGAGCGGCCGCACCAGATCTTCGAACGCCGGGGCGACGACCTGCACTGCACCGTCCAGATCCCGATGACCGCCGCCGCGCTCGGCACCGTCCTGTCGATCGACACCCTCGACGGCGCGGAGGCCATCGACGTGCGGCCCGGCACCCAGGCCGGTCAGGTCATCCCCCTGTACGGCAAGGGCATCCAGCGGCTCAACGAGACCGGCCGGGGCGACCTGCTGATCCACGTGAACGTCGAGACGCCGACCAAGCTCGACCCGCAGCAGGAGGAACTCCTGCGGGAGCTGTCGAAGCTGCGCGGGGAGGAACGGCCGCCCGGCAAGTTCTCCCCGGGCCAGCAGGGCTTCTTCTCCC
This sequence comes from Microbispora sp. H10670, assembly GCF_014161385.1. Taxonomy (NCBI): domain Bacteria; kingdom Bacillati; phylum Actinomycetota; class Actinomycetes; order Streptosporangiales; family Streptosporangiaceae; genus Microbispora; species Microbispora sp. H10670. The sequence continues at coordinate 90,835 of NZ_JABBWW010000007.1, read as the reverse complement.
GCCTGCGGGACGCCTTCAACGGCCGGTGAGGCCGCCCGGATGAGCGAACAGAGCGGAGATCACCACATGGTCCGCTCACGTGAGGGGGTGGCGTGAGCGTTCCCGTGTTCCTGTCGGAGGCGGCCGGTGAGACCGGGGACACGATCGTCCTCGACGGGCCCGAGGGGCGGCACGCCGCGTCGGTGCGCCGCCTGCGGGCGGGGGAGCGAATCGACCTCACCGACGGCGCGGGCCGGGTGGCCGAGTGCACGGTGACGTCGGCCGGCAAGGACGCGCTGACCGCCGCGGTGCTGCGCCGCTACGAGGTGCCGCCCCCGCGGCCGAGGCTGGTGGTCGTGCAGGGGCTGCCCAAGGGCGACCGGGGCGAGCTCGCGGTCGAGATGATGACCGAGGCCGGGGTGGACGTGATCGTCCCGTGGGCCGCCGCCCGCTGCGTCACGCAGTGGAAGGGCGACCGGGCCGGCAAGTCGCTCGCGCGCTGGCGGAGCACGGCGCGCGAGGCGGCCAAGCAGGCCCGCCGCTTCCACCTGCCGGAGGTGACCGAGCAGGCCGCGACCGCGCGGGTCCGCTCGCTCGTCTCGGCGGCGGCGCTCGCGGTCGTGCTGCACGAGGAGGCCGCCGAGCCGCTGAGCCGCCTCACGCTGCCGGACGTCCCCGGCGACATCCTGGTGATCGTCGGCCCGGAGGGCGGCGTCACCGACGAGGAGATCGCCGGGTTCCGCACGGCGGGAGCCGTACCGGCCCTGCTCGGCCCCACCGTGCTGCGCACCTCGACGGCGGGCGTGGCCGCGGCGGCCGTCCTCCTGGCCCGCTGCGGCCGCTGGTGAGGACCGCAGGCATCGGTCAGGGAGTGGGGCTCTCGGCCGAGTAGGGCGTGGCCGTCTCCGTGGGCGGGGCGCTGGGAGTGGCCGAGGGCGTGGCGGTCGCCGTGGGCGGAGCCGACGAGGGCGCGGCGGTGTGCGTGGCCTGCGGCGGCGCGGGCTGCGTCGTCTGGACGGGCGGGCACGTCGCGGGCAGGGTCGGGTCGGGGTCGACCACTCCGGCCCGTGCCGGGGGCGACGCGCAGGGGTCGGACGGCGACGGCGACGGCCTGGTGGCCGGGCCCGGACGGTGCGTCGGGGACGGGCTGGTCCGCCCGTGTGACGGGCTCGGGCTGGTGGTGACGATGATCACCACTCCGGGCCGCGAGGCGGTCCCGCCGGCGGGCGGGCGCGTCCAGGTCGAGCTCTGCGGCTCCTGCTCACGGGTGTCACCCACATCCGCGATACCGGTGCGGTCGGCGACCTGCTCGCGCAGGCCGGGGACGAGCATCACGACCGCGCCCGCCGCGAGGACGGCTCCGGCGGCCGCGGCGCCCACCCGCAGCCACAGCACGTTCCGCAGGCCGCGCAGGCCCCGCTGGTCGATGCGCCGGCGGATGATGTCGAGTCCCTCGGGAGACGGCACGACCGAGTCCGCCTCCGCGCGCAGGGCACGGCGGAGCGACTCGCCGTACTCGTCGTCGGGCGGGAAGGTCATGAGAACTGCTCCAGTGCCATGCGTAGTGCGGCCATGCCGCGGGCCGTGTGACTCTTCACCGCGCCCTTGCTGATGCCCATCGCGTGCGCGATCTCGGCCTCCGACAGGTCGCCGTAGTATCGCAGCACCAGCGCCTCGCGCTGCCGGGTGGGCAGGCCGCGGAGCGCCTCGATGACGGCCGAGCGTTCGAGCTCGCCGATCGCGCCGTTCTCGGCGCTCGGGGCGTCCGGCAGGCCCTTCGGGGCGTACTTCTCGACGACCGCGCGGTGCCGCAGCACCGAACGCGAGCGGTTCACGACCGATTGGCGAAGGTAGGCCAGTGCCTTGTCGGTGTCCCTCAGGCGCCGCCACGCTCCATGGAGAGCGACGAAGGCGTCCTGAACGACCTCTTCCGCGCTGGCCACGTCACGGACCAGCAGCACCGCGAGACGCACCAGTGACCGATAGTGAGCGCTGTAGAGCGCCGTCACGGCCATGTCGGCATCCCACCCGACGGGCACCGTCCCCAACGACCTGTCGGCCACGAGGGTCTCGGTGGTCACGTCAATAGGACGCTCGTCATCCCCGGGGGGTTTACGTTCTTCCGAATCATTAGAGGGCATGGCCCAGCGGTGTCCTCGCGCGACACTAGGGGGGTTGTCTGGTGAAGTCTCGCACAACCACAGTAGCCGCGAGGATCATTGCCGTCATCAATCGTCGTCGGCGACCGTTAGGGTGAGGCGCGTGACCGACTGCCTATTCTGCAAGATCGTGGCCAGGCAGATCCCGGCGGACATCGTCCTGGAGACCGGGCGGGCGCTCGCCTTCCGCGACGTCAACCCGCAGGCCCCGACACACGTCCTCGTCGTGCCCAAGGCCCATCACGAGAACGCCGCCGCCCTGGCCGCGGCCGACGACGGCCTCGCGGACGACCTGCTCACGGCCTGCCACGCGGTGGCCGTCCAGGAAGGTGTGGCCGAGCCGGGCTACCGAGTGGTGTTCAACACCGGGACCGGCGCCGGGCAGACGGTCTTCCACGTGCACGCGCACGTGCTCGGCGGCCGGAGCCTCACCTGGCCCCCGGGCTAGGGACGCCCTAGTAGCATGAGAGGGAACCGAGGAGGCGATCAGGGCCGCAAGGGCCGCCCATGTCCGAGTCACAGCACATCAGCCAGACCCAGGCCAAGGTAGTCATCCCCGAGGGGCAGCCGATGGTCAGCCTCCTCGGGTCGGGTGACGAGCTGCTGCGGGTCATCGAGGGCGCTTTCAGCGCCGACATCCACGTACGGGGCAACGAGATCACCATCACCGGCAGTCCCGAGGAGAGCGGCGTCGTCGTCCGCCTCTTCGAGGAGCTGACGGAGCTGATCCGCTCGGGTGCCGAGCTGTCCCCCGACGCCGTCGAACGAAGCATCCACATGCTGCGGATGGCCACCGACCGCCCGGCCGAGGTCCTGTCCCTGGACATCCTGTCCTCCCGGGGCCGGACCATCCGCCCGAAGACGGTCAACCAGAAGCGGTACGTCGACGCGATCGACAGTCACACCATCGTCTTCGGCATCGGCCCCGCCGGCACCGGCAAGACGTACCTGGCGATGGCGAAGGCCGTGAAGGCCCTGCAGAACAAGCGGGTCAACCGGATCATCCTCACCCGCCCCGCCGTCGAGGCGGGGGAGCGGCTCGGGTTCCTGCCCGGCACGCTCTACGAGAAGATCGACCCCTACCTGCGGCCGTTGTACGACGCGCTGCACGACATGCTGGACCCCGACTCGATCCCCCGTCTCATGGCGGCCGGGACGATCGAGGTCGCGCCGCTCGCCTACATGCGCGGGCGCACGCTGAACGACGCCTTCATCATCCTGGACGAGGCGCAGAACACCTCGCCCGAGCAGATGAAGATGTTCCTGACCCGGCTCGGGTTCAACTCGAAGATCGTGGTCACCGGCGACGTGACCCAGATCGACCTGCCCGGCGGTCAGGACAGCGGCCTCAAGGTCGTCCAGCAGATCCTCGAAGGCATCGAGGACATCCATTTCAGCAGGTTGACCAGCGCGGACGTGGTCCGGCACAAGCTGGTGAGCGACATCGTCGACGCCTACGGCCGATACGACGCCGCGGTGGCCTCCGAGCCACGGGCGATCAACAAGCGGTCGCGGAACACCCGGCGGTGAGCACGACCATGGCGGGTGAGGAGACCCCGTGAGCATCGAGGTGGCCAACGAGTCCGGCGTCGAGGTCGACGAGACGGCACTCGTCGAGCTCGCCGGGCACGTCCTGGGCCGGATGGGGATCAACCCGCTGGCCGAGCTGTCGATCCTGGTGATCGACGCGGGGGCGATGGCCGAGCTGCACGAGCAGTGGATGGGGGAGCCGGGCCCGACCGACGTGCTGGCCTTCCCGATGGACGAGCTGCGCCCCAACACCGGGCGGGACGAGGACGCGTCCCCCGACCCCGCGCTGCTGGGCGACGTGGTGCTGTGCCCGCAGGTGGCCGAGAAGCAGGCCGCCGAGGCCGGGCACAGCGCCCAGGACGAGCTGGAGCTGCTGTGCACGCACGGCATCCTCCACCTGCTGGGCTACGACCACGCGGAGCCCGAGGAGCACGCCGAGATGTTCGGGCTGCAGGACGAGCTCCTCGGCGCCTGGCGGGAGGTGCGGCGGAAGCCGTGAACAACGGCTGGCTGATCTCGGCCGTCGTCCTCATCGTGGTCGGCGGCCTCCTCGCTAGCGCGGAGACCGCGCTGACCCGCATCTCCCGCGTACGGGCCGAGGAGTTCGTCAAGGAGGCGCGGCGCGGCGCGGTGCGGCTGCAGACGATCGTCGCCGACCCCCCGCGTTACCTCAACCTGGTGCTCCTGCTGCGGCTGAGCTGCGAGCTCGTCGCCACGGTGATCGCGACGCTGCTGTTCATCGACTGGCTCGGCGACCGCGGCCAGGCGTACGCCGGGGCGGCCGTGGCCATGATCCTGGTGAGCTACGTGATCGTCGGGGTCATGCCGCGTACGCTCGGCCGTCAGCACGCCGAGCCCGTCGCCCTGGCGAGCGCGCCGGTCGTGTACGGCCTGACCAAGATCTTCGGACCGCTGCCCGAGCTGCTGATCCTGCTGGGCAACGCGCTCACCCCCGGCAAGGGCTTCCGGGAGGGGCCGTTCACCTCCGAGGCGGAGCTGCGCGACCTGGTCGACCTCGCCGAGCAGCGCAGGGTCATCGAGCCCGACGAGCGCGAGATGATCCACTCGGTCTTCGAGCTGGGCGACACGCTGGTGCGCGAGGTCATGGTCCCGCGCACCGACATGGTCTTCATCGAGCGGGGCAAGACGCTGAGCCAGGCGCTCTCGCTGGCGCTGCGCAGCGGCTTCTCCCGCGTCCCCGTCGTCGGGGAGAACGAGGACGACGTGGTGGGCATCGCCTACCTGAAGGACATCGTCCGCCGCATACAGGACACCGGCGACGACGGCGTCCGGGTGGACGAGCTCATGCGCCCCGCGACGTACGTGCCGGAGAGCAAGCCCATCGACGAGCTGCTGCGCGAGATGCAGGCGCGGCAGATCCACCTCGCCATCGTCATCGACGAGTACGGCGGCACCGCCGGTCTCGTCACGATCGAGGACGTGATCGAGGAGATCGTCGGGGAGATCGCCGACGAGTACGACCAGGAGACCCCGCGGATCGAGTGGCTCGACGACGGCGCCGCCCGGGTGACCGCGCGGCTCCCGGCCGGCGAGCTGGGCGAGCTGTTCGGCACCGACGTCGAGGTCGAGGACGTCGACACGGTCGGCGGCCTGCTGGCGCACGCCCTGGGCCGGGTGCCGATCGCCGGCTCCGAGGCCGTGATCGGCGACCTGCGCCTGACCGCCGAGAACCTCGCGGGACGCCGCAACCGGATCAGCACCGTCGTCGTACGCCGTGAGGAGCCCGCTCCCGGCGACGAGGTCGTGGCCGCGAGCGCCGACCACGAGTGAATCTGGTCTGGACATATCCGGCCTTGTAATGTGCCCCCCATGGCGGTCTTCTCCGTACTTGGAGCGCTTCAAGCCATCGGCGAAGACGGGCCGATCGAGTTCGGCGGCCCTCGTCAGCGCTCGGTGCTCGGGCGCCTTCTGGTCGCCCGGGGCCAGGTCGTGCCCGTCGGGCGGCTGATCAGCGACCTGTGGCGAGACCAGCCGCCCCCGGGCGCCGCCGGTTCCATCCAGACGTACGTGTCCCATCTGCGCCGGGCCCTGGAGCCGCGGCGGACGATCCGCACGCCCGCCAGGCTCCTGGTGACCGTGCCTCCGGGGTACGCCCTGCGCGCGGAGCACGTGGACGCCTGGCGGTTCGAGGACCTGGTGCGGCAGGGCAGCCGACGGCTGCTCGACGGTGACGCCGCCGCAGCGGTCGCCGCGCTGGAGGAGGCGCTCGCCCTGTGGAAGGGCCCGGCGTACCTGGAGTTCGCGTCGGCGGACTGGGCGCTCAACGAGATCGCCCGGCTCGACGAGCTTCGGGCGACGGCCGTCGAGCAGCGGGCCTCGGCGGTGATGGCGCTCGGCACGCCCGGCTCGGTGATCGCGGATCTGCGCGCCCACCTCGCCGAGCATCCGCTGCGCGAGGAGGGCTGGCGGCTGCTCGCCACCGCGCTCTACCGGCAGGGCAGGCAGGGCGACGCGCTCGCCGCGCTCCGCGAGGCCCGCCGCATGCTCGTGGCGGAACTCGGCGTCGATCCCGGTCCCGCGCTGCGCCGCCTGGAGGCCGGCATCCTCGCCCATTCCCCCGAGCTGGACCTGCCCGGCCCGGCCCGTACGGCCGGCTGGGACGACCAGGCGGCACGCCCCCGTCTCCCACGCGACCTACCCGTGGGCGACATCCCCGTCCGCGGCATCGCGACGCGCGAAACCGGGCCGCACGGCACCCCCGCCGAGCCCGGCGCGGCGGCGGTGCCGCCGGCGACGTCCACGGAACCGCCCGGAGCGGGCTCCGCGGCGGCAGCGTCGCCAGCGGTCCCTACGGTGGCCGATGGAGCGGTTCTCCTGGAGATCTCCACAGCGGGCCCCGCGACGGCTCTCACGGCGGCGCCCGGAGGCGGGGAGGGCCGCGTCCGGCTCTTCGGGCGGCGGAGCGAGCTGTCGCTTCTGCTGGACCGGTCCGAGGGCGTCGCGCTCGTCAGTGGCGAGGCGGGCATGGGCAAGACCGCGCTCGTCGAGGAGGCCGCCGCCGTCCGGGCGGGGCAGGGCGCGCGGGTCGCGATCGGGCGCTGCCCGGCGACCCGGGGCGCGCCGCCCGGCTGGGCCTGGACCGAGATCCTCCGTACGCTCACGACGGCCGTGCCGTTCGACACGGCCGAGAGCGTGCGGGCCGGGAGCGTGCGGGGCGAGGGGTTCCACGGGCGGCGGGCGGTCGCGGCCCACCTGCGCGCCGCGGCCGCCGAGGCGCCGATCCTGCTCGTCGTCGAGGATCTGCACCGGGCCGACCGGGAGACGCTGGACACCCTCGTGGAGGTCGTCGCGGCGACGGCCGGCGCGGCCGTCGCCGTCGTCTGCACCTTCAGACAGGAGGAGGCGGGCCGGCTGGCCGGGACGATGGCGGCGCTCGCCCGGCGCGAACCGCTCCGGATCGCCCTGCGCGGCCTGCGGCCCGGCGCCGCCGCCGGCCTCGTGACCGCCGTCGCCGGCGTGCCGGTCACCCGCCCGGCCCTGACCGCGGTCGCCGCGCGGACCGGGGGCAACCCCTTCTTCCTCCGGGAGACCGCGCGCCTGATCGCGGCCGAGGGCGAGGCGGCGGCCCTGACGACCGTTCCCGCCGGAGTTCGCGACGTGCTCGCGGCGCGCCTCGCCGTCCTGCCCGCCCGGGTGCGTACGGTGCTGGGCGAGGCGGCGGTGCTCGACGCCGAGGTCCCGGGGGCTCACGCCAGGGGCGTGGACCTCGACGTGCTCGCGGCCGTCCACGGCGGCGGTGAGGACGCTGCGATGGACACTGTGCTGGACGCGGCCGAGGTGGCGCTCCTGGCCGGGCTGCTGGTCGAACCCGGCGGCGGCGGGCTTCGCTTCGCCAGCCCGGTCCTCCGCGACACCGTGTACGGCGCGATGCCGCGGCTGCGCCGCGCCCGCACGCACGCCCGGGTGGCGGCGGTGCTCGAACGGCTGCGCCCGGACGAGGCGGCGGCGCTCGCGCACCACCACGCGCTGGGCGGTGATCCGGTGCGGGCGGCGCGGTACGCCCTGACCGCCGCCGAGCGGGCCGACCTCCGCTACGCGCGGCGGGAGAGCGGGCTCACGCGGGGCCAGGGGGCGCGGCCCGCCAGAGACTACGCCTCGGTGGCCCGTGACCGGCTGCGGGAGACGCAGAGCCCGCCGACGGGTGCAAGCCTTCTTTAAGCGGCTTGCAAGTGCGCCCTGCCATTGTTGTCCCAGGCGCCCAGAAGGGGTTCGGGGCGCCTCATAGGGAGACCGGCGCTCCGGGAGGGGTTCGCGGCGCACCGGTAACTCTCGTGGGGGATCCGTAAGCGGTGCGGGGCTTTCACCTTCCGAGGTGGAAGCCCCGTATCGGTTACGCAAAGTGATTACCCGCTTCCGGTCCGGGGAAGGACAACCTCCGGCAACGCGCCCGAGCGGCGGGGAGGCGGACATGCGGATCGTCCACGCGGCAGTCGCGGGCCTCCTGGCCCTCGCCACCGGGCCCAGCGTCGCGACGTACACCACCGCGCGGGCCATCCGCGATTCTCCCCGGACGACCGGCGCCCTCGCCACGGACAGTGCGGGCGCGCGAGCCACGTCGGACGCGGGTGCGACCAGGGACCCCCGTGCCACCCAGGACGCCCGTGCCACCCAGGACGCGGGCGCGCGAGCCACGCGGGACGCCATGGCGGCGCGGAGCACGGGGCGTCTGAGGGGCGTGCTGGGGACGATGCGGGATCTTCCCGAGGGCTTCTTCAGCCATGCGCGGGCGCCCTGGCGGGCGCCGTTCCGCCCCCGCGCGAGCGCCTGCCGCGCCCTCTTCGACGCCGCGGCGGGCAGGCCTCCGCGTGACGGCCTCGGTGGCGCCGCAGCCGTGACCGCCGCCACGTACGACGGGCCGCACCTCGGCGAACTGGCCGGCGTCGGGCTCGCCGTCTACGACGGGAACGAGGCGGCCCAGCACCTCGACGTGCTGCGCGCCGCCCTGATCCGCTGCGCCACCGCCGACGCGGGCACGCCGTACGACCGCCTGAAGGCCTCGCCGGTGCCGCTGCCGGGCATCGGCGGTCCCGACGCCGCCGCCCGCGGGCTGACGGGCAGGGCCGGCGGCTACCCCTACCGCATGCACCTGGTCGTCGCCCGCTCCGGCCACACGCTGATCACGCTCGTGCACGCGGGGCTGACCCCGCCCGACCCGGCCCGTACGGCCGAACTGGCCCGGTTGCTCGTCCGGGAGGTCGGTACGCTTGACGGGTGACAGAGACGCTGGACCCCGAGGACACCAAAATCATCACGCTGGCCAGGTCGGCGCGGGCACGCGCGGGCGTTCCGGAGGGCGCCGCGGTGCGTGACGAGACGGGCCGCACGTACGCCGCGACGACGGTGACGCTGCCCTCGCTCCGCCTCTCGGCCCTCCAGGCGGCCGTGGCCATGGCCGTGTCCAGCGGCGCGAAGTCGCTGGAGGCGGCGGCGATCGTCAGCGAGGCCGACGAACCCGGTGAGCAGGACGTCTCCGTCGTCGAGGACATGGGCAACGGCACGCTGTTCCTGGCCGCCCCGGACGGCTCGCTGAAGGGCCGGTACATCTGACGTGAACGCCGAACCCAGCGGTTTCCGCGCGGGCTTCGCCTGCTTCGTCGGCCGCCCCAACGTCGGCAAGTCGACGCTGATGAACGCACTGGTCGGCACCAAGGTGGCGATCACGTCGTCGAAGCCGCAGACCACGCGGCGGGCCATCCGCGGCATCGTCCACCGGCCGGACGCCCAGCTGGTGATCGTCGACACCCCCGGCTTCCACCGTCCGCGCACCCTGCTGGGTGAGCGGCTCGACAGCCTGGTGCTGTCCACGCTCACCGAGGTCGACGTCATCGGGTTCTGCGTCCCGGCCAACGAGGCCATCGGCAAGGGCGACCGGTTCATCGTCGAGAAGCTCGCCGCGGTCAAGAAGACCCCGGTCGTGGCCGTCGTGACCAAGTGCGACCTCGCCACCCGCGAGCAGATCGCGCACCAGCTTCTCGCGGTGTCCGCGCTGGCCGAGTTCGCCGAGATCGTCCCGGTGTCCGGGCAGAGCGGCGAGCAGCTCGGCGTCCTCGCCGACGTGCTGATCGAGCGGCTGCCCGAGTCGCCCCCGCTCTACGTCGGCGGCGAGCTGACCGACGCGCCGGAGCAGGTGCTCGTCGCCGAGCTGATCCGCGAGGCGGCGCTGGAGGGCGTGCGGGACGAGCTGCCCCACTCGATCGCCGTCATGGTGGAGGAGATGAACCCTCGGGAGGGCCGCGACGACCTGCTCGACGTGTACGCCCACATGTTCGTCGAGCGGCAGTCCCAGAAGGCGATCGTCATCGGCCCGGGCGGCGCCCGGCTCAAGGACGTGGGCACCCGCGCCCGGCAGCAGATCGAGGCCCTGCTCGGCACCCGGGTCTACCTCGACCTCCGGGTGAAGGTGGCCAAGGAGTGGCAGCGCGACCCCAAGCAGCTGCGCCGGCTCGGCTTCTACGACTGACCCCGCCGCCCGCGGCGGTGGTCCTGCACGGTCGGCGGCGTGATCAGCGGCGGCGGAGCAGCGCGGCGCAGGCCAGCACGGCCAGCGCGACGGAGGCCAGCAGGCCGGCGAACCAGCCGTACTGGACCGTCGGGTGCACCCGGAGCAGCCCGGAGACCTGGAAGTCGAGCCGGCTCACCAGGTCGCGCGGATCGGCGAGGAACATCGCCAGCGCGAACGCCGCGACCGCGCCCGGCAGGATCGCCAGCCCGGTGAAAAGCCAGTTACGCGTCGCGCCGAGGACGCCGAGGAGCATCGCGGCGATCCCGGCGCCCAGGACCACCCACCCGGGGCCCTCGTCGACGCCGCGTACGGTGGTGAGCGACGCGTCGATCACGCCGAACTCGGCCGTGAGCCCGGCCCACGGGAGCAGTGCGGCGACGGCCAGCACGAATCCCGCGGCGATCACTCCGGCGGCCCGCAGGGCGCCGGCCACGCTCGTGCGGTGCGGTCGGGGGGCGGAATGCGGCGTGGGTTCCGGCACGATCACCAGGCTACGGCCCGGCGCCGCCCGATGCGGGGATCGGGTGCGGTCCCGGGCGGAGATTCGGCGGGGACGGGGTGGCCGGGGGCGCGCTTCAGCTGTGGGCAGGGTCCATGGGCAGGGTTCAGCGGTGGGCAGGGTCCATGGGCGCGGTTCAGCTGTGGGCACGGTTTCAGCTGTAGGCACGGTTCAGCCGGTCGCGTGTGACCTGGCGGCGTCCTCGCCGTGTTCGAGCCGCCGCCTGAGCTGCACCGCGTCCGCGCCCAGGGCGGAGACCAGCACGCCGGGACCGGCGAGCGGGAGCGCGGCCCAGCCTTCTCCGACCACCGCCCGCCGCTCCCGCTTGTCCCCGGCCGAGGGCCGCCAGGCGGGGCCCGCGACCAGGGTGGAGCCGACGCACCGGGCGTCTCCGTAGACGGCCGGGCTGCCGTCCACGGTCTCCTCGCCGATCACGAGGTTCTGCCGGAGCAGGGGACGTCCGGCGACGGTGGCGTCGAACCTCGCGTGGCAGCGGCCCGGCCGCTCACCGTGCCGCCCGAACACGATCTCCTCGCGCCACAGGACGGTCGCGTCCTCCGCCAGCGAGAGCCGTACGACGAGGCGGTGGGAGCACCCGGCGGCGAGCACCGTCGGCTCGGGGGAGAAGCGCAGTGTCGCGCCGGCCCCCACCCGCGCCCGCACCAGCATGACCGAGGGGGCCTCCGCGAGACCCGGCAGCACCAGCGTGGCGGCCACCGAGCACACCTCCAGCGACGTGCCCGGCGCGACGTCCACGCCGAGATCGAGGTGGTCGCCCCGCAGGGGACCGGCGCCCGTCGAGACCAGATGCACCCGGCGCGGTCCGGTCCGGCGCAGGGTCAGCGGCGGGTCCGACCGCAGGGTCTCCAGCCGGGTGCCGCCACCGTCGGCCATGCTCGTCCTGATCAGCGCCCGCGCGGTGACCGCCGCCGTGCTCACGGCGCGGTGACGGGACGCGACGGCTGCTCCCCGTGCTCCTTCCGCTCCGGCGCGACGTCGTCCGCGGTGACCCCGTCGACGGATATCTCGTTCGCGGCGACTCCATCGGGGGAGACGTCTTCCGGGACACGCCGCGCGGAGGAACCGTGCGCGGAGAGGCCGTGGTGGTGGGCGACGCCGTGGTCGTGACGCCAGACGTCGACCATGTCGGTCACCCACTGCGCGACCATGTGCGCGCTCCTGTCCTCCCTGATCGAGGTGAACAGCACCGGCCTGCCCTCCCGTACGGCCGCCGCGTCGCGGGACATCACGGTCAGGTCGGCGCCGACCATCGGCGCGAGGTCGGTCTTGTTGATCACCAGCAGGTCGGCCGTCGTCACCCCCGGCCCGCCCTTGCGCGGCACCTTGTCGCCGCCGGACACGTCCAGCACGAAGATCTGCCGGTCGGCCAGGCCCCGGCTGAAGGTCGCGGTGAGGTTGTCGCCGCCGCTTTCCACGATCACCAGGTCGAGCGGCCCGAACCGCTCCTCCAGCGTCTCGACCGCGTCGATGTTGGCCGCGATGTCGTCGCGGATCGCGGTGTGGGGGCAGCAGCCGGTCTGCACCGCCTGGATCCGCTCGGGGTCGATCACCCCCGTCCGGCGCAGGAAGTCGGCGTCCTCGGTGGTGTAGATGTCGTTGGTCACGACTCCGAGCCGCAGGGAGGGCCCGAGGCTGCGGCACAACGCCGCCACCAGGGCCGTCTTGCCGCTGCCGACCGGGCCGCCGATGCCGAGGCGGAGCGCCCGCCCGTCCGGCTCGGCCGCGTCGTGGAGGTCGTCGTGGTAGGCGCCCATGATTGGGACCCTTCTGCTCGTGAGCCGCGGCGTGGGTCGCGGCCCGGTCGGCGACGTCGGGGGACGTCTCGGGAGGTGTCAGGAGACGAAGAGCTTCATCGGGTTGGCCAGGTGTCCTTCGGCGAGGAGGTCGAGGGCCGGCGCGCTGTGCCCGGGCAGCCCCGCCCAGCCCCCTCGCCATCCCGTCTGGGCGGATCCGGGCGCGTCGCCCGGCGGAGGACCGGCGCTGCCAGGCGGGGTGTCCATGCCCGCCGGGCCGCTCGAAGCCGGGCCGCTCGAAGCCGGGCCGCTCAGAGCCGGGCCCGCCGGTGTCGTGTCCGTGAGTGCCGCGTCGTCGAGTGTCGTGTCCGTGAGTGCCGCGTCCGTGAGTGCCGGGTCCGCGAGCGTCGTGTCAGTGAGCGTCGTGTCCGTCAGGACCGTGTCCATGAGGGACGCGCAGGCGGCGTGGGCCGCGTCGTTGAGCGCCGGCGCGAGGTCGGCGAGCAGCCGGTGGACGGTGACCGGATCGAGGCCGAGGAGCCGCACCGCGGCCGTGGCCGGGCCCGTCACCGAGGTGTAGGCGGCGGCCAGCGCCGCCTGCTGGGGCTCGCAGCCCGCGGACGCCGCGGCGGCGCCCAGCGCGATCGGGTGATGCGGACCTTCCGGGATGGCCCGCGCCAGCGTCTCCAGGGCCGGCGACGGCCACAACCGGCGGGCGGTGCGCAGCAGGAGCCGCCCTTGGGTCCGCGCGGCCTCCCGCTGGGCGGGCGACGCGGTCCGCGCGTCGGCCTCGTCGTCCAGCCGCCGCCACAGCCGCCGGCGGAGGTCCTCCGCCGCCGCGACCTCGGCCGCCGCCGCACCCGGCCCGCCGTTGCCGCCCGTCCGCCACGACGCGTCCATGGCGTACGGCCGGACGGGCGGGGCCGGCGAACCGGCCGCGGCCGTCCCACCGGCCCCCCCGACGACGTCCGGTTCGCCGGCCGCGAGTTCGCAGGCGGCGGCGGACAGGGCCGCGGTCACGAGGCCGGCGGTGGCGAGCCTGCCGCGCAGGAACCGCGCGAGGTCGTCGACGTCGGTGACCGTGCCGAGCCGCACGGCCTCCTCCACCCCGCCCGAATGGGCGTGCCCGCCCGCGGGCAGCCGGGAGTCGGCCAGCAGCAGCAGTGCCGCCGGGTCTCCGCGCATGCCGTCCATCGCACCTCTCAGAAGAGGAAGTAGCGCTGCGCCATCGGCAGCGTCTCGGCCGGGGCGGGCTCGATGAGCTCGCCGTCCACGTGTACGGCGAACGTGTCGGGGTCCACCCGGATGTCCGGCAGGGCGTCGTTGAGGGGCATCGCGTCCTTGCGCCGTGAGCGGACGTCGGCCACCGGGGCCAGCCGCCTGCGGACGGCCAGCCGGTCGGCGAGGCCGTCCTCCAGCGCGAGCGGCGCGACGAAGTGCAGCGACGTCGCCGCGGCGGTGGCCGGGGCCGCGCCGAACATCGGGCGGGGCAGCACCGGCTGCGGCGTCGGGATCGACGCGTTCGCGTCGCCCATCTGCGCGTACGCGATGACCCCGCCCTTGATCACGAGATCGGGCTTGACCCCGAAGAAGGCCGGGCTCCACAGGACGAGGTCCGCGAGCTTGCCGGGCTCGACCGAGCCGATCTCCGCGTCGAGCCCGTGGGCGACGGCCGGATTGATCGTGTACTTCGCGACGTACCGGCGGGCGCGCAGGTTGTCGGCCGGGCCGTCGCCGGGCAGCGCGCCCCGGCGGCGCTTCATCACGTGCGCCGTCTGCCAGGTGCGGATGACCGTCTCGCCCACGCGCCCCATCGCCTGCGAGTCCGAGCCGATCATCGAGATCGCGCCGATGTCGTGCAGCACGTCCTCGGCCGCCATCGTCGACGGCCGGATCCGCGACTCGGCGAAGGCCAGGTCCTCCGGGATGGAGGGATTGAGGTGGTGGCACACCATGAGCATGTCCAGGTGCTCGTGGTGGGTGTTGACCGTGTGCGGCCGGGTCGGGTTCGTGGACGACGGCAGCACGTTGGCGTGGGAGGCCACCGTGATGATGTCCGGCGCGTGCCCGCCCCCGGCGCCCTCGGTGTGGTAGGCGTGGATCCCGCGGCCGGCGATGGCGCCCAGGGTCGACTCCACGAACCCCGCCTCGTTCAGGGTGTCGGTGTGGATGGCGACCTGCACGCCCGTCGCGTCGCACACCCGCAGGCACGCGTCGATGGCGGCGGGGGTGGTGCCCCAGTCCTCGTGCAGCTTGAAGCCCGACGCGCCGGCCCTGAGCTGTTCGAGCAGCCCTTCCTCGCTGACCGTGTTGCCCTTGCCGAGCAGGGCCACGTTGACCGGGTAGGCGTCCAGGGACTCCAGCATCCGGCCGAGGTACCAGGCGCCGGTCACGGTGGTGGCCTTGGTGCCCTCGGCGGGCCCGGTGCCGCCGCCGACGATCGTGGTCACGCCCGAGGCGAGCGCCTCGTCGAGGATCTGCGGGCAGATCAGGTGGACGTGCGAGTCGACCGCGCCCGCGGTGACGATCTTGCCGTTCGCCGCGAGGATCTCGGTGGACGGGCCGATGACCAGATCGGGGTGGACGCCGTCCATCGTGTCGGGGTTGCCGGCCTTGCCGATGGCGACGATGCGGCCGTCGCGCACGCCGATGTCGGCCTTGACGACCCCCCAGTGGTCCAGGATCACCGCGCCGGTGATGACGAGGTCGGCCGCGCCCTCGGCTCTGGTGGCGCGCGCCTGTCCCATCGACTCGCGGATGACCTTGCCGCCGCCGAACACGGCCTCGTCGCCTGCCCCGGCGGGCCCCATCGAGAGGTCCTCGGTCACCTCGACGTACAGGTCGGTGTCGGCCAGTCGCACCCGGTCGCCGGTGGTCGGCCCGTACAGCGCGGCGTAGCGGGAGCGCTCGATACTAGGCACCCGTCGTCCTTTCGGTACCCGTCGGTCTTTCGTCCAGGGGCCCGGCCCACTCGGGGCGCAGGCCGGGCACCACCCGGGCGCCCGCGACCGGAACCAGCGTCACGTCGCGCTCCACGCCGGGCTCGAACCTGACGGCGGTGCCCGCCGGGATGTCGAGGCGGTGGCCCCAGGCCGCCTCCCGGTCGAACTCCAGACCGGGGTTGGCGGCGGCGAAGTGGTAGTGGGACCCGACCTGCACCGGCCGGTCCGCCGTGTTGACGACCCTCAGGGTGATCCGCTCCCTGCCGGGGTTCAGCGGCACGTCGCCCTCGCCGTACAGGATCTCGCCCGGCGCGCCCGCGCCGCTCGCCGAGCTCATGAGATCGGCTGGTGGACGGTGACGAGCTTGGTGCCGTCGGGGAAGGTGGCCTCGATCTGGACGGACTCCAGCATCTCGGGCACGCCGTCCATGACGTCCTCGCGCCGCAGCACCCTGCGGCCGGCGTCCATCAGGTCGGCGACGCTCCGGCCGTCCCGGGCGCCCTCCAGGAGGAAGGACGCGATGAGGGCCGTCGCCTCCGGATGGTTGAGGCGAAGGCCGCGCTCCTTGCGGTCGCGGGCCACGCCCGCGGCGACGTGGATGAGGAGCCGTTCCTGTTCGTGTGGAGTGAGCCGCATGGCGGGACGATAGGTACCCGCGGTTTCTCCCGCGTTACCCAGGCATTTCGTATGCGTATCCGGAAGGCGGTGAGGCTTCGCTAATGAGTTGTTAACCGTCGTGATTTCGACGGGAAATAGCGCGCGCTCACCTTTGCGGCAGACGGATCGGCGCGGGGGCCGTAGGCGGCAAGGAGAGGCACTTGCGTAACTCATTATGGCGTACCGGGGCGGTCATCGCTCTCTCGACGGTGACGCTCGCGGCATGCGCTGGACAATCTGGAAAAAGTGACACATCGGCCTCGTCTGGGGGCGGAAACACCATCAAGGTCGGCATCCTGCACTCCCTGAGCGGCACCATGGCCATCAGCGAGGTCACGGTCAGGGACGCCGAGCTGCTGGCCATCGACGAGATCAACGCGGCGGGCGGGGTGCTGGGCAAGAAACTGGAGCCCGTCGTGGAGGACGGCGCCTCCGACTGGCCGACGTTCGCGGAGAAGGCCACCAAGCTGATCGCGCAGGACAAGGTCGCCACCGTCTTCGGCGGCTGGACGTCGGCGAGCCGCAAGGCGATGCTCCCCGTCTTCGAGAAGCGCAAGGCGCTGCTGTGGTACCCGGTCCAGTACGAGGGGCTGGAGAGCTCCCCCTACATCTTCTACACGGGAGCGACGACCAACCAGCAGATCGTCCCCGGGCTCGACTACCTCAAGGAGAAGGGCAAGAAGAAGCTCTTCCTCGTCGGCAGCGACTACGTCTTCCCGAGAACCGCGAACAAGATCATCAAGGCGTACGCCGCGGCGAACGGCATGGAGGTCCTCGGCGAGGAGTACACCCCGCTCGGGCACACCGAGTACAGCACGCTGGTCAACAAGATCACCGAGGCGAAGCCGGACGCGGTGTTCAACACCCTGAACGGCGACAGCAACGTCGCGTTCTTCAAGCAGCTCAAGAGCGCCGGGGTCAGCGCCGAGCAGATGCCGGTCATGTCGGTGTCGGTGGCCGAGGAGGAGGTCAAGGGCATCGGCGTCGACAACGTCGCGGGGCAGCTCGTGGCCTGGAACTACTACCAGACGACCGACACCCCGGCGAACCAGAAGTTCGTCGCCGCCTTCAAGGCCAAGTACGGCGCGGACAAGGTGACCTCCGACCCCATGGAGGCCGGATACAACGCCGTCTACCTGTGGGCCGAGGCCGCCAAGAAGGCCGGGAGCACCGACGTCGAGGCCGTGAAGAAGGCGGCCGGCGGCGTCTCGCTCGACCGCCCCGAGGGCAAGGTCACGATCGACGGCGACAACCAGCACGTGTACAAGACCGCGCGCATCGGCGTCGTCCAGCCGGACGGCCAGATCAAGGAGGTCTGGAACTCCGGTGAGCCGATCAAGCCGGACCCCTACCTCAAGACGTACTCCTGGGCCGGCGGCCTGGTCTGACCGCCGCCGATGACCGTACACAGCCGCGACCGGGGCGCGCCGCGCCCCGGCGCGGGACAACGTCGGGAGGTGACGTGGAAGGGGTGCTGAACCAGCTGCCGATCGGACTGTCGATCGGAGCGGTCCTGCTGCTCATCGCTCTCGGGCTGACCTTCACGTTCGGGCAGATGGGCGTGATCAACATGGCCCACGGAGAGTTCATCATGGCGGGGGCCTACACGGCCTACCTGCTGCAGGGCGTGGGCTTCCTGGTCGCCCTGCCGGCCGCCTTCGTGGTCGCCGGGCTCATGGGCCTGGTGCTGGAGCGCACGCTGATCCGGCGCTTCTACGGCCGCCCGCTGGACACGCTGCTGCTCACCTGGGGAGTCAGCCTGATGCTCCAGCAACTGGCCCGGGACCTGTTCGGGGCGCCCAACGTGCAGGTCGTCTCACCGGCCTGGCTGCGCGGGGGCCTCGGCATCCTGCCGTACAACCGGCTGTTCATCATGGCCCTCGCCGTGCTGTCGGTGCTCGCCATCTGGGCGTACATGCACAAGACCGGGCAGGGGCGGCGGATGCGGGCGGTGATGCAGAACCGCGGGCTCGCGGCCACCAGCGGCATCGACACCGGGCGCGTCGACCAGCGGACGTTCTTCATCGGCTCCGGCCTGGCCGGGGTCGCGGGGGTCGCCCTCACGCTGATCGGCCCGGTCGGGCCGACGCTCGGCACGTACTACATCGTCGACGCGTTCCTGGTGGTCGTGGCGGGTGGTCTCGGGCAGTTGCGCGGCGCGGTGCTGGCCGCGATCGGCCTCGGCCTGCTGAACTCCTACGCCGAGTTCTGGAGCGACGCCAGCCTGGCCAAGGTGATCGTGTTCGTGGCGATCATCGGGTTCCTGCAGATCCGGCCGCAGGGGCTGTTCTTCGTCCGATCGCGGGCGCTGACGTGACGGCCGTCGAGGCGCCGCCCGTCGTACGGCGGGAGCCGCGCCGGTGGCAGGGCCCGGCGGCCTTCGCGGCGGTGGCGCTGCTCGCCCTGGTCGTGGCGCCGCTGCTGCTCGAGCCGTTCCGGCTCGGCCTGCTGGCCAAGTATCTGTGCTACGCGATCGTGGCGCTGGGCATCGGCCTCGCGTGGGGGCAGGGCGGCATGCTGACGCTCGGGCAGGGGGTGTTCTTCGGCCTCGGCGGCTACGCGATGGGCATGTATCTCAAGCTCCACGACGCGGGCGGGGACCTGCCCGACTTCATGGTCTGGAGCGGGGTGGAGAAGCTCCCGGCGCTGTGGACACCGTTCGGCAACCCGGTCTTCGCGCTCGCCATGGCCGTCGCGGTGCCCGTCGTGGTCGCGCTGCTGCTCGGCGCGCTGGTGTTCCGCCAGCGTGTGCGCGGGGCGTACTTCGCGATCCTCACCCAGGCGCTGGCCGCGGCCCTGGTGATCCTGCTGGTGGGGCAGCAGGGACTGACCGGCGGCACGAACGGGCTGACCAACTTCTTCGACTTCTTCGGTCAGGACCTCGCCGCCGACGAGACGCAGCGGGGGCTCTACCTGACGGTGGCGGTCGTGCTGGGAGTGCTCTACCTGGGCGCCCGGCAGCTCGTCCGCAGCCGGTTCGGGCGGCTGCTGCTGGCGGTCAGGGACGGCGAGGACCGGGTGCGCTTCCTCGGGTACAACCCGGCCACCGTGAAGACGCTGACCTTCGCCGTCTCGGCGGGCATGGCCGGCATCGCGGGAGCGCTGTTCGTGCCGGTGGTCGGGATCATCTCGCCGGCGCTGCTGGGGGTCGTCCCCTCGCTGGAACTCGTCGTCGGGGTGGCCGTCGGCGGCCGCTTCGCCCTCGCGGGCGCGCTGCTCGGCGCGGTCGTCATGGGCTACGCGCGGACGTACTTCAGCGAGGAGCTTCCGGCCGCCTGGCTGTACCTGCAGGGAGCCCTGTTCGTCCTCGTCATGACGCTCGCGCCCCGGGGCATCGCCGGCCTGGCCGCCGGGCTCGTCCGCAGGAGAAGGGAGGCCGGGACGTGAGCGAGGCCCCGGCGGAGACCAGGTCTCCGGAGACGGCGTTACTTGAGATCAGAGGGCTGCAGGTCGCGTTCGGCGGCTTCCGGGCCATCGACGGCGTGGACCTGACGGTCGGGCGCGGCGAGCTGCGGTTCCTCATCGGGCCGAACGGCGCGGGCAAGACCACGCTCATCGACGTGATCACCGGCCTGACCAGGCCCACCGCGGGATCGGTGCGGTTCGAGGGCCGGGATCTCGCGGGCCGCAGGGAGCACGAGATCGTCCGGCTCGGCGTGGGCCGCACCTTCCAGACCTCCGTGGTCTTCGAGGAGCTCACGGTGCTGGAGAACCTCGACCTCGCCGCGTCGTTCCGCCGTCCCCTGTGGTCGCTGCTGCGCCGAGGGCGCGGGGTGTCGGCGGAGGTCGCGGCGGCGCTGGAGACGATCGGCCTGACCACGCTGGCGCGCAGCAGGGCCGGGGTGCTGTCCCACGGGCAGCGGCAGTGGCTGGAGATCGGCATGCTGATCGTCCAGCGGCCCCGGCTGCTGCTGCTCGACGAGCCGGTCGCGGGCATGGCGTCCGACGAGCGCGAGCGCACCGGCGAACTGCTCACCGAGATCGCCCGCGACCACACCGTGATCGTGGTCGAGCACGACATGGACTTCCTGCGCCGGTACGCCTCCCAGGTGACCGTCCTGCACGAGGGCAAGGTGCTGATGGAGGGCTCGGTGGACGAGGTGCGGGCCGATCCGCACGTGCAGGAGATCTACTTGGGACGCGCGCGGGAGGGTGCCGAGGATGCTGTCCGTTGAGGGACTCGAAGCGGGGTACGGCCGGGCCCGGGTGCTCTTCGGAGTCTCGCTGGAGGTGCCACCCGGCCGCCTCGTCTGCGTGATGGGCCGCAACGGGGTCGGCAAGACCACCCTGCTCAACACCGTCATGGGCGTGCTCCCGGCGACCGGCGGGAAGGTGACGTTCGAGGGCAGGGACGTCACCCGCCTGCGCCCCGACCAGCGCGTACGGCTCGGCATGGGCTACGTGCCGCAGGGACACGAGACGTTCGCGCAGCTCAGCGTGATGGACAACCTGCTGGTCACGCTGGAGGCGTCCGCGCACCGCGACCAGGCCGCCGTGGAGGAGGCCCTGGAGGTCTTCCCCCGGCTGAAGCCGCTGCTCAAACGGTCGGCGGGCTTCCTGTCCGGCGGCCAGCAGCAGCAGCTCGCGATGGCCCGCGCCCTGGTCACCCGGCCGAAGCTGCTGATCCTGGACGAGCCGACGGAGGGCATCCAGCCCTCGATCATCCTGGAGATCGAGGAGGCGGTCGAGCGCCTGCACGCGACCGGGCTCGCGATCCTGCTGGTGGAGCAGTATCTGGACCTCGCGCTGCGGCTGGCCGACGCCTTCCTGATCCTCGACGCGGGGCGGGTCGTGCGCTCCGGCGCGGCGCGGGACCTGCAGGACGAGGAGGTCCACCGCCTGTTGTCCGTCTGAGCCCTGTCGCCGGTCGCGGCCATGCCCTTACCCTGGAAGGGAGGAAGCGATCGCACGTGTGAACGCCTTCGGCCGCGCCGGAGGCTCCGCACCGCCCCAGGGCGGTGGGGGCCGTACGGACCCGGCACTGCGCACGGTCCGACCGCTTCCTCCGTCGTCTCCGGCACCGCCGCCCGGAGACGGGGCAGGATGGGCCGATGGGTGAGGAAACGGTCGGCCGGACGGGGGAGTCCGGCGCCGGACTGCTGGCCGCGGCCCGCTCGGGTGACGGCGACGCCTTCGGGCGCCTGGTCGGGCCACTGCGGGACGAGCTGCGCGCCCACTGCTACCGGATGCTGGGGTCGGTCCACGACGCGGAGGACGTCGTCCAGGAGACGCTGGACCGGGCCTGGCGTGCCCTGCCGCGGTTCGAGGCCACTGGACTTGCCGATGACCGGGGCTCCCTACGGCCATGGCTGTACGCGATCGCGACGAACAGGTCGCTGACGCTCATCGAACGGCGCGGACGGCGTGAGCTGCCCGCCGATCTGGGCCCTGAAGGCGCGCCGGCGGCCGAGGCGGCGTGGGTGGAGCCCTTCCCCGACCGGTTCACGAGCTGGACGGAGGAGCTGGGCCCGGAGGCGCGCGTCGTGGCGCGGGAGAGCGTGGAGCTGGCCTTCGTCGCCGCGCTACAGCACCTGCCGGCTCGGCAGCGGGCCGTGCTGCTGCTGCGCGACGTCCTCGGCTACGGCGCAGGCGAGGTCGCCGGTCTGCTGGAGACGACCGTCGCCGCGGTCAACAGCGCGCTGCAGCGGGCCCGCGCCACGCTCGGCCGCCTGGTCCCGCCGGCCACCCAGCGGCGCACCCTCGGCCTGACCGACGACTACGAGCGGATCCGCGACCTGATCGAACGCTGGGCCGAGGCGGTCCACCGCGGCGACATCGACGGGGTGGTCGCCGGCCACGCCGACGACATCGTGATGTTCGACGTGCCGCCGCCGTACGAGGGCGTGCGAGGCCTGGACGCCTACCGCGAGACGTGGCCGCCCTTCTTCGCCTGGCAGGTGCGGGGCGCCTGCTTCGAGATCGAGTCGCTGGACGTGACCGCGGGGGAGGACGTCGCGTTCGCCCACGCCCTGTTGCGCTGCGGCAGCCCGGAAGAGCTCGCGGCGAATCCGCGGATGCGCCTGCGGCTGACGCTCGGCCTGCGCAGGCAGGACGACCGATGGGTGATCGCCCACGAGCACCACTCGTTCCCGTACGTCGAGCCCGACGCCGATTCCGGAACGGCGGCCGAGAAGGAGGTGAGGGAACTGCACCGCCGGTGGTTCGCCGGCACCGCCGCCGGGGACCTGGAAGGCCTCATGACCGGCGTCGCCGACGACGTCGTCTCATACGAGCACGACGGGCCGCTGCGACTTCGTGGCGCCGAGGCGGTGCGCGAGGTCTGCGCGCGTGGCCTGGATGCCGCCGACGGCGGCGTGAGCTGGGACGTCCCCGACCTCAAGATCCTGGTCAGGCAGGACCTGGCGGTCGCGTGGGGGCTGAACCACATCCGGGTCGAGCAGGCCGGCGGCGAGAGCGCCGAGACGTGGTCACGCGGAACCCGCGTGTTCGAGAGGCGAGACGGCGCGTGGGTGATGATCCATCAGCATCTCTCCTTTCCGTACGATCCGGTCACCGGCGAGGCCAGGACCGGCCTGAGCCCGTGGCCGGACGTCGGGCTGTCACGGCGGATCGACCGCGATCAGACGGCGAGCTGCAGGCCGTTCCAGGTGTCGAAGACCGTGAAGCCGATCGCCTCGTTGATCGCCAGCATGTGCGGGTTCTCGACGGAGTTCCACGTGATCACACGCTCGGCCGAGGGTTCGCAGGCGCGCAGCCACATGAGGTTGGCGAGCTTGAGCACCAGACCGAGCCGCCGGCCGCGGTGCGCCTTGAGCACCGCCGTGGAGGACTGGCGGACCCATCCCTCCGGCTGCTCGGCGTCCATGACGAGCTGGGTGTATCCCGCCGGATCTCCACCGCTCAGGTGGCGGGCGATCACGGTGTAGGTCCGCTGGCCCGCCAGGGAGAGCATCTCGTCGCGGGCGCGCACACGCTCCGCGTTCCACCGCTGGTCCTCCATCGCGAGGTCGCCGAGCGGCTCGTCGTTCATGCCCTCGTTCAGCCGCGCCATGTCGTCGAGCAGGTCGGCGGGGGTCGGCCCGGCCCACCGTTCGAGCGAGTATCCGGTGGCGTGCCGTACGGCGCGGGCCCGCAGGAGTTCGAGGCCGGACCAGTCCGCCGTGGGCAGGTCGAGCACCAGCCGGGTCTCGGTGGTGGCGCGGGAGAAACCGCGGGCGTCGGCGAAGGCCGAGCCCGGGCCGTCCGCGGGGGCCTCGCCGACCAGCACGCTCCGGCCCTCCGCGTGAGCCCGCGCGGAGGCGTGGTCGAGCAGCGCTCCGCCGATGCCCTCGCGCCGGCGGCCGGGATGGGTCATCACCTGGAGCAGGGCGAGGTGGGTGTTGTCGTGCGCCGGCAGGCGGAGGATGAGGCCGCCCACCACCTCACCACCGTCACGCGCCACCC
The DNA here is from genome assembly GCF_014161385.1 of Microbispora sp. H10670. Classification (NCBI taxonomy): domain Bacteria; kingdom Bacillati; phylum Actinomycetota; class Actinomycetes; order Streptosporangiales; family Streptosporangiaceae; genus Microbispora; species Microbispora sp. H10670. The sequence goes on along the minus strand of NZ_JABBWW010000007.1, from coordinate 67,388 downwards.
AGGTCTCCGTACGCTCTCCGGAGGACCCGCTCGCGGCGCTCGCGGCGAAGTGCCGCCACGACATGGCCGGGCCGGGCCGGGCGCAGACCCGGGCGATCTCGTACAGGCCGCCCAGACCTGCCGGACCGTCCTCCGGGCCGTCCTTCGGGCCGATCTCGTGCTCCGCGGCGGCGACGCGCTCGATGTGCATGCCGACAGGAAACCGCACCGCCTTTTCGCGGCGCGAACCATTTTGTCGCGGCGAGGTGGCGGGGCGGTCGTGGCGCGGGGCGCGGCCTCCGCCGTGGCCGGGCAGGTTCCGGCCCGACGGAGCGGCGTGGGTCCGTGGCGCCGGAGCGGACCCTTACTGCAGGTAGTTCTCCACCTCGCTGACGGGGCGGGGAGCGGCGTTGTCGGGGTCCTCGCCCATCTCGCGCCGGGCCCGGCGCTGCCGGAGCAGGTCCCAGCAGCGGTCGAGCTGCTCTTCCAGCGAGGCGATCCTGGCGTGTTCCTCCTCCGAGGTCAGCTCACCCGCGACGAGCCGTTCGCGCAGCGAGTGCTCCTCCTCGACGAGGTCCTTGATCTGCCCCAGGATCTGGTTGTCCTCCATCTGACCCCTCCTTCGTCCACGGCACACCCTAACCCGCCCCCGCTCCGTGGCCCGTCTCGCCATCTGATCGCTTGTCTCGTCCCGCCGAGGCGTCTGCTAGTCTGCTTGACATGCTGCGCGGACTTCTTCTTCTTATCCGCCGCGGCGAGGGCCTGTAAGAGGCCGGCTCCCTCGCCGCGGTGGCGAGAGTCATGCGCGTCGGCCGCCCTGGTTCATCCCTCGGCGCCCCCTTACCCATCGTGACGACGTGATCGTCGTGTGCACACGGGCAGAAGACGGGGCCGCCGCGCGTCCGACGAGGAGCATCATGACCAACGAACAGCAGCCCAGCCCCATGCCCTTCCATCGCTACACGCCGTACGAGCCCGTACGGCTGACCGACCGCACCTGGCCCGACAAGGTCATCACCAAGGCGCCGCGGTGGTGCGCGGTCGACCTGCGCGACGGCAACCAGGCGCTGATCGACCCGATGGACGCCGACCGCAAGCTGAAGATGTTCGACCTGCTGGTACGCATGGGCTACAAGGAGATCGAGGTCGGCTTCCCGGCGGCGTCGCAGACCGACTTCGACTTCGTCCGCCAGATCATCGAAGAGGACCGGATCCCCTCCGACGTGGTGATCCAGGTGCTGACGCAGGCCAGGCCCGAGCTGATCGAGCGGACCTTCGAGTCGCTGCGCGGCGCCCGCCAGGCGATCGTCCACCTGTACAACTCCACCTCCACGCTGCAGCGCCGGGTCGTCTTCGGCCAGGACAGGGAGGGCATCACCGCGATCGCCGTCGAGGGCGCCAAGCTGTGCAAGAAGCTGGCGGCCGCGATGGAGGGCACCGAGATCTACTTCCAGTACTCGCCGGAGTCCTTCACCGGCACCGAGCTGGAGTACGCCGTCGAGATCTGCAACGCCGTCAACGACGTGTGGCAGCCCACGCCCGACCGCAAGGTGATCCTGAACCTGCCGGCGACGGTCGAGATGGCCACCCCCAACGTGTACGCCGACCAGATCGAGTGGATGCACCGCCACCTGGCCTACCGCGACTCGGTCGTGCTGTCGCTGCACCCGCACAACGACCGCGGCACCGCGGTGGCCGCCGCCGAGCTGGGCTACATGGCGGGCGCCGACCGCATCGAGGGCTGCCTGTTCGGCAACGGCGAGCGGACCGGCAACGTCTGCCTGGTCACGCTGGGGATGAACATGTTCTCCCAGGGCATCGACCCCGAGATCGACTTCTCGGACATGGACGAGCTGCGGCGGGTCGTCGAGCACTGCAACCAGCTGCCCGTGCACCCGCGCCACCCCTGGGGCGGCGAGCTGGTCTACACCGCCTTCTCCGGCTCCCACCAGGACGCCATCAAGAAGGGCTTCGACCACCTGGAGCGCGACGCGGCGGCGGCCGGGGTGCCGGTCGACCAGTTCACCTGGGCCGTGCCGTACCTGCCGATCGACCCCAAGGACATCGGCCGCTCGTACGAGGCGGTCATCCGGGTCAACAGCCAGTCGGGCAAGGGCGGCGTCGCCTACATCATGAAGGCCGACCACCAGCTCGACCTGCCGCGACGCCTGCAGATCGAGTTCTCCCGCGTCATCCAGGCCCGTACGGACGCCGAGGGCGGCGAGGTCACCGCGGCCGAGATGTGGGAGCGGTTCTCCGACGAGTACCTGCCCAACCCGGCCAGCCCCTGGGGCCGCATCGGCCTGCTGGCCCACCGGCACACCTCCGCCGTGGACGACAAGGACGCGATCAACGCCGACGTGCGGATCGACGGCCAGATCCGGGAGATCGAGGGCGTCGGCAACGGCCCCATCTCGGCCTTCTGCGACGCGCTGGAGAGCGTGGGAGTGCGGGTGCGCGTCCTCGACTACACCGAGCACGCGATGAGCGCGGGCGCCGACGCCAAGGCCGCGTCGTACGTGGAGTGCGAGGTGGGCGACGCCAACGGCACGCAGGTCCTGTGGGGCGTCGGCATCGACGCCAACACGACGACCGCCTCTCTCAAGGCCATCATCTCCGCCGTCAACCGCGCCACCCGCTGAAGACGGCCGGACAGCGCCCGTAGATCTTCTCTGATCCACGGGTGCTCCCCAAGACCGGGCGCGACCGGCACGATCTGCCGGCGCGCCGGGGCGTAGGGACGGCATCCCGGTCCCGACGTCGAATCCTCGACCGCGCACACCGCGAACCCCGCGGCAGCGCGGTCGAGTCGTTCCCACCCCCGCCCGGGATTCCGTCTGGGCGGATAGCGCCCCGGCGTCCTCGGGGCAGTCACCGCCGCACAGGTGCTTGTTGAGCGGTCTCTCAACGGCGCGACGCGGTTCATGGCGATGAGTTGTGGCTCAGTTCCACGTCAGCGTCAGCGGATCCCATGTTCCCGAAGTGAGCCTTCCGGCCAGAACGGGATCGACCAGCGCCTTGGCCACAACCAGCGCCTCGTTGAGCGACCGTTCAGCCATCCAGGGAAGGTCCGCGACCACGGTGGCGTACCCGGCTGTCCACATCGCTTCATCCGGCACGCACAGCTCGGCCTCGTGAAACAGTTCGCGGCGGTGCGCCTCAGAGGCGAATGCCGTGCAGAGCGCCTGCGCCTGTAACGATCGCGATCTCGCTATGAGAACCAAGTCGACAAGGTCGCGGAACCGGGTGCTTGGTCTGCCGTTGTGGACCTCCAGCATTGCCATGACCTTGTCGGCGATGGTGTCGACCAGCGGATAAAGCCGATACGCCGGGCGGACCAGACCTGGAATGTCGAGCGCGAAAATCGGCGACGACACCTCTGGCTCGCCCGTGATGACCCCGCCGGTCACCAGATCTACTCCGAATCTCTCGAAGCGGCGCGGGCCCAGCCACGCTTCCACACCCACGCGAATACCCTCGACTCCCTGAATCAGGGTTCGCGGGCGGTCGAAGCGGAAGACGAAGAAGTCGCCCAGATCGGTTTCGGCGGCGGTGCACAGCGCTGACAATCCCGCCTCCGGCGAGTCGGCGCGGGCCACGACGTCGACATCGGCCGAGTGCCGGGCAGTGGAGAGGCGGGTGAGCAGTGCGACGCCCTGGATCCACCCACTCTCATTGCTTCCGAACAGGCGCGCGAGCAGGCGGTCATATGCGAAGTGGCGCCGACGCTGGGTCGTCGAGTAGGGGGAATCACCCGCGGTCTTCCTGAGACGGTCCGTGATAGCGGTGCCGAAAGCATGAGGAGAGGTGTAGGGAAACCTGTTGCTGGGCTGCATGGTGGTCGACTGTCCTTATCGGTGGGTCAGGTGCTCCAGGAACTCGTGACCGGTCGCGTCGGGCAGTCCGTAGGCCGCGGCGTAGGGTGCCAGGGCTGCGGCGAGGTCGTCGGGCTGGGCCAGTTGCCGATCCAGCATGTCCGCCGCGACGAGGCTCAGATGACCTCCGTCAAAGTGGACGTTCGCCAGATCGGTGACCGTCCGCTGCGGGGTGGTCACGAGGAGTCCGTCGACCCATTCGACATCATCGGGCCTGAGTGGCGCTTGGTGAATGGCCACATCCTGTCGCCGGGTCCGGAAGCGACGGGGCGGCGGGATGACGAATTCCCACCGCTGGGGTGAGAGAAGTCCTACCTCGTATACAAGAGCCGCGCTGCTGTGTGAGACGACTCCGTGAGCGGCTCCTCGCCGGTCCGTCTGGAGTTCGGGGGCGAGTTGGAGCCATGCGGCCCGCAGTTCCTCCAGTTCCGGGCGGGGGGCACCGGCCACCCGGTAGACGCCGTGGGCCACGTGTTCGAGAACCCCGGCCCGGACCAGGCGGCTGAGGTCACGGCGGTGCGCGCCCCGGCAGGTCGCCTGCCGGGCTGTGACCAGGCCGTGCTGGGTCTCGGCGATGGGCGAGAGACTGCTCATCGCACTGACGAGGCTCATGGCACGACTGTCTCATAGTCGAGACAGTCGTGCCAGAAGGCTGTGATCGGAAGAGCCCGCCTGTCGGGCTGTGAACGACGCGGAGCGAGGGCCGCGTCGAGTGGGGGAACGTGAGAGGCGGCGCCCCCGTCGTTTGTGTGCCGCCTCTCACGTTCTTCAGCGCCGAGGGCGCGTCACTTCCGGTAGTTCCTGCCGGGGGCCTCACCGGGGATCGGCCGGGCGATGAGGGCGACGGGGATGAAGAAGCAGATCTGGCCGATCGCGATCGTGAGCGTCCAGAGGGCCTTCTCGTCGTACTGCGCGGCGGCCCTGGCGTACAGCTCGTCGGGCACGCGCTCCCCGGACGGGTTCGGAGTGAGCACGGCCTCCACGAGCTCCAGCGCGATCCGTTCCGCGTCCGTGAAGTAGGGGGCGTCCCGCCAGGTCGCCACGGCGGTGATGCGCTCCTCGGTCTCCCCGGCCTTGCGGAGCTCGCCCGTCTGCCGGATGGTGTGGTAGGTGCTGCCGACGATCTGCCCGGCGCGGAGTTGCACCAGGGTGATGGTGGTCTGCGGGATCGAGCCGTTCCGGGTGGCCTTGAGCATGGCCCCGGCGAGCGCGGCCACCTCTTCCGGGAAGAACTGGACGGGGTCGGGCAGCCGCGACTGGAGACTGTCTTCCCTGGTTGCTGTGGGAGTGGTCGTCATGAGGTCATTCCTCCTGAGTTTCAGCGGTCCTACGGCCCAAGGGCCGGCGCGGGTTCCGTGCGTACGGCGTCCCGGTTGTCCGACGACGCGGCCGCCGGGAATGTGAGGCGACGCGCCGGCCTCACATTCCGCGCGGTCGTCTCGTCGTAGTGGTGAAGGCGGACGAGACCGAGGGGATCGGCGAGAACATGACCATCCAGTCCGAGCCGGCGGACGGCCCGATCGACCCGGGTCTGAGCGCGATCGTGAGCGAGCGGCGTCAGCTGATCAATCTCGCGTACCGGCTCCTCGGCTCCCTGGCGGAGGCGGAGGACGTCGTGCAGGAGACGTACGCCCGCTGGTACGCCATGTCCCCCTCGCGGCGGGAGGCCGTCGAGTCCCCGGGCGCCTGGCTGACGAAGGTGGCCGGTCGCATCTGCCTCGACCTGCTGGGCTCGGCGCGGGTCCGGCGCGAGCGCTACGTCGGCGAGTGGATCCCCGAGCCGCTACCCGACCGCGCGGAGTGGGCCGCCGGGCAGGCGGCCGACCCGGCCGACCGGGTCACCCTCGACGAGTCGGTCAGCATGGCCTTCCTCGTCGTGCTCGAATCGATGACCCCGGCCGAGCGTGTCACGTTCGTCCTGCACGACGTCTTCTGCCACTCCTTCGCGGAGGTGGCCGAGATCGTCGGCCGTACGCCGGGGGCGTGCCGCCAGCTGGCCTCCTCGGCGCGCCGCCGCGTCCGCGCGTCGCGTCCCGCCACGGCTCCGACGGCCCGGCAGGCCGGTGTCGTCAGGAACTTCAAGCAGGCATGGGAGGCCGGGGACATCGACGCCCTCATCGGCCTGCTCGACCCCGCCGCCACCGTGATCGCCGACGGCGGCGGGGTGGTCGACGCCCTGCTCCTCCCGCTCGAAGGCGCCGAGGAGGTCGCGCGCTACGCGGTCGCCCTGATCGGCAAGGCCGGCGGCCTGACGCTCCTGGAGCGTACGGTCAACGGCCAGCCGGGCCTGATAGGGCAGCGAGACGGCGTCACGGAGGTCGTGATGGCCTTCGACGTCGTGGACGACCGGGTCCGGCACGTCTGGGCGGTCCGCAACCCCGAGAAGCTCCACCCGTGGAGGGAGGAGACACGGCCCTGACGGCCCCGGAACCCCTGGCCTCCCTTCTCGGAATCTCGTGTCCGCGCTTCACCGTTCGACAGGAACACTTAAGGATAAAACGGTCAATTGCCCTAATGGCCATATAGATATCAGAAGTAAACCTGTGCCTCATATGAGCGTCCTCTTTTCGGTTGTCCCACCCGAGTGGAGGAGTGGCTTTGCGCGTTCGTTCTCTGTTGTTCGCCGTAGCTGTGGCTATCGGCCTGTTTGTGCCGATTCAGACCCAATCGGCCGTGGCCGTGTCCGCGTCCGTCGCAAGTTGTTACCGCCAGGTCGGGGACCACTGGGAATGCGTCACCCCCGGCGCCTTCTGCCCTGCCGCCGCCCATGGCCTGTACGGATATTCCGAGAGCGGCGGTAAATACCAGTGCGTCCAGGACGGCTCGTACTGGAGGTGGAAGCCCGCCGGTTCCTCGTCGGGCCAGAGCTCCCAGCCGAGCCCCAAGCCGACTCCCAAGGCGACCCCGACTCCCAAGCCGAGCCCCAAGCCGACGACCAAGCCGGCCAGGGCGAGGTGCTCGCGGGCCTACCTGCCCCTGCCCGATCCCCGCTGCCAGCCGGGCACGCGCAACCCTGCCGTCAGCCAGGCGACCATCGGCACGACGATCTGCAGGGCCGGCTTCACCGCGAAGGTGCGGCCCGTAGCGAGCTACCTGAGCGCGCTGAAGGTCAGGCAGATCGCCGAGTACGGCTACCCGGACCGCAGGCCGGCCCGCTACGAGGAGGACCACGTCATTCCGCTGCTCCTCGGCGGATCGCCCAAGAGTGCGAAGAACCTCTGGCCGGAGCCCGTGTGGAAGGTCAGGGGCAGGAGCGCGGCGGACAAGAACGCCGTGGAACGCCGTCTGTGGAAGGCCGTCTGCGCCGGTGACGTGCCGCTGGCCCGTGCGCAGAAGGCCATCGCGAAGGACTGGCGCACCGCGATCAGGCAGGCGGGGCTGTAACAGGGGAAAGGCGGCCGAGAATCCCTCGGCCGCCCTTTTCCACGGAGGAGCGCTATTCGGAGAAACCGAGCAGGTGGGCCAGGCAGGTCATGTTGTGGTCGAACAGCTCGGCCCGGTGCTCGATCACATTGTTGAACTGGCCGAACAGCTCGAAGCTGACCATTCCGAAGAGCCCGGTCCAGGCGACCAGCGCCCGCGTGACCACGTCGTCGGACACGCCCGGCATCACCGCGCGTACGGCCTCCGCGTCCTGCGACAGGATCGGGGGCGGCGGCGGGCACATCGGCGGAGGGGCGAGGCGGCCGGCCCGCTGGGCGTCCGCCAGTATGCGGCCGTACACGATCGTGCCCCGTGACGCCGGGCCGATCGTGTCCTCCGGGGCGCGGTAGCCCGGCACCGGCGAGCCGTACAGCAGGGCGTACTCGTGCGGGTGGGCCAGGGCCCACTCGCGGACGGCGCGGCAGGCGGCGAGCCAGCGCCCGGTGAAGTCGTCGCGCGGGCGGGTGGCGTCGGCGCGCTCGACGGCCTCGCCGATCGCGTTGTACGCGTCGACGATCAGCACGGTGAGCAGGTCGTCGCGGCTGGGGAAGTAGCGGTAGATGGCGGAGGAGACCATCCCCATCTCCCGGGCCACCGCGCGCAGGGACAGGCCCGGGGCGCCGTCGGTGGCGAGATGACGCCGCGCGATGTCGGTGATCTCCCTGATGAGTTCCGCCCTGACCCGCTCCCGTGCGGTACGGCTCGCGTTCATGGCCTGATGTTATCAGAGCACCGATTCGAGAGCACTGCTCTTGACGACTCGCGCTCTCATGAGAGAGCATTGCTCTCGTAACGGAGCGACGAACGCAAGGAGTGCCGATGCTCACCATGGTGAAAGGGGCGGCCGCCGCCCTCATGTTCTTCCTGGAGCTCGGCGTTCTGATCGCGCTGGCCCGCTGGGGTTTCACCCGGGAGGCGAACATCGTGGTCCGGATCCTGCTGGGGCTCGGCACGCCGGCCGCGTTCGCGACACTCTGGGGACTGTTCATGGCCGGCGGCAAGGCGCCGTACCAGCTGCACGGATTCGCCCGGGGAGCCTTCGAGGTCGTGTGGTTCGGCGCCGGAGCGGCCGCGCTGGCGGCCTCCGGGCTGGTGACCGCGGGTGTGGTGTTCGCGGTGGTGTACGTGGCCGACGCCGCGCTGCGGCTGCTGACGCAGCAATGACATCAATAGGGAGAGATCATGGGCAGGCATGTCGTGGTGGGAGCGGGACAGGTCGGCGGCGCACTCGCCGAGAAGCTGGCCGGGCGGGGGCACGAGGTGACCGTCGTCACCCGTTCGGGCTCGGGCCCGAGGCGCGCGGGGGTGTCGCCGGTCGCGGCCGACGCGGGTGACGCCGCCGTGATGCGGCGGCTCGCGGAAGGGGCCGACGCGATCTACAACTGCGTCAACCCGCCCTACCACCGCTGGCAGGAGGACTGGCCGCCGGTCGCGGCCTCGCTGCTGGCCGCCGCCGAGTCGTCCGGGGCGGTGCTGGTCACGCTGGGCAACCTCTACGGGTACGGCCCGGTGGACGGCCCGATGACCGAGGACCTGCCGCTCGCCGCGACGGGCACCAAGGGCAGGGTCAGGGCGCGGATGTGGGAGGAGATGCGGGCGGCCCACGAGGCGGGCAGGGTCCGGGTGACCGAGGTGCGCGGCTCGGACTACTACGGCCCGGGCTCGTCCGACCAGTCCTACCTGGGGCCGAGGCTCCTGGAGCCGCTGCTCGGCGGCAAAACCGCCACCGTCGTGAGCGACCCCGACATCCCGCACAGCTGGACGTACCTACCCGACGTCGTGCGGGCCCTGGTGGCGGCGGCCGAGGAGGAGCGGGCGTGGGGCAGGCCGTGGCACGTCCCGACCGCCCCGCCCGTGACGATGCGGGCGTACGCCGAGATGGTGTGCGAGGCCGGGGGAGTCCGGGCGCCGAGACTGCGGCGGCTCCCAGCGGTGCTGCTCAAGGCGGGCGGCCTCGCCGTGCCGTTCCTGCGGGAGCTGGGGGAGACCCGTTACCAGTTCGACCGGCCGTACGTGCTCGACTCGTCGGCCTCGCAGGAGGTCCTCGGCTTCGCGCCGACGCCGGTCGAGGACGGGGTGAAGGAGACGGTCGCGTGGTGGCGATCGCGCTGAGGAGCGCATAAGTCACGACATTTGACCCTTGCGCTGGGGATCCCGGCTGGCCATGCTTATTCGAAGATCTTTGAACGATCCCGCCCTCGCCGGCGCTCGGTCCTGGAGACCCCTGTCGGCTCCCGGGCGGGCGGTCGCGCCGGCCGACGACGACAGGCGCGGCCTCACCTTGCAGTTCCGCACTCACGCGCTCCCACGGGACCGCGTTTCACGCCCCGGCAGCAGGGGAGCCGCCGGGGCGACGTCCGGGGGGACGACGTGACAGGGGAGTGGCGGGTGGAGTTTCGACTGTTGGGGCCGGTCGAGGTGGCGGTCGGCGGGATCCCGGTCCCGCTGGGGGGAGTCAAACCGAGGACGCTGCTCGCAGCGCTGCTCCTGGAGCGGGGGCACGTCCTGCCGATGCACCGCCTCATCGACATCCTCTGGCCGGACGGGCCGCCGGAGACCGCCAAAGCGGCGATACAGACCTATGTCAAGACGTTGCGCCAGGCGCTGACCCGTGCCGGGGCCACGGACGTGATCGTCACCCGCGCACCCGGCTACCTGGCGCAGATCCCCGCCGGGTCACTGGACACCGACCTGTTCGAGCGGCTCCTCACCGACGCGCGCGGCGCGGCCACGCCCGAGGAGGCCTCCGGGCTGCTCGACTCCGCGTTGAGGTTATGGCGCGGGCCCGCCCTGGCCGGGCTGGACGACTCGCCGCTGGCGGGGGAGGCCGTACGGCTGGAACAACTGCGGCTGACCGCCACCGAGGAACGTATCGCCGCCGGCCTGGCGCTGGGCCGGCACGGCCGGCTGGTGGCGGAACTGGCCGCGCTGGTCGGGCGCCATCCGCTCAACGAGCGGCTGCGCGGCCAGTACATGACCGTGCTGTACCGGCTCGGCCGGCAGTCCGACGCGCTGGCCGCGTTCCGGGAGGGCCGCCGGATCCTGGCCGAGGACCTCGGGGTTGACCCGGGGCCAGAACTGACCGCCCTCCACCACGCCATCCTGCGCGGCGACCCCTCACTGCTGGCGCCGCCGTCCGGGGAGACGGTCCGCCTCGCCGTACCCGCCCAGTTGCCGTTGGCGCCGGCGGACTTCACCGGCCGTTCCGCGCAGAGCGCGGCCCTGGTGACGGCGCTGACCTCGGGAGAAGCCCCGATGATCCAGGTCGTCGCGGGTCGTGCCGGCAGCGGCAAGTCGGCCCTGGCGATCCACGTCGCCCATCAGGTCGCGGACGCCTTCCCCGACGGCAGGCTGTACGCCGAGCTGCGCGGGATGAGCGATGCTCCCGCCGATCCGGGCGAGGTGCTGGGGAGGTTCCTCAAGGCGCTCGGGGTGCGTCAGGACGCTCTTCCCTCCGCAACCGCCGAGCGGGCCGAGCTCTATCGGAGCCTGCTGGCCGGACGCCGGGTGCTGGTGGTGCTCGACGACGCCGCCGGGGAGCCGCAGGTACGCCCGCTGCTGCCGGGTGGCGCTGGCGGCGTACTGATCACCTCACGCAACCGGCTCGGAGCACTCAGCGGTGCGCGCCGTACGGACCTGGACGTCCTCGAACCGGTTGAGGCCGTCGAGTTGCTCGCCCGGATCGTGGGACCCGAGCGGGTGGCCGCCGAGGAGGCGGTGGCCCACGACATCGTCGACCTGTGCGGCCGGCTGCCGCTGGCGATCCGCATCGCCGGGGCCCGGCTGGCCACCAGGCAGCGATGGCCGCTGCGGCTGCTCGCCGACCGGCTGACCGACGAGCGGCGCAGGCTGGACGAGCTGGCGATCGCCGACCTGGAGGTGCGGGCCGGCTTCGAGCTGAGCTACCGGGGGCTGGACGACGACGAACGCCGGGCGCTGCGGCGGCTCGGTCACCTGGGGGTTCCGGAGTTCTCCCCGTGGATCGCCGCCTGGCTGTGCGACATCGACGACAAACTCGCGGAAGACATCGTGGAACGCCTGGTCGACGCCCAGATGGTGGACTTCAGCCGAGTCGACGACCTGGGCGCGCTCCGCTACCGGATCCACGACCTGGTGCGCATCTACGGACGCGAGCGTGCCGAGGCGGAGGAGCCGTCCGAACGGCTCACGGCGGCCGCGGGCCGGGTGCTCGGGGGCTGGCTCGCCCTGGCCGACCAGGTGGCGGCCGACGCCCCGCCTGATGAGATCGACTGGATGCACCCCGCCGCGACCGCCCCGGCGATCCCGGACGAGCTGACCGCGCGGGTGCTGGCGGCCCCGCACGACTGGTTCGAGATCGAACAGCCCGCGCTGGTCGTCGGTCTGGAGCGCGCCGCCGTGCTGGGCCTGCACGACATGGTCTGCCAATTCGCCTCCGCGCGACTCGGTCCGTCGTTCCTCGGCGTCAACAGGTTCGAGTCACGGGAGCGGATCAACGATGCGGCGCTGGCCGCGGCCCGCCGGGCGGGCGACCGGAACGGCGAGGCGACCATGCTGGCCGAGCTGGGCCACCTGCGCTATCTCCAGGACCGGTTCCCGGAGGCGCGCCGGCTTCTGGGCCACGCGCTCGCCGCCTTCCGGGAGATGGGTGACGCGCGCGGCCAGGCCGTGGCGCTGTCCGGGCTCGGCGTGACCTGCCGGGAGGCGAGCCGCCTGGTCGAGGCGCTGCACTTTCTGGACCAGGCCGACGTCCTCCTCACCGGCCTCGGCGACGATCTCGGTGTCACGTACCTGCGGCGGCTGGCCGCCTCGGTGCGACTGGAGCTTGGGGACTATCCGGCGGCCTGGTCCGGTCTGGAGGAGTCACTGGCCGGCTACCGCCGCCTCGGCAGCCGCCGCGGCGAGGCGGTGACCCTGCGCACCATGAGCCTGTTCCACCGGGCGGTCGGCGACTACGACGCGGCCATCCGGACCGCCGAAGCCGCGACGGAGATCTTCGTCCAGCTCGGCGATCGGTTGCTGGAGGCGTATTCCGTCCGTGCGTGCGCGAAGGCCCGGTTCCGCCTGGGCCAGACGCGGCAGGTCCTGGCCCCACTCGAAGGCGCGCTGTCCACCTGCCAGGCGATGGGAGACCGGTGGGGGCTCGGCATCGCCCTGCGGACCCTGGGCGAGCTGCACCTCGCCGACGGCAACCTGACGGACTCGGCCGCGTGCCTGACCTCCGCCATCGGGGTGTGGGAGGGCATGGAGGCTCCGCTCTGGCAGGCACGTACGGAGCACACGCTGGCCCTCCTGCACGAGGCGAGGGGTGACGTCGAGACGGCGGCGGCGATCCGGGCGCGGGTGCTGACGGTCTTCCGCGACCACGGCGCCCGCGAGTACGGCGAGCTCACCGGCGCCTCCGCTCCCTGAAACGCCCGCTGCTAACCGCTGAAAACCATCCTCCACGGAGTTTCACCGTATTTTCAGCGCCTTGCTCGAGTCTTCCGGTGCAAGAGGACGAACACCACCTCTCCACCGGAAGGCCCCATGAAACTCAACCGCCTTATCGCGGGCACGCTCAGCATGGTGGCGGCGGCTTCCCTCGGCTTCGCGGGAGCCGCGGTGACCAGCCTCACCACCGCCACGCCGGCCGCGGCCGCCTCCGTCGCCGACGGCCAGATCACCCGCTCCGAGGTGCTCGCCCGCGCCCAGAACTGGGTCGACCGCGAGGTCAAGTACAACCAGAGCCGCAGCCCGAGCAGCCTCTACACCGACGTGGACGGAGGGCACAAGTACGGCCCCGACTGTTCCGGCCTGGTCTCCATGGCGTGGCACATCACCGCGAACTCCGGCAAGGGCGGCAACAGCACCTACGACTTCGCGTCCTGGAGCGGAAAGGAGTATCTGGGCAGCCTGCACGATCTGAAGCCCGGAGACGCGATCCTCAAATCGAGCCACATGGAACTGTTCGCCCGGTGGAAGGACTCCGCCGACCACACCAAGGGCGCGTGGACCTACTCCCTCAACGGCACGGGCAGTCCCGACGGCAACGGCTGGGAGCAGGACTGGGCCAAGGGGCCGACGGCGAACTCCCACGGCCAGGTGGGCGACGAGTCGTGGTCGAGCATGCAGAACTTCCGCCCGATCCGTTACAAGAACATCGTCGACGACACGCAGTCGCCGCCTCCGGCACCCCAGTACCAGACGCTCGGTGACTTCGACGGTGACGGGAGGAAGGACATCGCGGGGGTCGCGGGCAGTGATCTGTGGATTCACCGGAACACGAGTTCGCCGGGTGACGTCTCCACCGCCGGTGTGTTCGTGTCGTCCGGGTGGCGTACGGTGTCGAAGTTCATGGCGGGGGACTTCGACGGTGACGGCAAGGACGACATCATCGGTTTCAACGGTGGTGACGAGTTGTTGATCTGGCGGAGTACGAGTACCGCGACCGCGTTCGGTTTCGCCCCGTACAAGAGCCTGGGTACGGGCTGGGGGATTTTCACGCAGCTTCTTCCGCTGGCCGACTACGACGGTGACGGGAAGAAGGACATCGCGGGGATCGCGGGCAGCGATCTGTGGATTCACCGCAACACGAGCACGCCGGGCGACTTCTCCACCGCGGGCGTGTTCATCTCCACCGGGTGGCGTACGGTGTCGAAGTTCATGGCGGGGGACTTCGACGGTGACGGCAAGGACGACATCATCGGGTTCAACGGTGGTGACGAGTTGTTGATCTGGCGGAGTACGAGTACCGCGACCGCGTTCGGTTTCGCCCCGTACAAGAGCCTGGGTACGGGCTGGGGGATTTTCACGCAGCTTCTTCCGCTGGCTGATTATGACGGTGACGGGAAGAAGGACATCGCGGGGGTCGCGGGCAGTGATCTGTGGATTCACCGCAACACGAGCACGCCGGGCGACTTCTCCACCGCTGGTGTGTTCGTGTCGTCCGGGTGGCGCACGGTGAGCAAGTTCCTCGGCGCCGATTTCGACAAGGACGGCAAGAGCGACATCATCGGTTTCAACGGTGGTGACGAGCTGATGGTCTGGCGGAGTACGAGCACCGCGACCGCGTTCGGTTTCGCGCCGTACAAGAGCCTGGGCACCGGCTGGGGCATCTTCGGCAACAAGCTCCTCACCTCCGCCCCCACCGACTGACCACCGGCACCATCAGCGCCGGTGACCGGCGGCACACGCCGGCCACCGGCGCCCACTTCACACCGCATCAGGGCGAACGCCGGCGGTTCCACGAAGTTCACGACTTCGGATCGGTCATGACTCGACTTCTCTCATCAGGTGGAGCAGATATGTCTGCGACAGCAGCACGGCCCGGGCGAGGATCGAGGTGGGTGCGCCGCCTTGTCACCGCGGCCATCGCCATCGGACTCGCCGGGGCACTGGCACAGCCGGCCGGCGCGAACGCCAGCCCGCCCGCGGGGACGTACCCCGTCAGGGGCGTGGACGTCACCGAGTACCAGCATCCCAACGGGGCGGCGGTGAACTGGTCCCAGATCCGCCAGTCGGGCATCACGTTCGCGACGCTGAAGGTGACCCGGGGGACCAACAAGACCAACTCCTACTTCAGGGGCGACCTGGCCGCCTCCCTGGCCCAGGGCATCGCCACCGCCCCCTACCACTACCTGACCGGCACCAGCTCCAACGCCGCCGCCCAGGCGGACTTCTTCATCGACACCGCCCGCGCGGCGGGCTACACCGGGCACCGGACCGGGGAGCTGCCGCCGATCCTGGACCTGGAGTGGACCGACGACGGCACCAGTTCCTGCCCGCCCTACACCACTGTCTCGTTCGCGAAGACCTGGCTGGACAAGGTGGAGGCGGCGTTCGGCGTCAGGCCGTGGATCTACACGGCCAGGGGCTTCATGACCGGTTGCATGGGCAGCACCACCGCCCTCTCGTCGTACGGGCTCCAGGTCGCCGACTACACCAGCGGTCACACCACTCCGGCGGTTCCCCCCGGCTGGAGCACCTGGATCATGTGGCAGTACGCCGACACCGGCAACGTCCCCGGCGTCCCCACGACGAACGTGACGCTGAACGTCTTCAACGGCACGCAGGCGCAGCTCGACGCCCTCGCCAAGCGCGGCTCCCCCGCGTCGCCCCTCTTACAGACGCTCGGTGACTTCGACGGTGACGGGAGGAAGGACATCGCGGGGGTCGCGGGCAGTGATCTGTGGATCCACCGGAACACGAGTTCGCCGGGTGACGTCTCCACCGCCGGTGTGTTCGTGTCGTCCGGGTGGCGTACGGTGTCGAAGTTCATGGCGGGGGACTTCGACGGTGACGGCAAGGACGACATCATCGGGTTCAACGGTGGTGACGAGTTGTTGATCTGGCGGAGTACGAGTACCGCGACTGCTTTCAGTTTCGCTCCGTACAAGAGCCTGGGTACGGGCTGGGGGATTTTCACGCAGCTTCTTCCGCTGGCCGACTTCGACGGTGACGGGAAGAAGGACATCGCGGGGATCGCGGGCAGCGATCTGTGGATTCACCGCAACACGAGCACGCCGGGCGACTTCTCCACCGCGGGCGTGTTCATCTCCACCGGGTGGCGCACGGTCTCGAAGTTCATGGCGGGGGACTTCGACGGTGACGGCAAGGACGACATCATCGGGTTCAACGGTGGTGACGAGTTGTTGATCTGGCGGAGTACGAGTACCGCGACCGCGTTCGGTTTCGCCCCGTACAAGAGCCTGGGTACGGGCTGGGGGATTTTCACGCAGCTTCTTCCGCTGGCTGATTATGACGGTGACGGGAAGAAGGACATCGCGGGGGTCGCGGGCAGTGATCTGTGGATTCACCGCAACACGAGCACGCCGGGCGACTTCTCCACCGCTGGTGTGTTCGTGTCGTCCGGGTGGCGCACGGTGAGCAAGTTCCTCGGCGCCGATTTCGACAAGGACGGCAAGAGCGACATCATCGGTTTCAACGGTGGTGACGAGCTGATGGTCTGGCGGAGCACGAGTACCGCGACCGCTTTCAGTTTCGCGCCGTACAAGAGTCTGGGCACCGGCTGGGGCATCTTCGGCAACAAGCTCCTCACCTCCGCCCCCACCGACTGACCGTCGCCCGCGGACGTCGCACAGGTTCCACGGGCCGCCCGATCCGTTGATCGGGCGGCCTCGGGGCCTTCTCCATCCATCGGAAGGACGACGAGATGATCCTGCTCTCCGATCCCGCGATCGGCCGGATACCCGTGGACGAGTGCGGAGAGGCACTGCTCGACCTGCGTACCGTTCAGGCGCTTCGCCTCGACGAACGCCTGGCCGACCCGGAAGGCGCCTACGCCCACCTTCGCCTCGGTGTGGTGGACCGCCTCGTCACCGCCCAGACCCTGCTGCGGCCCGGGCTGCGCTTCCTGATCGTCGAGGGCTTCCGGCCGGTCGCACTGCAGACCCGGTACTTCAACCGGCACGTCGACCGTCTCCGGGCGGCCCACCCCGGTCACGACGAGGACTGGTACCACCGGCGGGCCGGCCGCTACATCTCCCCGCCGGAGGTGGCGCCCCACGTGGCCGGAGCCGCCGTCGACCTGACCCTGTGCGAGACGGACGGGCGCGAACTGTGGCTGGGGACGGAGGTGAACGACACCGACACCGGCGCCTGCCACACCGCCAGCACGGCGATCTCCGCGGAGGCCCGGGGACGGCGCCGCATTCTCGGTGAGGTGCTGGCAACGGTCGGTATGGTCAACTACCCCAGCGAGTGGTGGCACTGGTCCTACGGCGACCGTTACTGGGCCTACACGACCAAGGCCCCGGCCGCACGCTACGGACCCGTGACCCCGGCCGGCCTCTGACCCGCCCCGGCCGTGACCCCACCCGGCGGAGAGCGGAGACAGCACGCCGATAGGCTCCCCAGGCATGAGAGTCGGGATCATCGGCCTGGGAGACATCGCGCGGAAGGCCTACCTGCCGGTGCTGGCGGCCACGCCGGGGATCGAGCCGCTGCTCTGCACCCGCGACCGGGCGGTCCTCGACCGGCTCGGCGACGCGTACCGGATCGCGGCCCGCTTCGCCTCGCTGGACGGCCTGATCGAGGCGGGGATCGACGCGGCGTTCGTGCACGCGGCGACCGAGGCGCACGTCCCCGTCGTGACGGCCCTGCTGGAGGCCGGCGTGCACGTCTACGTGGACAAGCCGCTGGCGTACGACGCCGCGGCGAGCGCCGGGCTCGTACGGCTGGCACGAGAGCGGGGCAGGTCGCTGATGGTGGGGTTCAACCGCAGGCACGCCCCCGGGTACGCCGCCCTGCGCGACCTGCCGCGCGACGTGATCGTGATGCAGAAGAACCGCCGCGGCCTGCCCGGCGACCCCCGTACGGTGATCTTCGACGACTTCGTCCACGTGGCCGACACGCTGCGCTTCCTGGCGCCGGGGGAGATCACCGACACCGCGGTCAGGACCCGGGTGCGGGACGGCCTGCTGGAACACGTGGTGCTGACGCTCGGCGGCGACGGCTTCACCGCGATCGGCGTGATGAGCCGCACCAGCGGCGCGGCCGAGGAGACCTGTGAGGTGATGGGCGGCGGCGGGAAGCGGCGGGTGGTGAACCTCGGCGACGTGGTGGACCTCGACGGCGGCGAGACCCTCGCGAGGCGGGCGGACTGGGTCCCGGTGGCCCGGCAGCGGGGGATCGAGCAGGCCGTCGCCGAGTTCCTCGGCGCGGTCGGCGAGGGGCGGGTCCTCACGGCCGAGGACGCGCAGGTCACACACGAGTTGTGCGAGGAGATCGTGCGACGGACGAACGAGCACGAGTCGCGCATTACCACCCTTTTGCAGTAGGAAGGTACTCGTGTCAGAACTTGTGCTGGGCCCGCTGCTGCGCCACGTGGACGGGTCCGCCGCGACCGTGTGGGTGGAGACGTCCGAGCCCTGCACGGTCCGCGTGCGGGCCGGGGACGCCTCCTCTGAGGAGCACACCTTCACCGTGCACGGCCACCACTACGCCCTGGTGGACGTCGGCATCGACGGGCCGGTGGCCTACGAGGTGGACCTCGACGACCGGCGGGTGTGGCCGGGGGACGACGGCCTGCCGCCGAGTGTGATCCACCCCGTCACCGCCCTCAACCGGTTGATCTTCGGCTCCTGCCGGACGAGCGTGCCGCACGAGGAGCCGTACGTGCGGACCCACGGCCCGGACGTCCTGCGGGCGTACGGCCTGCGCCTGATGGAGTCGCCGGACGACCGGCCCGACCTCATCCTGCTCCTCGGCGACCAGGTGTACGCCGACGAGCTCACCCCGGACATGAAGGACTTCATCGCCGGGCGCAGGGCCGAGGGCCCGCAGGAGGTCGTCGACTTCGAGGAGTACGCCGAGCTGTACCGCCAGGCGTGGTCCGATCCGGCGGTCCGCTGGCTGCTGTCCACGGTCCCGACCCTGATGATCTTCGATGACCACGACGTCAGGGACGACTGGAACACCTCGTCGGCGTGGCGCGAGCAGATGGCGCAGGTGCCGTGGTGGCACCGGCGCATCGTCTCCGCTCTGGGGTCCTACTACGTCTACCAGCACCTGGGCAACATCCCGCCGGCCGAGCGGGAGTCCGATCCCGTGCTCGCCGCGCTGCGGGCGGGCGCCGGCGAGGAGACGCTCGACGAGTTCGCCCGGCGGGCCGACGCGGAGCCCGACTCGGTCCGCTGGAGCTATCACCGGGACCTCGGCGACACCCGTCTCGTCATCCTGGACAGCCGCAGCGCCCGGACGCTCGAACCGGGACGCCGCCGGATGATCGACGCGGAGGAGTGGAGCTGGTTCGAGAAGCAGGCGACCGGCGACTTCGGCCACCTCGTCGTCGGGTCGTCGCTGCCGGTCCTGCTGCCGTCCGGGATCCACCACGTCGAGGGCTGGAACGAGGCGGTCTGCGACGGCATCTGGGGCCGCCGGGCGGCGCGGTGGGGCGAACGGGTGCGGCAGTTCCTCGACCTGGAGCACTGGGGGGCCTTCCGCCGCTCGTTCGAGGACCTCGCGCGGGTGCTGGTCGAGGTCGCCTCGGGTCAGCGGGGACGGACGCCCGCGACCGTCCTGCTGCTCTCGGGCGACGTCCACTACTCCTACATGGCCTCCGTACGGCGGAAGGGCGGAGGACGCATCCACCAGATCGTCTGCTCGCCGATCCGCAACCCACTGAGCCGCTCGCTGCGCTTCGCCAACATCGTGGCGTCGTTCGGGCTGGCGGGCCTGCTCGGCGGGCTGCTGGCCCGGGCCGGCGGCCTGCCCCGGCCGTCGCTGCGCTGGCGCATCAGCAAGGGACCCTGGTTCCCCAACATGATGACCGCCGTCGACTTCGCGCCCGGGGAGGCCGTGGTCACGTGGTTCACCGACACGGGCGACCACGACACGGTGACGATCAGGCCCGAGCCTCCCGCAGCACCGCGCTGAGCCGGTCCGTCGCCCAGGCCAGGTCGTCCCGCGAGACGACGAGGGGCGGCGCGAGGCGGATCGTCGAGCCGTGGGTGTCCTTGACGAGCACGCCGCGGCGCATGAGCGCCTCGCTGATCTCCCGTCCGGTGCCGAGCGACGGATCGATGTCGACGCCCGCCCACAGCCCGCGCCCGCGTACGGCGACCACCCCGGGGCCGAGGTCCGCGAGGCGCTCGTGCAGGAACGCGCCGAGGTCGCGCGCCCTGGCCTGGTACTCGCCGGTGCGCAGCAGCCCGACGACCGCGTCGCCGACGGCGCAGGCCAGCGGGTTGCCGCCGAACGTGGAGCCGTGCTGGCCCGGACGGATCACGCCCAGCACGTCCTCGTTCGCGACGACCGCGCTCACCGGGACCACCCCGCCGCCGAGGGCCTTGCCCAGGACGTACAGGTCGGGCACGATGCCCTCGTGGTCGCAGGCGAACGTCTCGCCGGTGCGGCCGAGGCCCGACTGGATCTCGTCGGCGATGAACAGCACGTTCGCGTCGTCGCAGATCTCCCTGACGGCGGCCAGATAGCCGTCTGGCGGGACCAGCACGCCGGCCTCGCCCTGGATCGGCTCCAGCAGCACCGCCACAGTGTTCTCGTCGATCGCCTCCCTGACCGCCTCCGCCGAGCCGTACTTCACGATCCGGAAGCCGGGGGCGAACGGGCCGAAGCCGCCGCGCGCGTCGGGGTCGGTGGAGAAGCCCACGATGGTCGTGGTGCGGCCGTGGAAGTTGTCCTCCATCACGACGATGTTGGCCTGGCCGGGGGCGACGCCCTTGACCTCGTAGCCCCACTTGCGGGCCACCTTGATCGCGGTCTCGACGGCCTCGGCGCCGGTGTTCATCGGCAGGACCATGTCCTTGCCGCACAGCTCGGCCAGACCGGTCACGAAACCGGCGAACCGGTCGTGGAAGAACGCGCGGCTGGTCAGCGTCAGCCGGTCCAGCTGCTCGCGGGCGGCCGCGAGGACGACCGGGTTGCCGTGGCCGAAGTTCAGCGAGGAGTAGCCCGCCAGGCAGTCGAGATACCGCCTGCCCTCGACGTCGGTGACCCACGCGCCCTCCGCCGACCGGACGACGACCGGCAGCGGGTGGTAGTTGTGCGCGCCGTGGCTCTCGCCGAGCCTGATGTGGTCCTCGCTTCTCATCGAATCTCCCCGCTCACCCTGATCTCCCCGCTCACCCTGATCTCCCCACCTGTCCTGATCTCCCCACCTGTCCTGATCTCTCCCGTCCTGATTTCCAATGTGCAGCACTTGGGGCCGCCGCCGGCCTTGCGAAGCTCGCTCAGGTCGACCGGGACGACCTCGAAACCGCGGCGTTTGAGCTCCAGGACCAGCCCGGTCGCCTCCGCGTTGACGACGACGTTGCGGCCGTCGCTCACCGCGTTGAGGCCCAGCACCTCCGCGTCCGCGGACGTCGCGATCACGGCGTCGGGGAACAGCCGCCGCAGCACCCTCCTGCTGCCCTCGCTGAACGCCTCCGGATAGTACGCCACGTTGCGGCCGTCCAGCGGGAACAGGGCGGTGTCGAGGTGGTAGTACCTCGGGTCGACCAGGCGCAGCGTGACGACCGGGCGGCCGAGGAACTCCTGGGCCTCCATGTGCGCCGCCACGTCGGTGCGGAAGCCCGTCCCGGCCAGGATCATCTCGTCGAGCGTCAGGTAGTCGCCCTCGCCCTCGTTGGTGAAGGACGCCTCCAGTGTCTCGTATCCCTGTTCGACGAACCACCGCAGGTACGCGGGCCCTTCGGCCGCCCGCTCCGGGTGGGCGAACCTCGCGCCGTAGACCCGCCCGTCCACGACGAGGGCGCCGTTGGCGGCGAACACCATGTCCGGCAGGCCCTCCACCGGGTCGATGAGGCTGACGCGGTGGCCCAGGCTCTCGTACGCCTGCCGCAGGCTCTCCCACTGCCGCAGCGCCGTGGCCGTGTCGGCGCCCTTCTCGGGCCGCATCCAGGGGTTGATGGAGTACGAGACCGTGAAGAACTCGGGCCGGCACATCAGGAAGTGCCTGACCGTGCCCGTACGACCACTTTCCGTGGCCGCGGACTCTGGCGCGATTGTCATCGTCGACTCCAAGCGGGAAACCGGTGAACGGGACTTCAGCGTAGGAATCGGCGGACGGCAATCCAATGCGCCCACGTTGCGATCACCTGGGGATCGGTTGCGTCCTTCACCCCGATTGCGGCGATCCGTTAATCAGCCGGGAGAGCACGATGGAGCTCTTGGTCCGCACCACGAACGGCTCGGCCGCCAGGCGCTCGATCACCCGCTCGACGTGCCGCACGTCGGTCGCGCGGATGTGCAGCAGGGCGTCGGCCTCACCGGTGACCGTGCAGGCCGAGACGACCTCCGGATGCCGGGAGACGGCCAGCCCGATCTCGGCGGGGGAGGTCTTGCCCCGGCAGTAGAGCTCGACGTACGCCTCGGTCGTCCAGCCCAGGGCCGACGGCTCGACCCGGGCGCTGAAACCGGTGATCGCGCCGGTGGCGACCAGCCGGTCGACCCGCCGCTTCACGGCCGGAGCCGACAACCCCACTTGAGTGCCTATTTCGGCGTATGTCGCACGGGCATCCTCGACGAGGGCCCGGATGATGGCGCGATCGAGCTCGTCCAACCTCACGTGGACCTGTATACAGCCGCCGCCTCACCCGCGCGGCTTCGCGGACGCGGACGCCCCCGCAGGGTCCGCGCCCCTCCGCGTTCTCCCGCCGATCGGACGGCGCCGCGCCCGTTCTCTCCTGCTGCCCGTGCTCTCCTGCGGCCCGTCCGCTCAGGCGAGCTGGACGAGCACGGAACCGGCGATGAGCAGGGCGAGGCCGGCCAGGCGCGCCGCGGTGAGCGGGCGCCGGGGCAACCGCAGCAGGCCGTGGTGGTCGATCACGGCGGAGGCGAGCTGCTGGCCGGTCACGGTGAGCGCGACGGTGGCCGCGGCGCCGATCTCGGGGATCAGCGTGAAGGTCGCGGTGACGTACACCGCTGCGCAGCCGCCGCCGAGCCATCCCCACCAGGGCATCGTGCGCAGCCCGCCGAGCCGCGGCCGGGGGGTGCGGCCCAGTGCGAGCAGCGCGGCCAGGACGACGGCGATGGTGATCGTGGCCACGACGAAGCTGATCACGGCGGTGGCCACCGGCTGGTGGATCTCCCTGCGCAGCAGGGCGTTGACCGCGCCCTGCACGGGCAGGACCGCGCCGGCGACGACGCCGAGCAGGATCCAGCCGCTCCGGCCGAGACCGCCCGGCCGAGGGGCCGTCCCGGCGGTCGCCGCCGGGGCGCCGGCGCCGGTGCTCCCACCGTGCCCGGAGACACCGCCGCCGAGGGTGCCGGAGGCCGCCCGAGCCGGTGTTGGGGCCGGGGCCGGTGTCTGGGCCGGTGTCCGCATCAGGCTCTGGCCGCGGATGACGACGGTGATGCCGGCCAGGACGGCGAGCGCGCCCAGCGCGATGCCGGCGCTGAGCGGCTTGGGCGCGACGCCGAGCAGGCCGAACAGGTCCAGTCCCAGCGAGGCGAACATCTGCCCGGTCACGAACAGCCCCGCCGCGGCCAGGGCGCCGAGGCGGGGGAAGAGCAGGATTCCGCTGGTGATGTAGAGCGGACTGGCCAGGCCGCCGAGCAGGTGCCAGAACGGGATGCCGGGCGGCAGGTGGAGCGCGCCGATCGCGCCCACGGTGACCGCGAGCAGCGCCAGCACGGCCGTGGCCACGCCCAGCTGCAGGGTCGAGGCGCCGTACGGGGTGCCGACGGCCTTGTTGAGCTGGAGGTTCACCGACGCCTGCACGGCCAGCAGACAGCCGGCCAGCAGCGCCGCGGCGAGGAACAGGGAGTGCATCGCCATCCTCTCGGCAGGGGAACTCAGATAAGTGGACACTGTGTCCACATGAGCCTAGGCGACAACCGGACGCGATGTCCACATGGTTGGGCCGTCGGTCTACGATGAGGCCATGAGCGACGGGGTGAGGGAACCCGGGGTGAACCGGTCGAACGGCGGCGTGCCATCGCCGGACGCGTCCGGGACCGGCCGCGAACCGCTCGTGCTCGATCTCCAGCCGGTCCGGCCGGCCCCGGTGCGGGAACGGGCGGACGCCGCGCGCAACCGCGTGCGCGTGCTCGCGGCGGCCGAGCGGCTCTTCGCCGCCGGGGACGCCCGGAACGTCACCATGGACGAGATCGCCAAGGAGGCGGGCGTGGGGCGGGCGACGCTGTACCGCCGTTACCCGGACGTCGCGGCGATCGCCACGGCGCTGCTGGACGAGCACGAGCGGCGGCTGCAGGAGCACATCCTGAGCGGGCCGCCGCCGCTCGGCCCGGGGGCCTCACCGGCCGAGCGGCTCGCCGCGTTCTGCGTCGCCATGGTCGACCTGCTGGAGCGTCACCTGCACCTCGTCCTGGGGGCCGAGACCGGCAGCGCCAGATTCGGCACCGGCGCGTACGGCTTCTGGCGCGCGCACGTCCGGATGCTGCTGACCGAGTCGGGGGCGCCGGATCCGGACGGCATGGCCGACGGCGTGCTGGCGCCGTTCGCGCCCGAGGTGTACCTGTTCCAGCGGCGGACCCTGGGCCTCTCGCAGCACCGCGTCACCGAGGCGCTGGTGTGGTCCGCTCACCGGCTGGCGGGAGGGGGCCCGGGCCGCAGGCAGTAGTCGCCGACCCCGCGCTCCAGCAGGTCGAAGGCGCGCTCGGCGTGCGCGCGGAGGTCCGCGACGATGCCCGAGCCCTCCTCGCCGGCGAGCCGCCGCATCGCGAAATGCCGGGTGAGCGCCTCGACCGCCGCGCGGATCTGGGCCGCAACCAGGGACGGGGTCATGTCGTCGGGATCGGCCTCGGTCTCGTCGGCGAGCACGGCGGCGAGCCGCTCCTCGCGGTGCCGGCTCATCATCTCGATCCGGGCCTGCAGCGCCGGGCTCTCCCGGATCCGCTGGACGAAGACGTCCGCGCCCTCGTTGATCCCGTAGCGCCAGTCGCCGGAGTCCAGGGCCGCGAGGAAGTCGCGCCGCACCGCCTCGACCGCCGTCTCGCCGGGCCGGCGCTCGCGGACCACTCGCGCCAGCACGTCCATGCTCTCCTCGCCGCGGTCGAGGAACAGGTCCTCCTTCGTGCGGAAGTAGTTGAACACGGTGTTGACCGACACGTCGGCCGCCCGCGCGACCTCGGCCACGGTGACGTTGTCGAACCCCCGCACCAGGAACAGCCCCGTCGCGATGTCGGAGATCCGCTGCCGGGTCTCCCGCTTCTTCCGCTCCCGCAGGCCCTCTTCCATGTCCCGATTCTAAGGACGAACACAAACTTTAAGTGACTCCAAATTTGGTGTTACTCTACCGAGCATGATTCACGTCAGAGGGCTCACCAAGACGTTCGGGACGGCCGAGGCCGTCCGGGGGATCGACGTCGACGTCTCCGCGGGAGAGATCGTCGGCTTCCTCGGCCCGAACGGCGCGGGCAAGACCACCACCCTGCGCATGCTGACCACGCTGCTGCGTCCGACGTCCGGCACCGCCACGGTCGCGGGCGCCGACCTCTTCGCCGACCCGGTGGCCGTACGCCGGCGCATCGGCTACGTCGCCCAGGGCGGCGCGTTCGGGCCGTTCACCCCGGTCGGGGACGAACTCGTGCTCCAGGCCCGCCTGCACGGCCTGAGCCGGGCCGAGGCCCGCGCCCGGGTGACCTCCCTGCTCGCCGCCCTGGACCTCGCCGGGGTCGAGGAGCGGACGACGGTCATGCTGTCGGGCGGCCAGAAGCGCAGGCTCGACATCGCGATGGGCCTGCTCCACCGGCCCGGGCTGCTCTTCCTCGACGAGCCCACCACCGGGCTCGACCCGCAGAGCCGAGCCAACCTGTGGGACCACATCCGGCGGCTGCGCGAGCACGACGGCGTGACGGTCTTCCTCACCACCCACTACCTGGAGGAGGCCGACGCGCTCTGCGACCGGATCCTGATCATCGACCACGGCCGGATCGTCGCCGAGGGCACCCCGGACCGGCTGAAGGCCGAGCACGGCGCGCGCACGCTCGACGAGGTCTTCCTCGCGGTCACCGGCCGCGAGCTGCGCGAGGGAGCCGCCGCGTGACCGCTCTCGCCGTCCTGACCGGCCACTACCTGCGCGCCTCCTTCGGCAGCAAGGTCAGCCTCGCCTTCGGCGCCGTGCAGCCGTTCCTCTTCCTCGTGCTGTTCGGCCCGCTGTTCGCCCGCAGCGGCGTCGGGTCGTGGGCCGTCCTCGTGCCCGGCCTGCTGGTGCAGCTCGCGCTGACCAGCGCGGGGATGGCGGGCTTCGGCATCGTCTTCGACCAGCGGTTCGGCGTGCTCGAACGGCTCCGTGTCGCCCCGGTGAGCCCGGTCACGCTGCTGCTCGGCCGGGTGCTCAGGGACAGCCTGGTGCTGCTGGTGCAGGCCGTCGCGATCATCGTGGCGGGCTACGCGCTCGGGCTGCGGGCCCCGCTCCCGGGGGTGCTGGCGGCCCTGCTCCTGATGACCGTGCTGTCCGTCGGCATGGCGTCGCTGTCGTACGCGGCGGCGCTCACGATGCGGCAGGAACTGTTCGCGCCCGTGATGTCCACCGTGGTGGTCCCGCTGATGCTGCTGTCGGGCGCGCTGCTGCCGATGTCGCTCGCCCCCGCCTGGCTCGACGTGGCGTCGCGGCTCACGCCGTTCCGGTACGCGGTCGAGGGACTGCGGGCGTTGTTCTCCGGTTCCTACGGCGCGTCGGCCGTTTTGTGGGGGGTGGTCGTGTCCCTGGCCCTCGCGATCGGGGGGCTCGCGCTGGGCGCGAATCGTTTCCGTTGGGAAAAGGCCTGATCAGGGGCCGGAAAAGGCATTCGAAGTTGATACCGGATCGCGGGCGCCAGCGGGCCCGGAGACGGTCACAATGGGTGGCGTGGCGGACGCCAACTTCACTCTCGTCCAGCTGCGTTACTTCGTAACCGCGGCCGAGCTCGGCAGTATGACCGCGGCCAGCAGAGAGCTCATGGTCGCGCAGTCGGCTATCTCGGCCGCGATCGCCCAGGTCGAGCGGGAGCTCGGGGTTCAGCTCCTGATCCGCCACCACGCCCGCGGCCTGTCGCTGACCCGCGCGGGCGAGCGCTTCCTCGTCGAGGCGCGGGAGTTCCTCGCCCACGCGGCGGCCCTCGCCCAGTCGGCGCGCGGCCTCGCGGGCTCGCTCACCGGCGAGCTCGCGGTCGGCTGCCTGACGACCCTCGCGCCGTTCTACCTCTCGCGCCTGCTGCGCGAGTTCGCCGGGCGTTATCCGGGGGTAAGGGTCAGCGTCGCCGAGGGCGAGCTGTCCGCGATGGAGGCGGCGCTGCTGGACGGCAGGTGCGAGGTCGCCCTGGTCTACGCCATCGACCTCGCCCTCGATCTCGACATCCGGCCGCTCACCCAGGCCAGGCCGTACGCGCTGCTTCCCCTGGGGCATCCGCTGGCGGAGGCGGAGGCGGTGTCGCTGGCGGACCTGGCCACCGAGCCGATGATCCTGCTCGACCTGCCGCGCAGCCGCGACTACTTCCGGGCGATCTATCCGACGGAGCCGCGCGTGCGCTTCCGGACGTCGAGCTACGAGACCGCCCGCGCGCTCGTGGCCGGCGGGCACGGCTACTCGATACTGAACCAGCGGGCCGACAGCGACCACACCTACGACGGCGGGCGGGTGGCGTGCGTGCCGATCAGCGACGACGTCCCGGCGCTCGACGTCGTGCTCGCCTCGGTGCGCGGTGTGCGGCCCACCGCCCGGGCGGTCGCCTTCGCCGAGACCTGCCAGGCGTTCTTCTCCGGCCGGCGGCCCGGCCAGGCGTCCGGCGGGTGAGCGCGGCCGTCCCGGACGCCGTCCCGCGGGTCACCGGTAGGCGGCCAGCAGCTCCTCCAGCAGGGCGGTCGTCCGCTCGGCCGAGTGGGCCTCCACGCAGATCGCGTTCAGCACCTGCGTGTACGCCTCGGTGTCCTCCGGCTTGTCCAGGTAGAGGGCGCTGGTGAGCTGCTCCAGATAGACGACGTCGGGCAGTTCGGGCGCGTCGAAGCGCAGGACCGAGAACGGCCCGCCCACGGTGAACTGCCCGCCGCGGTCGAAGGGCACGACCTGCAGCGTGACGTTCGACCGCCTGGTCACCTCGATCAGATGCTCCAGCTGGGCCCGCATCACCTCCGGGCCGCCGACCGGGCGGCGCAGCACCCCCTCGTCCACCACGGCCCACAGCGTCGCGGCGTCCGGCCCGGTCAGCCGCTTCTGGCGGCGCAGCCGCAGGTCCACGTGCCGGTCGATCTCGTCGGCGGACCGTCCCGAGTTGGCCACCCGTACGGTGGCCCGCGCGTACTCGGGGGTCTGCAGCAGGCTGGGGACGAACTGCAGCTCGTAGCAGCGGATCAGGCACGCCGCCTCTTCCAGCCCGACGTAGAACTCGAACCAGCCCGGCAGCACGTCGCTGTACTTGTGCCACCAGCCGGGGAGGTTGGCCTGCCGGGCCAGGTCCAGCAGCACCGCCCGTTCGTCCGGGTCGGTCAGGCCGTACAACGTGAGCAGGTCGGCGACGTCCCGCTCCTTGAAGCCGACCCGGCCGAGCTCCAACCGGCTGATCTTGGCGTGGGACGCGCGGATGGTGTGCGCGGCCGTCTCCGGAGTGATGCCGCTCTCCCGGCGGAGCCGCCTGAGCTGCGCGCCGAGCACCAGCCGCAGGGCGGTCGGGCCGCTTCGGGCGAGCCCGAACGGTAACGAGGGGGCGTTTTCCGCCTGCGCGTTCACGTGGTCTCCATTGGCGACGCTCCGGGTGATTGCCTCGTGAAACCGGGTGTCCGAGGGGCGAAACAGGTCGGACGTAGGAGTATTCGGTTGATCATCCTACCGGATGGGGTCCGAGGCGGGGTTTTCTGGGGACTTCCACGAAAAGTCGATGGCATCCGACATTTGCACGTGCACGCGCGCTTGCACCCGCAAGGCGCAGGGCAAGATACACGACGGCAGGGAAATTCACATCATGTAATGGTGAGACCTGAGGGACCCGCGATGACAGCAGACCTGGCAGGCCCGGGAGCCGCGACCGCGCCTTCGTGGCTGACCGCGATGTTCGAAGGGGACGACGTCGCCGGGCTGTCCCTGCCCGCGTCGGCGATGTGTGACATCCACGGGCGCACCACCTCGCCCGCAGCCGCCAGGGACTTCACCGCCCGGACGCTGAGCGGCTGGGACGCCGGCGACCTGGTGCCCGACGCGCAGATCGTCGTGTCGGAACTGGTGACCAACGCGCTCCGGCACGCGCCCGCCGAGCCCGCCGGCGCCCCGCCGATCCGACTGAGGCTGGTGAGGCACCGTTTTCATATCGGCTGTGGCGTGAGCGACGCCAGTGCGCGGGTGCCCGCGCTGTCTCCCTGGAACGATCTGTCGGAGTCCGGCCGCGGGCTGCACCTGGTCGACGCGCTGTGCGCGGCCTGGGGGTGGATCCTCACCCGGGGCGGCGGGAAGGTGGTCTGGGCGCTGTTCGACGCGCGATCCTCCTACTGACCGCCCGCCGCCCGACGAGCCGCGTCCCGCCCGCCGCCGGGCCGTCCCTCTTCCCGCCGTCTTCCCGCACGCCGTTCCCGGGCCGCGCCGGCTCCGGGTCGAGCCCTGGTCAGGCCTGCTTCAGCCCTGGTCGGCGTCGCCGGTGGCCTGCTCGGCGGCGTCCTCGGGCGACTGCTCCAGGTCCTGGTCGGCCTGGGCCTGCGCGGACGCCTTGTCCAGGCGCACCCAGCTGATGATGCTCTCGACCGAGAACAGCACGAGCAGGTACGCCGTGAGGACGGCGGCGACGGGGGTCAGCCACCCGGCCGCAGCGCCCGCCCCCAGGATCAGCAGGCGGACCTCCCAGCCGAGCCCCGCCCGGTAGAGCCACGCCGGGGGCCAGATGCCCTGCCGGGTGCGGTAGACCGTGTCGTACGTGTGGTAGCCGATCACGTAGATGAGCACGAACAGCAGCCACTTGGGCGTGCTCTCGGCCAGCCCGAGCAGGATGATCGTCAGGAACTCGGCGGCCCGCAGCAGCGGGGGAGTGAGCCAGTCGAAGCGGCCCAGGTGGTCGCGGCCGGCGGTCGGCAGCACCAGCACGAGCAGCACGGCCACCGGGAGGAGCAGGACCGGGCCGTCGGTGAGGATCCCGGCGACGGCCGCCGCCACGATCGCGAGCAGCGCCACCGCCGTCGCGGGCACCGGCGGCAGCAGCCGGCCCAGGGTGCCCTTCAGCGCGGTCGCGAGCGGGCCGTCGTCGCGGTAGGCGAGCAGGCGCGCGGTCTGGACGCGGCGGCGCTCCTCGTCCGGGTCGGGGAGCGGGGTGATGGCCTGCGGCTGGGTGATCATGCGAGTGACCTCAGGAGACGTCCGGTGAGGGTGTAGGTGGCCGCGACGCCGCCCCAGATGATCAGCGTGAGGAACGTGACCCGGGGGTCGAAGAACGCGGCGGTGATCGCGATGGCGGCGAAGCGCTCGCCGATGGGGAACACGATCATCTTGCGGGCCCAGTGGACCGGGCGGAACTTCCCGGCCTTCGTCCAGAGCCGCAGCAGACCGCGCACTCCGGTGCTCCGGCTCGCCCTGCGCTCCTCCAGCGCCTCCCGCAGCGGGCGGTCGTCGGCGACCGTGAGGTCCAGCGTGGGCAGCGGCACCGGCGCCTTGCGCCGGTTGGCCGCGCCGAACGAGAAGTCGAGCAGGTGCTTGACCGACTGGAGGGCCAGCGCGACCAGCGCCAGCGTCCAGACGCCCTCGCCGTCGCCGAACTGCCCGGACACCGTCGCACCGACCGCCAGGCCGACGAAGACGGCGTACTCCTTGAACCGGTCGAACGTGGCGTCCAGCCAGGCGCCGAGCACGCCGAACTTGCGGGCGTACCGCGCGACCTGCCCGTCGACGCAGTCGAAGACGAACGCGAAGTAGATGAGCACCCCTCCGGCGATCGCCCCCCAGCGGGTGCCGGTGGCGAACGCGCCGGCCGACAGCAGGCCGAGGGCGATCGAGATCAGCGTCACCTGGTTGGGGGTGAGCCCCCGGCGGGCCGCCCAGCGGGCGATGAAGCGCGAGTAGGTGCTGACGAAGAACGTGGTGAAGAAGCCGTCGGCGCCCTTCACCGCGTTGTCGAGCCGGGCCCGGTCCTCGTCGTAGCCGGCCATCTCCGCCTGCGCCTCGTCGGCCTCGGCCTGGCTCCGGACGCGGCGGAAGAACAGGTCGCGGCGGCCCCGCCGGCCGACCGAGACGCCGCGCCGGACCAGCCCGAGCACGAGAAGCTCGGTCAGGTCGTCCTCGGGGCCGAACAGGTGGGCCATCTCCGCGAGGTCGCGGGCGGCCTCGGCGAGGGTCGGCAGGTGCCGCTGGTGCAGGTGGAGCGGTCCGAGCAGTGCCGCGTTCGGCCGGGTCACCGCGTGGTAGGCGGTGCCGACCGAGATGATCCGGCCGCGGCCCGCGCGGGTGCGCTGGGGCAGTCCCTCGATGAACTGCGAGCCGATCTCGGGCACGGCCTCCTCGATCGGCACCATTTCCTCGATCGGCGCGTTCTCGTCCCGCTCCGGGCGGACGATCAGCGCGAGGGCGCCCCGCTTGGCCTTGGTGATCTGGTAGATCAGCTCGTCGTGCACCAGCGAGTCGGCCGGCAGGATCAGCAGGTTGTCCTCGGCGGCCTCGGCCACGTCGGCCAGCGCGCGCAGGTCTCCGGCGACGTCCCGGCTCTCCGCCACGCGGCCGTACGGCCGGGCGTAGGCCGCCGCGTCGCCGGGCCGGGCGATCGTCGTCGGCTCGGGGTCCAGCGCGGCGGCCTGCGCGAGCAGCCTGTCGTACGCGGAGGGCGCCCCGGGAAGCGAGGTCAGCGTGATGGCCGCGGGCAGGGCGGGCCGGCCGCCGGGCGGCGGGAAAGCGATCGGGCCGGGCGGCGCGCCCAGCAGGACCACGCGGGTCATGGCAACCTTTCACGCAACGGGGGAGTCAGGCCCTTGGGGCTTGACCGGCGCGGGGAAGTCCGCCGGAGGCCAAAGCTTAGTGACCTTTCCGCTCGGACGTGGCACCCCAGGTTTACCGTACGGCCGATAGATGTACAGCTTCGTCCGGGTTTGCCACTCGCCATCGTCGCCGGATCATTACCGAATTTTCACCATTCATGCGCTGGAGTGGGGTGAAAAGCCTCGTATGGGGCCCGAGGGGGCGCCCGCCACCGGGCGGACCCTACGATGACGGAGTGAGCCTCTACCGCGACGAGGGCGTCGTGCTGCGCACCCAGAAGCTGGGCGAGGCCGACCGCATCATCACCCTCCTCACCCGGCGCACCGGCAAGGTCCGGGGCGTGGCCAAGGGCGTACGCAGGACCATGTCGCGGTTCGGCGCGCGGCTGGAGCCGTTCTCACACGTGGACCTGCAGCTTCACGGCGGCAGGTCGCTCGACGTGATCACGCAGGTCGAGACCCTGCACCCGTACGGCGAGGCGATCGTCGCCGACTACCCGAGATACACGGCGGGCACGGCGATGCTGGAGACGGCCGACCGGCTGACCGTGGGGGAGAAGGAGCCGGCGCTGCGCCAGTTCCTGCTGCTGGTCGGCGGCCTCCGCACGCTCGCCCAGGGCGGCCACGAGGCCCGGCTGGTGCTCGACGCGTTCTTCCTGCGCTCGCTGGCGGTGGCGGGCTACGCCCCCGCGCTGTCGGAGTGCGCGCGGTGCGGCGCCGAGGCGGCGCGCGCCTTCGCGATCGTGGCGGGCGGGGTGGTCTGCGGCGCGTGCCGCCCGCCCGGCGCGGCCGTTCCCGCGGCCGAGACGATCGCGCTGATGATCGCTCTGCTGCGGGGCGACTGGGCCGCCGCGGACTCCTCCGAGCCGCGGCACCGCACCGAGTGCAGCGGCCTGGTGGCGGCCTACCTGCAGTGGCACCTGGAGCACGGCATCCGTTCGCTGCGCCACGTCGAGCGGGAGTGGCCGGGCGCCGGAGATGCCGAACCTGCACCGGATCCGCACGTCTTCCGCACCTGAGGACCGCTCCGGACGCAATACGCTCGCTACATGGTTCGTCCTCCCACTCCACACCCGTCCGGGGCCACTCCACCCGACATCCCGCGCGCCCTGCTGCCGCGTCACGTGGCGATCGTCATGGACGGCAACGGCCGCTGGGCCAAGGCCCGCGGGCTGCCGAGGACCGAAGGGCACAAGATGGGCGAGGCGTCGCTGTTCGACGTCATCGAGGGCGCCATCGAGATCGGCATCCCCTACCTGTCCGCGTACGCCTTCTCGACCGAGAACTGGAAGCGCTCGCCCGACGAGGTGCGCTTCCTCATGGGCTTCAACCGCGACGTCATCCGGCGCAGGCGCGACGAGCTCGACGCCATGGGCGTACGGGTCCGCTGGGCCGGGCGGCCCGGCCGGCTCTGGCGAAGTGTGATCAAGGAGCTGGAGGACGCCGAGCGCAGGACGGTCGGCAACAGCACGCTGACCCTGCAGTTCTGCGTGAACTACGGCGGCCGCGCGGAGATCGTGGACGCGGCCGTGCGGCTCGCCCGCGACATCGCCGACGGCCGGGTCAAGCCCGACAAGGTCTCGGAGAAGGTCTTCGCCCGCTACCTCGACGAGCCGGAGATCCCGGACGTCGACCTGTTCCTGCGGTCCTCGGGCGAGCAGCGCACCTCGAACTTCCTGCTCTGGCAGTCCGCCTACGCCGAGATGGTGTTCCTCAACCAGCTCTGGCCCGACTTCGACCGCCGTGACCTGTGGCAGGCGTGCGAGATCTACGCCAAGCGCGACCGCAGGTACGGCGGCGCGCTGCCGAACGAGGCCGCCCCCGCCTCCGCGCGGTAGCCGGACCCGCGACGGGAGATGTCAGGAGGCGTCGCGGCGGCGGGCGCGTGCGCGGTAGGCGGCCACGTGCATGCGGTTGCCGCAGGTGCGGCTGTCGCAGTAGACCCGGGACCGGTTCCGCGACTCGTCCACGAAGACGTGTGAGCAGTCGGGCGCGGCGCACGTGCGCAGACGCTCCCGCTCGTTCTCCACGAGCACGTGGGCGAGCGCGACGCCGCAGTCGGCGGCCAGATGCTCGGCGACCGACGCGTCCGGCGCGAAGTAGTGGACGTGGAGCGGGTGGCCGTCGTGCTCGGTCAGGCTGGGCGTGATGCGGGTGCGGCCCAGCAGCGTGTTGAGCACCCTGACCGCCGTCGTCTGGTCGGGCGCGGTGAACACGGCGTGGAACGCCTCGCGCAGGGCCCGCACCTCGGCGAGGTCCCGCCGGGTCAGCGTCCGCACCCCGCTGACCTCCCGCCTGCCGACGAACTCCGCCAGGTCGGCGACCTCGGCCAGCCCGTCGCGCTCGCCGGCGCCGGTGTTGACGAGGTCCACCACCGTCGCCAGCGAGTACACCATGTCATGGCTGAACGGCACGCCATCTCCTTCTGTCGCGGCGGGCTTGGCGCGGCGCAGGAAGCGTACTCCCCGCGAGGCCCGCGCGGGGCGGGGTCAGCCCTTCCCGGCGGCCTTTCCCACCGTCTTCGCGGGCGTCGCCGAAGGGGTGGCCGCGCCGCGTGACGCGGCGCACGAGGAGCAGGTGCCGAAGACCTCGACGGTGTGGGTGACGTCGATGAAGCCGTGCTCGGCCCCGACGACCTCGGCCCACCGCTCCACGTCCGGCCCGGCCACCTCGACCGTGCGCCCGCACAGCCGGCACACGAGGTGGTGGTGGTGCGTGTCGCTCTGGCAGGCCCGGTAGACCGACTCGCCCTCGTCGGTGCGCAGCACGTCGACCCGGCCCGCGTCGGACAGCGACTGGAGCGCCCGGTAGACGGTCGTGAGGCCGATCTTAGAGCCGTCCGCGCGCATCTCGGCGAACACGTCCTGCGCGCTGCGGAACCCGCCGCTCTGGCGGAGGATCTCGTGGACGGCGTCGCGGCTCTTGGTCATCAAGGACTCCCGGGTACGGCGGCGCCCTACGCACTGCGCCCTACGAAGTACAGACTAGGTCGTGTCCGGCAGGTCGAGCGGCGCCGTCCAACCGGCGGCACCCGCGAGGACCTGGGGACGGCTCGCGTCAGAAGAGCCCGAAGCGGGTCGCGACGAGGAGAATCAGGAAGGTCCCGACCGCCACGCGGAGCAACCGGCCCATCGGCCGCAGCGACGGCCACGACAGGTAGGCCAGCCAGGCGATGAACGCCAGCACCGGGAGCACGGCCACGCCGCCGCGCCAGTCCGGCACGACCAGCCCGGCGATGAGCAGCGCCACCAGGACCACCGGGGCAAGCCACCGGGGCATCTGGAACAGGAAGACCAGCAGCGGGGCGCTCTTCGTCTCGACCGTCCGGCGCGCCCCGGTGGCGCCCGGCGTGAAGAAGTGCTCGCCGGCGGGCAGCGGACGCACCGGGCGCGGCGATCGCCCCTGGGCTCCTCCCGCCCGTGCTCCCCGCGCCTGCGTCTCCCCGGCGGGCCTGCGCGCCAGGGGGTGCGCGGGGACCTGGCGGGCCGGCGGTTCCGTTTCGCTTCCCACGCCTGAGAGCCTAGCCCCGCCCGCGCCTCCCGCGCCCCTTCGCCCGCCCCTCGCGGCGGGCCGTACGGGAGAGGGTGGCATGCTGGGCGGCATGCTCGCCGTGATCCGCTACTCGGTGCCGGGCGCCCGCACCGAGGAGTTCGCCACCCAGGCCCGCGCCATCCTGGACCTGCTGGCCGCGCAGCCGGGCTACCTCCGCGGACGGCTCGGCAGGGCGGTGGACGAGCCCGCGCTGTGGGCGCTGGTCAGCGAGTGGGAGGGGGCGGGCCACTACCGGCGCGCCCTGTCGGCGGCGCGGATGGAGATGTATCCGCTGATGACCCTCATGATCAACGAGCCGGGGGCCTTCGAGGACGTCTACGCGCCTCCGGGCGCCGGTGTGAACGCGGGGACCACGGGCAAGCCGTGAGCGCGGGGCCGCCGGATTCCCCTAAGCTTGGGCACGGATCCGGGCAGGTGGCCGGACGTCGCCGCCGCCGCGGGCAGGCGGCCGGGCCGAGCCCGGCCGCTTGAGCGGGCCGCCGGCGCACCGCCGACCTCGATCTGAACCTGATCTCGATCCGCACCGACCCGATCTCAACGCCGACACCCAGCCGGATGGAGTCCCACTGATGGCACGTCGCACCGACGTCCTGGAAACGATCGTCAGCCTCGCCAAGCGCCGCGGGCTCGTCTTCCCGTCGAGCGAGATCTACGGAGGCCTGCGGGCGTCCTGGGACTACGGACCCCTGGGTGTCGAGCTCAAGAACAACGTCAAGCGCGAGTGGTGGAAGGCCATGGTGCAGGGCCGCGACGACGTCGTCGGCCTCGACTCGTGCGTCATCCTCGCCCGCGAGGTCTGGCAGGCCAGCGGTCACGTCGAGACGTTCACCGACCCGCTCACCGAGTGCCAGTCGTGCCACAAGCGGTACCGCGCCGACCATCTGCTCGAGGCGTACGAGGCCAAGCACGGCAGCGAGCCCGCGGGCGGCCTGGCCGACATCACCTGCCCCAACTGCGGCAACAAGGGCGCCTTCACCCAGCCCAGGCAGTTCAGCGGCCTGCTGAAGACGTTCCTCGGCCCGGTCGAGGACGAGTCGGGCCTGGCGTACCTGCGGCCGGAGACCGCCCAGGGCATCTTCATCAACTACCTGAACGTGCAGCAGTCGGCCCGCCGGAAGATCCCGTTCGGCATCGGGCAGGTCGGCAAGTCGTTCCGCAACGAGATCACCCCGGGCAACTTCATCTTCCGCACCCGCGAGTTCGAGCAGATGGAGATGGAGTTCTTCGTCAAGCCCGGCACCGACGAGGAGTGGCACCAGTACTGGATCGACGAGCGCCTGCGCTGGTACGTCGACCTCGGCATCAACAAGGACAACCTGCGGCTCTACGAGCACCCGAAGGAGAAGCTGTCCCACTACTCCAAGCGGACGGTGGACATCGAGTACCGCTTCAACTTCGCCGGCGGCGAGTGGGGTGAGCTGGAGGGCATCGCCAACCGCACCGACTTCGACCTCACCGCGCACGGGAAGGCGTCGGGGACCGACCTGTCGTTCTTCGAGCAGGAGTCGGGCGAGCGTTACGTGCCGTACGTCATCGAGCCGGCGGCCGGTGTGGACCGCGCGACGCTGACCTTCCTCCTCGACGCCTACACGGTCGACGAGGCGCCCAACGCCAAGGGCGTGATGGAGGAGCGGACCGTGATGCGCCTCGACCACCGCCTGGCCCCGGTCAAGGTCGCGGTGCTGCCGCTGTCGCGCAACGCCGACCTGTCGCCGAAGGCCCGCGACCTGGCCGCGCGGCTGCGCCGCCGGTGGAACGTGGACTTCGACGACGCGGGCGCGATCGGCCGCCGCTACCGCCGCCAGGACGAGATCGGCACGCCGTTCGCGATCACGGTCGACTTCGACACCCTGGAGGACCAGGCCGTGACGATCCGCGAGCGCGACACGATGGCCCAGCAGCGGGTCGCGCTCGACCAGGTCGAGTCCTACCTGCGTCAGCACCTGAACGACTGATCGGCGCACCGAAGGCCCCGCCCGGGAGATCTCCCGGGCGGGGCCTTCCGCGTCACCGATGGGCCGGGGACGGGCCGCGCGGATCGTGGGGGCGCTGCGGATCAGGTGCAGCGCGTGTTCTTCGCCGGCACCCGCCCCTCCAGCAGGTAGGCGTTGACGCGGTCGTCGATGCAGCCGCTCTGGCCGTACGCGCCGTGGCCCTCGCCGTCCAGGGTCAGCAGCACCCCGGTGCGCAGCTGACCGGCGAGCCGCGGCGCCCACTGGAACGGCGTGGCCGGGTCGTTGGTCACGCCGACCACCAGGATGGGCCCCGAGCCGCTCGCGTCGACCCGCCGGGCGCCGTCGTCTCCCGGCACCGGCCACACGCTGCAGGACCCGGCGCTGGCCGCGGTCGGCGCGAAGACCGGCGTCCGCGCTCGGAGTCGCCGGGCCAGCTTCTCGGCCTCCTCGACCGACGGCCGGTCGGTGGTGTCGGCGCACAGGATCGCGGGCAGCGAGAACTGCAGGGTCGAGTAGCTGCCGTCGGGCCGCCGCCCGGCGTACTGGTCGGCGAGCGTGAGCAGGCCGCTGTAGTCGCCCTTCCCGCCCTCCTTCAGCGCCTCGGTGAGCAGCGGCCAGGTGAGCCTGCTGTAGAGGGCCTGCGTGATGCCGGCCCTGGCGATGTTCTGGGTGATCTCGCGGTTGCCCTGCTTCTGCGGCCTGCGGTTCAGGTAGTCGAGCAGCTTCAGCACGTCGGCCTTCACGGCGGCGGGGTCGGCGCCGAGCGGGCAGCTCGTCCGCGTCCTGGCGCAGTCGGCCACGTAGTCCTCGTAGGCCTTCTGGAAGCCGAGGGCCTGGGTCTTGGACATGTCGAGCAGGGTGACCGAGGGGTCGACGGCCGAGTCGAGCACCATCCTGCCGACCTTGCCGGGGAACTGGGTGGCGTAGACCGCGCCGAGGTGGGTGCCGTAGGAGAACCCGAGGTAGTTGAGGCGGGAGTCGCCGAGCGCCGCCCGCAGCGCCTCCATGTCGCGCGCCGCGTTGACCGTGCCGACGTACGGCAGGATCCAGCCCGCTTCGCGTTCGCACCCCTGGGTGAACTCGGCGACGAGGCTCTTCTCCGACCGGGCGTCGCCACTGGGCTCGTGGGCGAGGAAGTAGTCCATCCGCGGGCCGCTGAGGCACCGGATGCCGCTGCTGCGCTCGACTCCGCGCGGGTCGAAGCTGACGAGGTCGTAACGGCCGCCCAGGGTGGAGAACGCGTGCGCCGCCTGCATGAGCGTCGTGACGCCGGAACCGCCTGGGCCGCCGAAGTTGAAGACGAGCGAGCCGAGCCGCCGGCCGGGCTCGGTGGCGCGCAGCCGGACCAGGGCGATGCCGATCTTCCTGCCGGACGGCGCGGCGTAGTCGAGCGGCACCCGGAGCGTCGCGCACTCGAAGCCGGACGACGACGCCGTCTCCTCGCACGGCTTCCAGGCCAGGCCCGGCGCGCCCGACACGCTCTGCTCCGGGGTGACCCGCGCGCCCTCGCACCCGGTGGCCGCCACCAGCGCGGCCAGTCCGGCGGCCACAGCGGCCGTCACCGGCCAGAGCCTCCGCGCCGGCACCCCCCGCGCCGATGCCTTCGGTGCCGACGCCTGCCGCGCCGGCGTCCCGCGTGCCGGCACCATTCGCGACACCGCTCGCGACACAGGAAACCCTCCCCTTGGCTGTGGTCGGAGGGTGGCTCGTTTATATCGCACCCGAGCGGCTCCGTACGGCCGACTCACCGGTACGCGGCCTTACCGGTCACGTGGTCTAAACCATTTCGGCGCTTTCGAACACCCGCCCGCCTCGACCCGGCGGCGAATTGGTATGAACCATTGCCACGGTCCCGTAAAAATCAATTGGATTAGACCTCTGCGGACTCGTCTACCTGGGTAAACGGTATGTGAGGCAGAGGGTGACGGTTGAGGATGATTTTCCCCGGTACAGTCCAGTTGCAGGCCGCTTCGATGGCTTTTGCGGCAGTTCGGAAGGGAGCGTCGGATGCCGAAGTATGTTTACGGATTCACCGAGGGCAACAAGGACCTCAAGGACCTGCTCGGCGGCAAGGGCGCCAATCTGGCGGAAATGACCAACATCGGCCTGCCCGTGCCTCCCGGCTTCACCATCACCACCGAGGCGTGCCGCCACTACCTGCGGCACGGCGACATGCCCGGCGGGCTGGAGGAGGAGGTCGGCGAGTACCTCGCCGCCCTGGAGGCGCGCATGGGCAAGCGTCTCGGCCAGGCGGACGACCCCCTGCTCGTCAGCGTCAGGTCGGGGGCCAGGTTCTCGATGCCCGGCATGATGGAGACGGTCCTCAACATCGGCCTGAACGACGACTCGGTCCTCGGGCTGGCCAAGCAGTCGGGCAACGACCGCTTCGCCTGGGACTCCTACCGCCGGCTGATCCAGATGTTCGGCAGGACCGTGCTGGGCATCGACGGCGAGTCGTTCGAGGACGCGATGGACGACCT
The DNA here is from genome assembly GCF_014161385.1 of Microbispora sp. H10670. NCBI lineage: Bacteria > Bacillati > Actinomycetota > Actinomycetes > Streptosporangiales > Streptosporangiaceae > Microbispora > Microbispora sp. H10670. The sequence goes on along the minus strand of NZ_JABBWW010000007.1, from coordinate 27,805 downwards.
CAAGGGCGACCGGGACGACACCGAACTCGAGGCGGCCGACCTGCAACGGCTGGTCGAGACCTTCAAGGGGATCGTCCGCGCCCGGGCCGGCCGGGAGTTCCCCGCCGACCCCCGTGAGCAGATGGACCTCGCCGTACGGGCGGTCTTCGAATCGTGGAACGCGCCCCGCGCGGTCCTCTACCGCCGTCAGGAGCGCATCCCCGCCGGCCTCGGCACCGCCGTCAACGTCGTCGCCATGGTGTTCGGCAACATGGGCCCCGACTCGGGCACCGGGGTCGCCTTCACCCGCGACCCGGGTTCGGGACGCCGGGGGGTCTACGGCGACTACCTGCGCGACGCCCAGGGCGAGGACGTCGTCGCCGGCATCCGCAACACCGTTCCCCTGCAGGAGCTGGAGACGATCAACCCGGAGGCGTACCACGAGCTTCTCGGCATCATGGCGACGCTGGAGCGGCACTACCGCGACCTGTGCGACATCGAGTTCACGATCGAGCGCGGCAGGCTGTGGATGCTGCAGACGCGGGTCGGCAAGCGCACGGCCGAGGCCGCCTTCCGCATCGCCACCCAGCTCGTCGACGAGGGCCTCATCGACATGGACGAGGCGGTCACCCGGGTCACCGGAGACCAGCTCGCCCACCTCATGTTCCCCCGGTTCGCCGCCACGGGCGGCGGTCACCGGCTGACCACCGGAATGAACGCCTCGCCCGGGGCCGCCGCGGGCCGGGCCGTCTTCAGCTCCGAGCGGGCCGTCGAGGTGGCCGGGCGGGGCGAGGCGGTCATCCTCGTGCGGCGCGAGACCAACCCCGACGACCTGGCCGGGATGATCGCGGCGCACGGCGTGCTCACCTCCCGGGGCGGCAAGACCTCGCACGCCGCCGTGGTCGCCCGCGGCATGGGCAAGACCTGCGTGTGCGGGGCCGAGGAGCTGGAGGTCGACCCGCACGCCCGCCGTTTCACCGCGCCCGGCGGGGTCGTCGTGAACGAGGGCGACCTGATCTCGATCGACGGGAGCACCGGCGCCGTCTACCTCGGGGAGGTGCCGGTGACCGCCTCGCCAGTGGCCCGCTACTTCGAGGGCGGGCGGGTCGAGGACGAACTGGTCCGGGCCGTCGACCGCGTCATGACCCACGCCGACGCCGTACGCCGGCTGGAGGTGCGGGCCAACGCCGACACCGCCGAGGACGCCGCCCGCGCCCGCCGCTTCGGCGCGCTCGGCGTAGGGCTCTGCCGTACGGAGCACATGTTCCTCGGGGAGCGGCGGCGGCTCGTGGAGGACCTGATCCTGGCGCCGGGCGACAAGGAGCGGCAGGTCGCGCTGGACGCGCTCGAACCGCTCCAGACGGCCGACTTCGCCGGCATCTTCGAGGCCATGCGCGGCCTTCCGGTGACGATCCGGCTGATCGACCCGCCGCTGCACGAGTTCCTGCCCGACCTCACCGACCTCGCCGTCCGGGTCGCCGTGGCGGGCGAGCGGGCCGGCGACCGCGACCGCAGGCTGCTGGTGGCGGTCCGGCGCCTGCACGAGCAGAACCCGATGCTCGGCCTGCGCGGCGTCCGGCTGGGCCTCGCGATCCCCGGACTGTTCGCCATGCAGGTGCGGGCCATCGCCGCAGCGGCCCGGCAGGTCGAGGGCGCGCGGGCGGAGATCATGATCCCGCTGGTCGGCGCCGTGCAGGAGCTGGAGATCGTACGGGAGGAGGCGACGGGAATCCTCGCCGAGGCGGGCGTGGAGGCGGCGATCGGCACCATGATCGAGGTGCCCCGGGCGGCGCTGACGGCCGGGCAGATCGCCGGGGCCGCCGACTTCTTCTCGTTCGGCACCAACGACCTCACCCAGATGACCTGGGGGTTCTCGCGCGACGACGTGGAGAGCGCCTTCTTCGGCAGATATCTCGACCTCGGGGTCTTCGGCGTCTCGCCGTTCGAGTCGATCGACCGGGACGGCGTCGGCCGGCTGATGCGGATCGCGGCCGAGGAGGGCAGGCGGGCCCGGCCCGGCCTGAAGCTCGGCATCTGCGGCGAGCACGGCGGCGACCCCGACTCGGTCCACTTCTGCCACGAGATCGGGCTCGACTACGTCTCCTGCTCCCCGTTCCGCGTCCCGGTGGCCCGGCTGGAGGCGGGCCGCGCCGCGCTGGCCCGCACGGGTTCCGACAGCCGATGAGTTGAAATTCCACAGAACATCCGGACTGGTTGTGGAACTTCCAGTTCATGATGCGGGTGGTTCACCGGGCCGCGCGACACGGCCCGGTGGACGTTGATCCCGGCGGCCTGACTGATCACTCTACGTACCTACCGCAAGGGAGGGCGTGGAGTGAGAAGACGTCTGTACCCGCCGGCGCTGGGGATCGCGGCCGTGCTGCTCGGTGTGATCCCCGCCGTGCTCGGCGCCGCCGCTCCGCCGGACGCCTCGGCGGCCGGACCGGCCGGATCGGCGAGGGTCGCCCCGGCGGTGCGGGCCGTCGATCCGGCGCCGTCGAGGCAGTACCAGGTGGACGGCCCCGCCGACGTCGCCCAGCGCAGCGCCGTCGCCCGTACGGGCGCCGCCATCGACGAGGTCCACGGCCGGAGCCTGGTCGTCACCGCGACGCCCCGGGAGGTCGCGGCCATCCGGGCGCTCGGGTTCAGGGTCACCGAGCTCGCCCCGCCCGCCGACGAGAGCGGGCCGCAGACCTTCGACTTCCCCTCGGGCGACTCCGGCTACCACAACTACGCCGAGCTCAGCACGCTGGTGGACCAGGTCGTCGCCGCCCATCCCACGATCGCCCGCAGGTTCAGTTACGGCCGGTCGTACGAGGGCCGCGACATGATCGGCGTCAAGATCAGCGACAACGTGGCCACCGACGAGAGCGAGCCGGAGGTGCTGTTCACCGCGCACCAGCACGCGCGCGAGCACCTCACCGTCGAGATGGCGATCTACCTGCTGCGCCTGTTCACCGACGGGTACGGCAGCGACGCCCAGATCACCGACCTGGTGAACACCCGGGAGATCTGGATCCTGCCCGACCTCAACCCCGACGGCGGGGAGTACGACATCGCCACCGGCTCCTACCGGTCGTGGCGCAAGAACCGCCAGCCCAACTCCGGCACCTCCAGCGTCGGCACCGACCTCAACCGCAACTGGGCCTACCGGTGGGGCTGCTGCGGCGGGTCCTCCGGCACCGCGTCCAGCGAGACCTACCGCGGCGCGGCGGCCGAGTCCGCGCCGGAGGTCAAGGCGGCCGCCGACTTCGTGCGCGGCAGGGTGGTCGGCGGCGTCCAGCAGATCAAGGCGGCCATCGACTGGCACACCTACAGCGAACTCGTCCTGTGGCCGTACGGGTACACGACGGCCGACACCGGCCCCGGCATGACGCAGGACGACCGGGACGCGCACGCCGCGCTCGGCCGCAGCATGGCGGCCACCAACGGCTACACCCCCGAGCAGGCCAGCGACCTCTACATCACGGACGGCTCCATCGACGACTGGATGTGGGGCACCTACAAGATCTTCACGTACACCTTCGAGATGTATCCCACCGGGAGCAGCCCCGGCTTCTACCCGCCCGACGAGGTCATCGACAGGGAGACCTCGCGCAACCGGGCCGCGGCGCTGCTGCTCACGCAGAACGCCGACTGCGTCTACCGGGTCATCGGCAAGGAGTCCACGTACTGCGGCACCGGCACCCCGTCGACGACCGTCTACTCCGACGACTTCGAGACCGCGACCGGCTGGACGGTGAACGCGGCGGGCACCGACACCGCGGCCTCCGGCGCCTGGGAGCGGGGCCGCCCCGCCGCGACGTCGTCGAGCGGGGCCAAGCAGCTCGGCACGCCGGTCAGCGGGAGCTACGACCTGGTCACCGGCGCGGCGGCGGGCGCGAGCGCCGGGGACTACGACATCGACGGGGGAGCGACGACGATCAGGTCGCCCGCGATCACGCTGCCGTCGTCGGGGACGCTCACGCTGTCGTTCTCCTGGTATCTCGCCCACGGGTCGAACGCCTCGCCGGACGACTACTTCCGGGTGAGGGTGATCGGCGGCACGACGAGCACGGTCTTCGAGCAGCTGGGCGCGGCCGCGAACCGGAACGGCTCGTGGAGCGTCGCCACCGCGTCGCTGACCGCCTTCGCCGGCCAGACCGTACGGATCCAGATCGAGGCGGCCGACCTGTCGGCGGCCAGCCTGGTGGAGGCCGCCGTCGACGACGTGAAGATCACGAAGAGTTAACGCCATTCCCAGCGGACGCCGCGGACGCCCGGCCGGGCGGCGGTGTCCACGACGTGGGCGGTCCCGAACGCGTCGACGCGCAGCTCACCGGCGTCCCCGGGCGGCGCCGACGCGTCCGGGGACCAGGTGTGGAAGCACCGCACCGGCAGCCGCCCGCCCGCGAACCGCACCTGCGTCAGGAACTGCTCGACCGGGTCCCGCAGGTGCAGGTCGTAGCGGTCGGCCGTCGCGGGGAACGCGGTGACGTACTCGACGACGCGGGTCTCGCCGGTGGTCAGGGGATGCGGGAAGATCAGCTCCGTCAGCGTGCCGGGGCCCGCGTCGTCGCTGCGGCCGGGGCGGCAGGACTCGGCCCGCAGCAGCCGGGCGCCGGGGGGATGGGCGACCACGTACCGGTCCACGCCCGGCGCCGCGGCCCGCAGCACGACCCGGGCACTGGCCCGGTTCCGGCGCCGGTCGGCGCCGACGACGACCTGTTCGTGGTGGCTGAGCACGGCGACCGTCTCCGGCCGCCGGCCCCGGGGACGGGGCGGCCCGAGCAGGCCGATCAGCGCGTACTCGGGCAGCGACAGGATCGTCTCCAGCTCCCGGACGGCCGCCAGGGAGGCGGCGCGCTCCGGCCGGGACCGGCCGCGCTGCCAGTAGCTGAGGCTGGACAGGCTGATGGCGACGCCACGCTCGCGCAGCCGTGAGTGCAGGCGGTCGAGGCTCAGCCCCCGGGCGCGGATCGCCGTCCGCAGGGCCCGCTCGAAGGGTCCCGATCTGAGGACCTCCGCGAGCTCGTTGTCCACCACCTGGGCTCCTCCTCGGCAGCGAAGCCGAGTATCACCCGGCGTCGCGAATCACGGCAAGAGCGGCAATCTTCCTTCGTACTACCGGATCTGTCGTGAAACCCGACCTTCGGGGGTACGCTCCATTCCCCGCCGGATGGGGGCCGGACGCGGCCGGGACACGGCCGGGGCACGGCGGCCAGGCGAGGGCGACAGGGAGGAGGACGCATGGCCCGCTACGACGAGCACGACCAGGCACGATGGGTGCCGGAGCCGCCCGGGAACCCCGAGCGGAGCCCGTTCGAGCGCGACCGGGCACGCGTGCTCCACAGCGCCTCGCTGCGCAGGCTCGCCGCCAAGACGCAGGTGGTGGCCCCCGCCGACTACACCGGCCTGCACAGTCCCCGTACGCGGCTGACCCACTCGCTGGAGTGCGCGCAGATCGGCCGGGAAATGGGCAGGGTCCTCGGCTGCGACCCCGACCTGGTGGAGACCGCCTGCCTCGCCCACGACCTCGGTCATCCCCCCTTCGGCCACAACGGGGAGGCCGCGCTCGACGAGCTGGCGACGCCGTGCGGGGGGTTCCAGGGCAACGCCCAGAACCTGCGCCTGCTGACGCGGCTGGAGGCCAAGGTCATCACCGAGGACGGCCGCAGCGCCGGGCTCAACCTCACCCGCGCCGCGCTCGACTCGGTCTGCAAGTATCCCTGGGCCGGGTCCGCCTGCCGCGTCCCCGGCGTCCCGCTCGCCGGCGAGGGCGGGCCGTACTGCGTCTACCCCGACGACCTCGCGGTCTTCCGGTGGGTGCGGCAGGGGGCGCCCGACTACGCGATCCGCTTCGAGGCGCAGGTCATGGACTGGGCCGACGACGTGGCCTACTCGGTGCACGACCTGGAGGACGCGCTGGCCTGCGGCCACGTCACGACGGCGGAGCTGCGTGACCCGGAGGAGCGGCTGGAGGTGTGCCGCCTGACCCGGGAGTGGTACGCCCCCGACGCCGACGTGGACGAACTGGCCGAGACATTCGCGCGGCTGCTCGCCGAGCCGCTGTGGCCGGCCGACTTCGACGCCGGGCTCGCCGACCTCGCCGCGCTAAAACGGCTCACCAGCACGCTCATCGGCCGCCTCTGCCGCTCGGCCCAGGACGCCACCCGCGAGGCGTACGGCTGCCGCCCCGGACCCGGGGGGAGAGGGGCGTGCCTGCGCTACGACGCGAACCTGGAGGTGCCGAGGGCCGCCCGGCTGGAGTGCGCGCTGCTCAAGGGCGTGACGGCCCGCTACGTGATGTCGCGGGAGTCGCACCACGCCGTGCAGGCCCGGCAGCGCGAGCTCATCGCCGAGCTGGGCGACCTCGTCATGCGGGGCGCCCCCGCGACGCTGGAGCCGGCCCTGCGCCCGCAGTTCGAGCAGGCGGCCGACGACGCGGGGCGGCTGCGCGCGGTGGTCGACCAGATCGCCTCGCTCACCGACGCGTCGGCGATGGGCTGGCACCGCCGCCTGTCGGCCTCCCGCCGTCTCGTCGGCTGATCCCGGCCCACCGGTCCTCCGCCACGTGGGCCGGTAGGCCCGCCGGGGTGGTCTGGGCCGTTCGTTTGGTTTACCCGGTCTGCGGCGCGGGTTCTTGTGCGGGGTCCGCCGTCCGGGTCGCCTGCGCGGCGTGTGCGTTCTCCACGGCCGGGGCCGGCCGGGCTGTCCGCGCCGCTTCCGCGGCGGACCGCACGAACGCGGCCAGCGCCCGCGACCTGCTGCCCTCCGGCCAGGCGAGCACGAGAGTCGTCGGCGGCGCGTCGGCCACGGGCACGCCGACGAGGTCGTGCCGCAGGTTCGCCCGCACCGACTCGGGGACGACCGCCACCGCCCGGCCGAGCGCGATGAGATGCATCAGATGGCCGCTCTCGGCCATCCGGTAGGTGCCGTCGGGGGCGGCCCGCGGCCACCGCGGCAGCGGCTCGCGGTCCAGGTCGGCCATCGACAGCACGGCCCGGGCGGCCAGCGGGTGCCGCCGGGGCAGCACGGCCACCTGCGCCTCCGTCAGGAGGTCCTCGAAGGCGAGGCCGGTCAGGTCCTCGCGCGGGGCGTGCATCAGGGCGGCGTCGGCCCGGCCGTCCCGCACCATCGCGCCGCGCTCCCGGGAGCTGAAGACGATGTCGACGGGCAGCGCGTCCGGCGTGGCCGCGTACGCCGTGAGGATCACGGGCAGCAGGTCGGCGTCTGCGTCCGGTTTGGCGGCCAGGACGAGGGACGGCTCGCTCCGCCCGGCCCGCCGGGTGCGGCGCACGGCCGCCGACACCGCCGCGAGCGCGGCGCGGCCCTCCCGCAGCAGCGTCTCGCCCGCCTCGGTCAGGGTGACCGTACGGCTGTCGCGATCCAGCAGCCGCGTGCCGAGGCGGCGTTCGAGCCGCTGGATCGCCCGCGACAGGGGCGGCTGCGCGATGCCGAGGCGGCGGGCCGCCCGCCCGAAGTGCAACTCCTCGGCCACCGCCACGAAGTAGGCCAGCTCCCGCGTCTCGACGCCGTCGTCACCAGCGTTCATACCGCGAGGGTATCGCCGGTGACCGAGTCGGTGTTGGGCCCCGCGCGAGGCGGGATGGTGGGCTGGGCCCATGAACGGCACCGACACCGTCGCCCTGGTCACGGGCGCGAACAAGGGAATCGGATACGAGGCCGCCAGGCAGCTGGGCGCCCTCGGCATGACCGTGCTGCTCGGGGCGCGCGATCCGGAGCGCCGCGACGCGGCGGTCGCCGCGCTGCGGGCGGAGAGTCTGGAGGTCCATCCGCTGACGCTCGACGTCGCCGACGACGAGAGCGTGCGCGCGGCCGCGGAGCGGGTGGGCGACCGCTTCGGCCGGCTCGACGTGCTCGTCAACAACGCGGGGATCTCCGGCGGCGCCCGGCAGCCGCCCGGCGCGGCCGACCTCGGTGGCGTGCGCGCGGTGTTCGAGACCAACCTCTTCGGGGTCGTCCGGGTCACCGACGCCATGCTGCCGTTCCTGGCGAAGTCGGCGGCCGGACGCGTCGTGAACGTCTCCAGCGGCACGGCGTCCATGACGCACATGAACGACCCGGACCACCACTTCACCGGCATGCCGGGCAACGTGGCCTATCCCGTGTCGAAGACCGCGCTCAACGCGCTGACCGTGCAGTACGCCAAGCACCTGCGCCCGCTCGGCGTCCTCGTCAACGCCGTCGCTCCCGGCGCCTGCGACACCGACTTCGCCAGGGACCTCGGCCTGGCCTTTCCCCGTACGGCGGCGCAGGGCGCGGCGGTCGTGGTGCGGCTCGCGACGCTCGGAGCGGACGGGCCGACGGGCGGCTTCTTCGACGAGAACGGCCCGGTCCCCTGGTGAACGGTGCCCTGGTGAACGGTGCCCTGGTGAACGGTGCCCTGGTGAACGGCCGGGGCCGAAGGGCTCAGAGGGGGACGACCACCCTGGTGTCCTCGTCGTTGTCCTTCTTCTTGGGCGGCCGGGACTCCTCCGGGGGCGGCGAGGACTGCTGCTGCTTGGAGGCGCACAACTGGGTGCAGGGCGGCGTCGCGCCCAGTCTCTTGCGCAGCGTCAGCATGGCCTTGCGCGGGGAGACCGTGCGGTTGCCGTCGTCCCAGGCGTCGAGGTAGGGCCACGGCGGCACGATGCCCCGGCGGATCCACCAGTTCTGCGGCGCGGTCGGCCAGGAGATGGCGAAGTAGAGGTTGCTCGCGGTGTCGCGGGCGTTGCCGGAGTTGCCCACCCTGCCGAGGAGCTGCCCGGCCTTGACCTTGGCGCCCGCCTTGAGGTCCTCGTCGACCGAGTCGAGGTGGCCGCCGAGGTACAGCACGCCGTCCTCGCCCTTGACGGTGACATACCGGCCCTCCCGGTCGGCGCCGCGGTCGGTCGAGGGCGCCCACTGGTTCTTGACGTTGACCTCCTGGACCACTCCGTCGACCGGCGACACGAACGCGCACCCCTTCTCCGCCCAGATGGTGGTCTTGGGGAGCACGAGCAGCTTGCGGGAGTACGACACCTTGCATCCCTTGACCGGGAAGGCGTACGTGTAGGGGGACATCTTCGGCGGCGGCATCCGCACGGGCTCGTCGCCCGCGGGGGGAACGGCCTGTCCGGGGTCGGAGGGAGCGGTCGCGGCCGTGATCCCGTTCGCCGGCGGCGTCGCCGGCGGCAGCGTGCTCACACCGGCGACGCCCCCGGGCGCGCCGCAGGACGCCGCGAAGAACGCGGCGCCGGTGAGGGCGGCCAGTCTCCCCGATCGCATGATCTCCACCTGGTCGACGTTACCGAACCTTTCCTTTCTAACGGACCAAGCCGGATATCACGACCGGTTCGGGAAAGTCGTGACATGTCGGCATGCCCGGACGAGGGGCGGCCCGGCCTGTCGGAGGCCGGCACTAGACTCGCCAGCGTGGCAGGGCGAAGTGGGCGGATCAGTGACGAGGACATCGCGCTCGTACGGGAGCGCTCACCGATCGCCGACGTCGTCGGCGAGCACATCCAGCTCCGCAACGCGGGCGGGGGCAACCTGAAGGGGCTGTGCCCGTTCCACGACGAGAAGTCGCCCTCCTTCAACGTGACCCCGGCCCGGGGCTACTACTACTGCTTCGGCTGCGCCGAGGGCGGCGACGTCATCACGTTCGTCCGCAAGATGGACAATCTCACGTTCGCCGAGGCCGTCGAGCGGCTCGCGCAGCGCGCCGGCATCCAGCTGCGCTACGAGCAGGGCGGCTACGTGCCGGGCCGTGAGCAGGGCGAGCGGGTGCGGCTGATCGAGGCGCACCGCGCGGCCGCCGAGTTCTACGCCGAGCGGCTGTCCGGCCCGGAGGCGGGGCCCGGGCGGCGCTTCCTGTCCGAGCGCGGCTTCGAACGGGCCGACGCCGAGCACTTCGGCGTCGGCTACGCGCCGAACGAGTGGGAGGCGCTGTCGCGGCACCTGATGGGCCGCGGGTTCACCTCACAGGAACTGATCAAGGGCGGGCTCGCCCGTGAGGGCAGGCGCGGGCCGGTCGACCGGTTCCGCGGCCGCCTCGTCTGGCCCATCCGCGACATCACCGGCGACGTCATCGGCTTCGGGGCGCGCAAGCTGCTCGACTCCGACGACGGCCCCAAATACCTGAACACCCCCGAGAGCCCGATCTACCACAAGAGCTCGGTGCTGTACGGCGTCGACCTCGCCAAGCGGGAGATCGCGCGGCGGTCCCAGGCCGTGATCGTCGAGGGGTACACCGACGTCATGGCCTGCCACCTGGCCGGTGTGCCGACCGCGGTGGCCACCTGCGGCACCTCCTTCGGAGAGGAGCACATCAAGGTGCTGCGCCGCCTGCTGCTCGACCAGGCCGAGTTCCGCGGCGAGGTCATCTTCACGTTCGACGGCGACTCCGCCGGGCAGAAGGCCGCCCTGCGCGCCTTCCAGGACGAGCAGAAGTTCGTCACGCAGACCTTCGTCGCCGTGCAGCCCGATGGTCTCGACCCCTGCGACCTGCGGGTCAAGCAGGGCGACGCGGCCGTGCGGGACCTGATCGCCGGTCGTGAGCCGTTGTTCGCCTTCGCGGTGCGCAGCGTCCTGTCCCGCTACGACCTCGACACCAACGAGGGCCGGCTGGCCGCGCTCGACGCCGCCGCGCCCATCGTGGCCTCCATCAAGGACCCCGGGCTGCGCAAGGCGTACACGGTCGACCTCGACCGCTGGCTCGGCTTCATGGACGAGGGCTTCGTCATCCGGCGCGTGCAGCAGACGGCCGGCCGGGCGCAGGAGGGCGCACGTACCCCCGGCGGGCGCGCCCAGAGCGGGCAGGGCGGGCGTGCCGCGGCCGGGCAGCAGGCGGGCCCGGGACCGGCCGCGAGACCGGGCGCGGCGGGGCCCGATCCGATGGATCCCGCCGTACGGCTGGAGGCCGAGGCGCTCAAGCTCGCCGTGCAGCGGCCCGCTCTGCTCGGGCCCGAGTTCGACGCGCTCGAGCCCGACACGTTCACGCTGCCCGAGCACGTCGCGTTGTTCGGCGTCGTCGCGGCGGCCGGTGGGACCGCCGCCGGCGGCCCGGGCGGGCGCGAGTGGGTGGACCGGCTCCTGGAGCAGACGGAACCCGGGGCCGCGGGCGCGGTGCCCGGCCTCGACCTGAGGTCGCTCGTCACCCGGTTCGCGGTCGAGGCCGTGCGCGCGGACGTGAACGTCGAGGAGCGGTACGGCGCGGCCGTCCTGGCCAAGATCCAGGAGATCTCGGTCGGCAGGGCGGTCGCGCGGGTGAAGTCGCGGTTGCAGCGGCTCAACCCGGTCGACGAGCAGCAGGAGTACAACCGGCTGTTCGGCGAACTGGTGGCGCTGGAACAGCAGCGACGGGTGTTGCGGGAACGCGCGAGCGGAGCCTGAATAAGCGTCCCTTTCCAGACCGCACAGCCGCCAAACATATACTTTGATCTCGATTCGGTATTGACTTTGGCCTTACCTTGGGTGACAAAAATAGGCCTGCCGTTTAGTGGCGCCTTTCCTGCACACTGTGTTGCGTGGGTGCATCGGTGCTGCCAAGCAGGCCGCCATCGGTAGATCAGGTGGCGGACCTCGTCGCGAAGGGAAGAGAACGCGGGAGCGTCACGGTTGACGACGTGGCCGCCGCGCTCGACCGATCCGAGTTGCCGGCCGACGCGCTGGAGCGCGTCGTGCGGATGCTCGCCGAGAACGGGGTTGAGGTCCTCGAACCGCAAGGGGATGAGGAGCCCAGCAAGCCGGACGAGGAGGACGTCGGCAAACGGGCTCCGACGAGTGACCTGGTCAGGATCTACCTGCGGGAGATCGGCAGGGTCCCCCTGCTCACCGCCGAGGAGGAGGTGGAACTGGCCAAGGCCATCGAGGCCGGGCTGTTCGCGGAGGACAAGCTCTGCGAGAGCCTCGCCGCGAGGTTCGCCCGGCCGGAGCTGGAGGACCTCGTCTGGGAGGGCGTGCGCGCCAAGCAGCGGCTCATCGAGGCCAACCTCAGGCTCGTGGTCTCGATCGCCAAGCGATACGTGGGCCGCGGAATGCTGTTCCTGGATCTGATCCAGGAAGGCAATCTCGGATTGATCCGCGCGGTGGAGAAATTCGATTACACCAAGGGTTACAAGTTCTCCACGTACGCGACATGGTGGATTCGCCAGGCGATCACCCGGGCGATCGCGGATCAGGCGAGAACGATCCGCATTCCCGTCCACATGGTGGAGACGATCAACAAACTGGTCCGCGTGCAGCGTCAGCTTCACCAGGACCTCGGCCGGGAGCCGGCCCCCGAGGAGATCGCCGCCGAGATGGACCTGCCCATCGACCGGGTGGTGGAGATCCAGCGCATCGCGCAGGAGCCGGTCTCGCTCCAGGCGCCGATCGGTGAGGAGGACTCCGACCTCGGCGACTTCATCGAGGACGCCGACGCCGTGGTGCCGATGGAGGCGGCCGCCTTCATCATGCTGCAGGACCAGCTCGACGACATCCTGGCCACGCTGTCGGAGCGCGAGCAGCGGATCATCCAGCTCCGGTTCGGCCTCGCCGACGGCCACCCCCGCACGCTGGAGGAGGTCGGCCGCGAGTTCGGCGTGACCCGGGAGCGCATCCGCCAGATCGAGTCCAAGACGCTGGCCAAGCTGCGTCACCCCACCCGGGCGCAGATGCTCAAGGACTACCTGGACTGACGCCGTCGTCACGCGGACGAGCGCCCTCCGGTCCCGGCGGTTCGGGGCCGAGGAGGGCGCTCGTCCGCGTCATGCCCCTTGTGTGTAACCGCTCCGGACTCGCTCCCGGCCCCGCGACCGGACGGGGTTCACCCGCCGGATCGGGTCGCTCCCGGCCCTGCGACCGGGACGGGTCCGGCCGCCGGATAGCCTGCGGGTGGTAACGGTCGTCGTCCGCTGGCGGTGTTCCCTTGACTGCATCCAGGCCCTCCCTGTCCCGCCTGTTCGGCTCCCGCCTGCCTCGTGAGGTCCGTACGGCGCTCGCGCTCGAAGGCGGCGAGCGCCCCATCAGCCACGCGCTTACGGCGGAGGGCGGATACGCGGTCGCCACCACCCGGGCGATGCACCTGCCCGGCGGGCCGCGGCTGCCCTGGCACCTGATGGACAAGGCCGTGTGGGACGAGGAGGGGGTCACGGTCACGATGACCGACGGAGCCGCCCACCGGGTCGTCCTGCCCGAGCCCGGGCGGCTGCCGGAGGCGATCCGCGAGCGGGTCACCTCGACGGTCGTCGCGAGCCGCCACGTGACCATCGACGGCCGCGGGGGAGTGCGCCTGGTCGCCCGCCGCGTCCCCGGCTACGACACTCCGCGCTGGGAGTTCATCTTCGATCCCGGGCTCGACGCCACGGATCCGGGCCTGCGCGCTCACGCCGAGCAGGCGCTCGAAGAGATGCGGCGCAGCCTCGGCGTCTGAGGCCCTTGTCTGGGGCTCTTGTCTGAGGCCCTGCGCAGTACGAGAGAGCGGCGGCCTCCCGGCAGGTGCCGGGCGGCCGCCGCTCGCGTCCGATACCGCCCCGCCGATGGGCGGCCGGTTCCGGGGATCACCCGGGGGAATCCTCGGTGGACTCAGTCGGTGCCGGGCCCCGGCCAGCCGGTCGCCGCGCCCACCCTGTCGGGCCTGTCGGACTCCCAGGTGTCCGTCCTCTTCAGGAACGGCACCTTGTCACCCGCCAGATCCTTGGCCTTGCCCGCCACCTTCGAGGCCTGTGCGCCGACCAGTCCCGCCGCCTCCTGCACCGTGGGGCTGTCCGCGAACCGCTGCGTGAAACGCTTGATCTGCTCGTAGCGTTCGCGCCCGGCCCGCGTGCCGAGGACGTAGCCGACGGCCAGCCCGGTGGCGAACATCGCCTTGTATCGCATCTTCCACCTCCGCGCTCGTGTTCCACGCCCCTCTACCCCGAGGGCCTGTCTCTATCCAACAGCAGAGGTCCCGGCCCCGCTCCAGTGGGCCCCACGGCCCGGCCCCGCACTCTTTGCCGTACGACGATCAGGAGCGGGGGACACGTGGACGTATTCGATGTGACAGGCACCCCCCAGAGTGCGCTAATCTAGTTCCGCGCCGCAAGGAAGGCCGAAAGGCCGGAACGAGCGGAGCAGAGTTTCGATCCCGTGTAGCTCAATCGGCAGAGCAGCCGGCTGTTAACCGGCAGGTTATAGGTTCGAGTCCTATCGCGGGAGCTCATCACTCCGGAGGCCGGTGATCACAGATCACCGGCCTCCGGTGGTTTTCCGCACCCGTCGTACGGAACGGCGGAGCGCTTGTGGGGCAGGAGCTTGGGCTCGTGCGCCTCGATCAGATCCTTTGGCGCGGTCAGCAGCCACGCCTCGGTGACGAGTTCGAAGAGCTCATCTGGGAATGCGTTGGGCGGCCGCGCTCGCGGTTGCCGAGGCGCCCGCTCGCGCGCATCGTCTTGGAGATCCGGTTTGGTGTCGCTCCTGGCTCGGGGTGGCCGTGACCGGGAGTGTCAGGCGAGGAACTTCTCGATCGTCATGATGAGCTCGTCCGGCTTCTCCATCGCCGCTGCGTGGCCGCAATCCAGTTCCACGTAGTCGCTGCCTGGGATCGCGTCGCGGAACTCGCGGGCGTACCGTACGGGAACCAGCTGGTCCTGCCGCATGCCGAGGACCAGCGTGGGACACTCGATCTTCCGCACGTAGTCGCTGATGTCCAGCCGGTTGATGAGCTCGAGCAGGGCGATCAGTCCCTCGGACGGCATCAGCCCGGAACGCAGCCGGAGCCGCTCGCTCGCGCTCATCGAGTCGATGAACGTGTCCGAGACCACGTGCAGGAGTGTGAACTCGGCGAAGGCGTCCGGGTCCAGTTCGGCCAGGCGCAGCCAGGTGCGCATGAGCAGGCGCTGCCACGGCCGGCGGTAGTGCACGAACCCGCCGAGGACGACCATGCGGCGCACGAGATCCGGTCGCTTGCCGGCCAGGGCGGCGGCGACGACGGCGCCCGTGGAGATTCCGAAGAGGTCCACCGGGCCGTGCGCGGCGGCCTCTACCACACCCGCCACCTGATCGACCAGCATGTCGACGTCCATCTCGCCCTCGGGGAGCGGGGTGAGGCTGCTGCCCGAGTAGCCCGGTACGATCGCGCTGCGGTGCTGCGTGAAGTGCTCGAGCAGGGTGGCGAAGCTGGTCTCCGGGTGTCCGGTGCCGCCGTGGATGAGGACGAGCTCCGGCCCCGGTCCCTCTCCCGCGACGTGGTAGCCGACGGGGATGCCGGAGACGTCGATACTTCGCTGCGTCGTCGTGGTCAACATGCGCTTTCCATCCCGTTCTCTCGACAGGCGGTCACTTCGCGGTGGTCGCCACCATGCCGGTCTCACCGGCGGCCTGCTCGCCGCCCTCCCGGCCCGCCCGGGACAGCCACCAGGTGAGCAACGCCGCCAGCGCGGCGAAGCCCGCGGCGACCGGCAGGAGGACGGCGGAGCCGGTCGCGGTGAGCAGGCCCGCTCCGATGACGCTGGACAGGAACTGGCCGAGGTATCCGGTGGAGGTGTTCAGCGAGGTCACCAGCGATGTGCCCCCAGGTGGCGCGTACGCGATGATGCGGTGCTGCTGCGGCCCGATGACCGAGTAGGACACGACGCCGCTGAGCGCCTCGGCGATCACCACGAGGACGAAGACGTCCCGGATCGGCAGCATGATCAGGAACACCGCGGCGACGCCCAGCGTGGCGCCGATGACGACGCGGCGCGGGCCGTACCGGTCGGCCAGCGAGCCGGCCGTCAGGTTGCCGGCCGTGGCGGCGATGCCGAACACCAGCAGCAGGAGCGCGAGGCCGGATTCGTGCCCATGGAGCGCCGGCGCGAAGACCGCGCTCATGTACGTGAAGGGCAGGAAGATACCGATGAACGCCAGCAGGGTGACGATCAGGATCCGCAGCACCCGCCAGTCAGTCAGCGGTGTGATGCGTTGCCGCAGCGTTGCCTTCTGATCGAGTTTGATCGGCGGGAGCAGCACGGTGAGGACGATCGCGACGACGGCGGCGACCACGGCGACGAACCAGATCGCCTTCTGCCAGCCCCACGCTCCGCCGATGAGGGTGCCCAGCGGGGCGCCGAGCACCAGCGACAGCGTCGCCCCGGCGGTCACCATTGAGATGGCCCGGCCCCGCTGCTGGTCGCCGGCGAGATGCGCGGCCGTGGCCACGGCGCTCGCCACGAACAGCGCCGCGCCGCACCCGGCCAGCACGCGGGATGCGAGGACCAGACCGTAGACGTGCGCCGACGCGGTCACGGCGTTGCCGACGGCCAGCAGCGCGACGCCGGTCACGAGGACCCGGCGCCGGGGCCACAGGCCGGTGAGCGTGGCGAGGATCGGGCCCAGCAGCGCGTAGGAGAAAGCGAAGACGCTGACCAGCTGACCGGCCGCGGCGGTACTGACGTGCAGCGTTTGCTGGATCTTCGGAAGGAGACCCACGATGATGAATCCGTCAGTTCCGACGACGAATGTCCCGAGTGTCAGAACCGCAGTCCGCGCCCGCCAGGGAAACTCTCCTGAGGTCTTTCCGGTCTCGGTCATCGCGTTATCACACCCAGCGCGGCCAATGGCTTTCCTCGTATCACGATCAAACCTTCGTGGACGGTCTTGATGAATCTTACGGTGAATCCTCTTCAAGGGGCGGCCGATTGATTCCGCGAGGCGCGGAATTCCTCGGCGCCTGGGGTGGTCACGTCAGTACGGTGGCCATCTCGGGCGGTTAAGGCCGATCCGCCGTGACGGCACTGATCAGCCAGCTCCGCGGCACGCCACGCGCCTCGCGGGGAGGCACGGCGTACGGCCAGCGGCGCTCGCCGGCGCCCGGCTCGCCCGGCTGCCGGAGATCCTCGACGGCCCACCCGTGTGCGGTCAGGAATCCCTCCGGGTCGTCGGTGCCGAACCGCCACGGCGTGCCGTCCTCGTGCAGGCGCCGCAGGAACGACTGCGTCATCGGGTGGCGCAGCAGGGCCGCGCTGGTCATGTCGACGACCAACCGGCTTTCCGACGGACAGGCGCCGGCCACCGTCTCGAGCAGCCGTCCGGCCTGCTCTTCAGTGAGGAAGAACAGCAGGCCCTCGGCGATCCACAGGGTGCGCTCGGCTGGGTCGAACCCGCCCGACTTCAGCGCCTCCAGCCAGTCCCCGGCCAGGTCGGCTCTGATCGGCACCACCGGTACCCGTGGCTCGGCCGCGAGCGCAGCCAGGCGCGCCTGCTTCTCGTCCAGCAACGGGCCGTGGTCGACCTCGTAGACGGTCGTGCCGGCGGGCCAGTCGAGGCGGTGGGTGCGTACGTCCATGCCGTTGGCGAGCAGCACGACCTGCCGGATGCCGGTCTCGCCGAGGATGCGCGTCAAGGCGTCGTCCATGTACCGGGTGCGCACGGCGACGAAGTCGGACACGCCGGCGCCCCGGTATCGGTCGAGCAGTTCGAACCCACGTGGTTCGGCCAGGCACCGAGCGTACTCGTCGCGGAACAGGCCGTCGGAGCGTTCGGTCTCCAGCGCACGGACGGCCGCGGTCCATTGGGCGGTGTAGGAGATGTCATCCACGCGATTGCCTTTCTCCACTCGCGTCGATCAGGTGGGCAGAAAGTGTTTCTCGATGGCGGCGAGCGTGCGAATGTCGCTGATGTTCAAAGTGTCCATGTCGATCTCGACACCGCTCACTTCCTGGATGAGGAACACGAACTCGACGAAGGAGAGCGAGTCGACCAGGCGGCTGTCGATCAGATCCTCGTCGACTCCGACGTCGGTGCGATTCTTGTGCTTGGCGAGGATCCATTCCTTGATCTGATCGATTCGCGCCGTTGTCTGCTGCTGGGCCATCTCAGGAATCCCTCAACTTCTGATCATGGTCGCCGCGACGGCCACGGCGTACGCGCCGTCGTGTGTGACGCTGACTGATATCTCCGACTCCACCCCGGCGGCCTGGGCTAGCTCCGCGGACATCCCGTCGAGCCGGACGACCGGCCACCGGCCCGCTCCGCCGTCGACCTGCAGGCTCTGCCATGGCACCGGCCGGTTCCGCTGGTGAAAGAGCTTGAACACCGCCTCCTTGATGGCCAGGAAGCCGGCCACCGCGCTGGGGTCGAGACGGCCCTGCCTGGTGCAGGCCGCGATCTCCTCCGGCCGGAGCATGTGCGACAGCACCGGCCGGCGCTCCGGCCGCACCAGGTCCTCGGCCCGGGAGATCAGCACGATGTCCACTCCGACCCGCGGCATGCTAGACGAGCTGCCGCTCACGGAGCGCCTGCTCGACCTTCTCGTGGGCGCGCCCGGCCGAGCCGTACCGGCCGGCCAGCACGCTTACCCACCGCTCCAATCCGAAGGCGACGCAACCGGTGAAGGCGGTGCCGCCGTCGGGCTCGAGGCCGATGCGGCACCGCTCGCCAAAGAAGTTGCGATGCGTGTTGACCGAGGCGATGGCGAGGCCGTCGACCTGGAACTCGTACTTCACCGGCTGCATCCGCTGCAGGAGGGCGCGCGCACCGTCCCGCTGGAAGAACGGGTCGGACGCGGCCTCCACGGTGACGTCGAGCGACAACGCGCCGAGAAGCTCCTCGATCTGGGTCCGGTATCGGGCGATCACGTCCTGTGTGTGCTCGTAAGACCCGATCGCCACAATCTCGCGCATCTGGAAGGTGAGCAGCCGGCGCAGCCCGTCGAAGTGGCTCTCTCCGCGAAAGCAGCGGTTGACCAGTGTCACCAGGGTGTCCGCGGGCACCGTCCGATCCCGGTAGTAGAGGTACGCGCCGAAGCAGGTCGCCGTGGGCAGGCCAAGGTGGGGACCGGCGATCTGCTCCGGTGAGAACCGGCCGCCGGCCGGGCCGGCGACCGGCGCCCGCAGGTCGCCGGCGACGAGCGCGAGATGGGGGAAGTTGACGTAGACGTCGAAGTTCGCCAGCTCGTCCACCGGATAGATCGGCGGGGCGCAGATCTCGCCGCCGCCCTCCTCAACGGCCCACCTGCGGAACGTGTCGTCGAGCAGGCGGAGCAACGCGGTCTCCTCAGGCCCCAGAATGGCGAGGCCGCCGGCAATCCGGCTACCGCTCAGGCCGGTCATCGAACACCCTCGGGCGCCGCCGCCTCGGCCTGGATGAGGCCGTGCTTGGTCAGGAACGAGTGCGTCTTGCGGAACACCTGCGCCTCGAACTCCGGCCTGCGCGGTCCGGTGAGCAGCCGCCGGCGCACCTCCAGCGGGTTCGGGATGCCGGCGTCCTTGTAGACCTGCGGGCTGAACAGCGACTCGAAACTGTAGGCCATGTACCGCTTCAGGTAGTCGCTGACCTGGGTGAGATCTTCCGGCGTGGCGTGCTCGCGGAAGCCTTCGAACAGGATGCGGACAAGTTCCCGCCCGAACGCGATGTGCCGGGACTCGTCCTGATGGTGGATCCGGTTGATCTTCCGGATCGTGTCGTCGAGCCGCTCGTCCAGCGCCATCGTGGAGTTGAAGTGGTCCACCAGCTCCTCGAAGATCAGGATGCGGGCGAAGACCAGCAGGCTCGCCGCGTTGTTCGGCGGGATGGTCTCGGCACCGCCGCGCGGCTGCTTGTAGATCTTCCCGCCGTAGCGCAGGCAGAACTGGGCGAAGAACCACATGTGCTCGTTCTCCTCACCGATGAAGTGGTGGAAGAACTCCGACGGCGTGGCGAACTCGTCGGTGTGTATGCGCCCGGTGACCTCGATGAGCAGCTCGCGGATGCCGTGCACGTTGAGGCTGTAGAAGTTGATGCTCTCGTACTTGGACAGCCGGTAGAGCTGCTCCTGGCTCAGCTCCGCCGCGATCTCGGTGCCGTGCGCCGTGGTCAGCTCGGGGCTCATCCACCACATGTCCTGCGGCAGCGAGTCCGGCCAGTCGAACATCTGGTACGGGTTGTAGTAGTCCTCGATGGACATGGAGCTCAGCCGGTCCAGGATCTCCCGGAGCCGCTTACTGGTGTCGATGAGTGCTGTCGTCATGACGGGCAAACCCTCCTGAGTTCCGCTTGTGCCCGAGCCGGGGCCAGCCGGCGTGCCGACTCGACGGCCAGCCGGCCCAGCCGGTCCGCACGGTCATCGGTACTCGTGTACTGGTCCAGCCGGCGGTTCAGCTGCGTCGTCGTGTAGGCGAAGGCCAGGTCGTCGCCCGGGACGGCGAAGACCAGGGCGCAGTCCTGCCCGTAGTGGCCGAACGAGTCGACCGCCAGTCCCGCCTGGGGCAGGTTGTGGTCGGGCAGCATGAAGCCGAGCGAGTAGGCTCGCTCGCGGACGAAGACCCGGTCGGTTCCGCGCCTCTGCAGCCGGGATGCGCGCAGCAGCGTCTCCTCGCTCCAGAGGCGTGTGCCGTCGACGGGGCCGATGGTCGCGGCGAAGATCCTGGCCAGGACCCGGGCGGAGGAGACGGCGTTGCATCCCGGGACCTCCGCGCCCAGGTACCGCAGGGAGTTCTCCACCCCCATCAGGTTCGGGTTTCGCTGGGACCGGCTCAGGAACGAGGAGTTGTCACCCAGCAGGTGCAGGATGTCCGCGGCCGTACCGGTGCCTGCCGGACGCGTCTGGCGGAACGGCGCGAAGCGCGCCAGGTCGTCGATGCCGATCCGAACCTCGGCGCCGAGCGGCTCGCGGAATTCCTCCCGGAACAGCTCGTCCACCGACTTGCCGGTCGCGCGCCGCAGGAACTCGCCCACGCCCCAGCCGAAGGTCAGGTCGTGATAGCCGTGGTCGGTTCCCGGTTCCCAGTATGGGCGTTGGGCGGCGAGCGCCTCGACCGCCGGGTCCCATTCGAGCACGTCGTCGACGGAGAGCCGGCGGTCGACGCCGATCAGCCCGGCCTGGTGGCTGAGGAAGACGGCCAGGGTGAGCGACGCCTTGCCGGCGGCGGCGAACTCCGGCCAGACCTCGGCGATTGGGCGGTCGATGTCGATTACGCCCCGTTCGTGCAGGGCGTGCGTGACGACCGACAGCAGGGCCTTGCTGACCGACCGCACGTTCTGCAGCTGGTCGGGCAGCCGCCCCGCGGACCGCAGCCGGACCCGTTCCTCGCCTCCGACGTAGACGCAGAGTTCGGCGTTGGAATCCTGCCCTTCCCGGTGGATCCGGTCGAACTCCGCCACCAGCGGGAGGAACTCCTCCGAGTAGGTGCCGATGACGTGCTCGGAGTACGCGGCCTCGTTTTCCATGTCAGGCCCGCACCTTCCGCATCCGCTGCGCGATGTCGTCGGCGAGCTCGTCGATGGTCGGCTTTTCGAAGCAGATCGACGCCGGCAGCGGCACCGACAGGCGTCGTTGCAGCTTGTTCCGGATGGTGAGCGCGTTCAGCGAGTCCATGCCGGCCTTCGTCAGGTTCAGCCCGAGTAGCTCGTCGCCGTCGAAGCCCAGTTCGCGGGCGACGACCTCCTGGCAGCAGGCAAGGACGTCCTCGGAGGTCACCGACGCCGCCGGGGGCGGATCGGCGGCCGTGGGCGCCGAATCGGCGCCGGTCAGCTCAGCGACCAGAGGATTGGATGCGAGGTGGTGGTCCGGGTCGAGGTCCTTCCAGCGGACGGGCAGCAGTCCGACCTGACCCGAGGGCCGGCCCTCGATCGCGGCGCGCAGGGCCGGACGGCCCGCGGCACTGGAGATCGTACCGATGCCCTGCTCCTCGAGCTGGCGGAGGAAGTCCTCGTTGCCTGCCAGGTAGCCGACGTCCGACCAGGAACCCAGGTTCACCGACAGGCCGGCCAGCCCGACGGCCCGGCGGTGGCCGGCCAGCGCGTCCAGGAACGCGCAGGCCGCGGCGTGGCCGGCCTGCCCGGGATTGCCGAACAACCCGGTGAAGGAGGAGGTCATCACGAACAGGTCGAGGTCGGGCGCGTACTCGGCGGCGCTGCGGTGGAGGTTCCACGCGCCCTGCGCCTTCGGCGCCAGCACCCGCGCGATCCGGCTCCAGTCCGTCCGGTCGATGATGCCGTCGTCGATGACGCCCGCGGCATGGACGACGCCGCGTACGACGGCGTCCCCGGCGCAGTAGCGGGCGAACAGCCGATCGACCTGCCGCGGCGACGAGACGTCAACGGTCTCCGTCCGGATGTCCGCTCCGAACTCCCGGCTCAGCCGCCGCAGCCGCTCGGCGCGCTCCGGACCGGGAGCGGACCGGCCGCACAGGACCAGCCGCCTGGCGCCCAGCTCCAGCAGCGCGTGCGCGCACTCCAGGCCGACGCCGGCCGATCCGCCGATGACCAGGTACCAGGCCGCCGGATCGATGTGGACCCGCCCGGCTCCGGGCGGCACCCGGCCGGGGCGCAGGCGGGGCAGCAGCACGCGGTCGCCACGCAGGGCCAGCTCGGCGTCGCCGGCCGGGAGCGAGCCGATGGCTGCGGCCAGCCGGGGCACCGCCGCAGCGGACCACCGCTGCTTGGTGGCGGCCGCGTCCAGGTCGATGAGGACGTGCCGGACGGTCGAAAACTCCGTGCGCGCGGTACGGGCGATGCCGACGATCGCGCCCTGGGCGGGGATCACGTCGTCCGACGTCAGGATGCGGTGCGCCCCCGACGTCACCGTGCAGACGACGAGGTCGGGCAGGTTCGCCGCGGACACCGCCTGGAAGAGCTGCAGGCCGGCCGCTCCCCCGGCGGCGACGATGTCATCGGAGGCCGACCCCGTGACGAGCGGAGGTCCGCCGAGGTCGGCCTGGCGCTTGCGTAGGACGGGTACGGCGTTGACGACCGTGTCCGGCCGGTAGTCGGTCAGCACCCGCGCGGCGTCCGTCACCGCGTCGTCCGTGAGCACGTGGACCAGCACCTCGGCGCCGAGGCGCTCCAGCTCCAGCTTCAGGTCGGCCGCCGACCCCGTCGAAGGGGCGATGAGCAGGATTCGCCGGTTGGCCGCCTGAGCCGCGGCGGCCGGCGGCGCGTCGATCCAGGTGACCGTGTACTGCGCGGGGGCGCCCGAATCCGCCGGGTCCGCCACGTCGGCGTCGGGGGCTCCTCTGAAGTCGCCGTCGATGCGGCCCGCCGCCGCGTCACCGCTCTCCGGGGTCGGCTCGATCCAATGCCGCCGGCGTTGGAAGGGATAGGTGGGCAGGGTGACCGTACAACCACCGCGCGACACGGCCGCCCAGTCCACCGCTACGCCGGCCGTGTACGCCCCGGCCAGCGCCAACCGGGTGGAGGCGATGTCGTTGCGCTCCCAGCGCAGTGTCTCCAGGCACGTCGGCTCGCAGCCCGGATCGTCGCTCAGAGCCAGCTGGGTCAGACCGGCGAGTGTGTTGGCGAGGCCGATCTCCAGGAACACGGCGGGCTCTCCGGAGGCGGCCGCGCGGATCGCGTCGAGGAACCGGACCGGCTGCCGCAGCTGGCGCAGCCAGTACCCGGGCGTCGCGATCTCCTCGGCGACCGGGGCCCCGGTGAGGGTGGAGACGATCGTGTGCGCCGGCGGGTGCAGCTCGACGGACTTCAGAACGGCGGAGTAGTCGTCGAGGATGGCATCGATCTGCGAGGAGTGCCCGGCCCGGCCGATCCGCAGCGGCTTGCAGGTGATGCCGCGCCGCTCGGCCTCCGCGATGACGGCGCGTACGGCGGCTCCGTCGCCGGAGATCACGGTGCGGTTGGGCGCGTTGATCGCCGCGACACCGACCTGTTCGTTGCCCGCCAGCAGCTCACGAACCTGCTGTTCGCCGGTGAAGACGGCGGCCATGGCGCCGGACTCGGGCAGGGTGCTGAACAGCCGGGCGCGTTCGGACACCAGGTAGAGCCCGGTCTCGAAGTCGAACACGCCCGCGCCGTACGCCGCCGCGTACTCGCCGAGGCTGTGGCCTGCGTAGGCGTCCGGCGTGACCCCCCAGCTACGCCACAGGGTCAGCAGCGCCGCCTGCAGCGTGTAGACGACCGGCTGGGCCAGCCGAAAGTCGGCGATGGGCATGCCCCGGCGGGCATCGTCCTGGTAGAGGAACTCCGAGAGGCGGTGGCCGATGTGCTGCCGGTAGAGCGGATCGGCGCGGTCGATGAACTCCCGGAACACCGGCTCGGACAGGTAGAGGTCACGGCACGCCTCCAGGTACTCGGCCCCGTGGCCGGAGAAGAGCGTGGTCAGGCGGGGCGGCGCCCCCCGGACCAGCCCGTACGAGAGGCCGATCTCTCCGTCGAACCCGTCGGACGCCTCCGCCTCGCCGTTCGCCACGGCGTCCAGCAGCATGGCGAGCGTCTTGCAGTCCGACCCGACGACCGCCGCCCGGTGGGCGAAGTGCCGGCGTCCGGCGCCGAGGGTGAAGGCCACGTCGATGGCCTCCGGCGCCGCCTCCTCCAGCAGAGCAGCGCCGATCCGGGACGCCAGCTCGCGGAGCGCGGGCTCGGTGTCGCCGGAGATCGGAAGCACCTGCATGCCGGGCTCCGCGGCGGCATCGGGGTCGTTCCGCCTGCCAGGGGGGGCCGGCGCCTCCTCCAGGATCGCGTGGGCGTTCGTGCCGCCGACCCCGAAGGCGCTGACCCCGGCTCGGCGTGGGCCGTCCCCGCGCGGCCAGTCCGCGGTCTCGGACTGCACGAAGAACGGCGAGCCGGCGAAGTCGATGGCCGGGTTGGGCTCGTGGAAGTGCAGGGAGGCCGGCAGCCTCCGGTGCCACAGGGCGAGCGCGGCTTTGATCAGCCCGGCGATGCCCGCGGCCCAGCTCAGGTGCCCGATGTTCGTCTTGACCGAGCCCAGGGCACATGAACCGGGAGCGACCCCGGCGAACGCGTCCGTCAGCGCCGCGATTTCGATGGGGTCGCCGGTCGGCGTCGCGGTGCCGTGCGCCTCGACGTAGGAGACCGAGTCGGCCTCGACGTCCGCGGCGGCGAGCGCCTGGCGGATCACCGCGGCCTGGCCGGCCACGCTCGGGGAGCTGAAGCCAGGCTTGCTCGCACCGTCGTTGTTGACCGCGGTACCCCGGACGACCGCGTACACGCGGTCACCGTCGGCCAGCGCACGGTCCAGCGGCTTGAGAAGGACCGCGCCGACGCCGCTGCCGAAGACCGTTCCCGTGGCTCCAGCGTCGAAGGCGCGGCAGTGCCCGTCCTGGGACAGCACCAGCCCCGGCTCCGGCTGATATCGGTCGATCTGCGGCACCGGCACGTGTGCCGCCCCGGCCAGCGCCAGGTCACACTCGCCGGCCAGTAGCGCCTGGCATGCCAGGTGCAGCGCGTACAGGCCGGTGGCGCACGCCGCCTGGACGCTTACGCTGGGGCCGTCGAGATCGAGCTTGTACGACACCCGGCTGGTCAGGAAGTCGCGTTCGGCGGCCATGGTCAGCTGCAGGTCCTGGGCAGTGTCTAGGAAGTTCGGCAGGGGCCTGCTCGCCTGGCCGCCGAGGTTGTGCATCAGGTACAGGCTGGTTCCACAGCCGCCGTACACCCCGACGTCCGGGGTGCGCTGCTGGCCGGCCGCGCCGCCGTCCTCGAGCGCCTCCCAGCAGACCTCGAGGAACAGCCGGTGCTGCGGGTCGAGCAGGGCGGCCTCGCGGGGGTTGTAGCCGAAGAATCCGGCGTCGAACCGGTCGATGCCCTCCAGGGTCGCAGAGGCGCGCACCCACCCGGCCGGACCGTCGTCCGGGCCGTCCGCGACGGTGATCGACTCCCGGCCGCCGACCAGGTTCGCCCAGAACCGCGCCGGCGTGTCCGCGTCCGGGAACCGGCAGGCCATTCCGATGATCGCCACGCCCTGTGAGGCGTCCCGGTACTCGTCAGGGGCCTCGCGCGGCAGGTCTTCCGATCCGTCGTGCTGATAGCTCACTCGCCGAGTCCTTAATGTCGGTGATGCTGTCAGGTACCGGCTACTTCGCTCGCCGGGCCAGCCGCCGGCGGTCGGCCGCGCTCAGCCGCGCGCCCGGCCGGGCCCGGCCGGCAGCCGGTGACCTGGGCGGAACTGGTGCTCGCAGCCGTGCCGCCATCGCGGATATCGTCGGATGCCGATACAGGTCGATCAGCTGCAGGTTCGCCTCCGGGAACGCGGTGCGCAGCCGGGTGAGGACCAAGCCGAGCAGGGCAGAGTTCCCGCCCGCGTCGAAGAACCTCTCGTCGTCGGCGAACGCCTTTTCCACACCGAGGACCGAGCTCCAGATCCCGGCGACGATCTGCTCGTAGCTCTGCTCCGCCAGCCGGGAGGGAGCCGTATCGGGGCCCGGGACCGGCGCGAGTGCCAGGAGCCGACGCTCCAGCGCCTTCCGATCGAGCTTGCCGCTCACGGCGAGCGGCAGCTCCGGCAGGACCCGGACGGTGTGCGGCACGGCGTACCACGGCAGGACCTGGCCGATCCGGGCGGTGATCGCGTCACCGGTGACGCCGTCCGCCGTGGATTTCGCCGCCGCGATCAACCCGGTCACCTGGGCGGCGGAGTCCCGGACGGGGAACACCGCGGCCTCCTCCACCCCGGGTACCGCGCGGATCGCCGCCTCGATCTCGCCCAGCTCGACCCGGAAGCCCCGGACTTTCACCTGGCCGTCAATGCGGCCGTGATACCGGAGGGTCGAGTCGGCGTCGATGCTGACCAGGTCGCCACTGCGGTACCAGCGCCGCCGGTCCTCCCCGTCGCCCAGCACGGGGAACTTGCGGGCGGTGAGCTCCTCGTCGTTGACGTACCCCCGGGCGAGTCCGTGCCCGGCGATCAGCAGCTCGCCGGGCACGCCGAGCGGGCAGTCCCCGCCGTCCTCGTCGACGACCCGAACGTCCAGGCCGCGCAGGGCCCGTCCGATCGGCACATACTCCACGTCCCGGTCGGAGCACTCGTGCACCGTCGTGGCCACGGTGGCTTCGGTGGGCCCGTACGCGTTGTAGATGTGCGGCACCGGCCGGAGCCGGCCGATCAGCTCGGGCTGCACGATCTCGCCGCCCAGGATCAGCACCCGCAGCCCGCGGATCGCGGCGGCGAGGGTGTGATCCTGCAGCATCAGCTGGATCAGGGACGGCGTCACGAAGAAGTGGGTGACCCGTCCGCCCGCCAACACGCCGGTCAGGAATTCGGCGCCGTCACTGGACTTCCCGGCCAGGGAGTCCAAGGCGGCAAGCACGATGGGAATCCCCCGGGTCAGCGGCCAGAACAATTCAACGACGGACAGGTCGAAGCAGACGCTGGCCGCGGCCAGCCAGCATTCGTCCGGCCGTTCTTGCGGGGCGGGCAGCACCGCGTCCAGAGCCGCGAACAGATTCGCCACACCGCCGTGTTCGATCGCGACGCCCTTCGGGTCACCCGTCGATCCGGAGGTGTAGATGATGTAAGCGAGATCAGAGCCGCCCGGCTCGATCACCGCGGGGCCTGTCAGGTCCGCCGCGCGTTCGGAGGCGCTCACGAGCCGGTAGGGCATCGACGCGAAACGCTCCGCGGTGACCTCGTCGACGAGCACCCCGTCCGCCGCGGACGAGTCGACGATCGAGCGGATTCGGCCGTCGGGGTAACCGGGGTCGATCGGGATGTAGGGCGAGCCGATTCCCATGATCGCGAGCATCGACGCCAGCCGGGTGACCGTCGGCGACATGCACAGACCGATCGGCTGACCGGGCCGGCACCCACGGGCGCGCAGCAGCCGGGCCACCGTCTCCGTTCGGTGCCAGAGCTCCGCGTACGAGACGCGTTCCGTGGCGTCCGAGGCCGCCACCGAGTCGGGCGAGCTCATCGCCCGCCAGCGGAATTGTTCGACTATCGACTGGCGTTTCACGTCCGCCGACATTGAAGGCACAGCATAGATCCTCTGCTACCGAGAACGATCGAATCACTACCTGAGACTCAGCGCAGGATTAGCAGCGAAACGGTTTCGGGGAGCACGTTGAGACGTAAGCATTCACGTCCTGCGCATTTCGGGTTCTGTTGATTGCGCTGTGTGATCGTCTCAAGGTGTGCGTCAGTACGCCTGCTGCCGGAGGATCAGGCCGTGGCGGGATCGGGCGGCATCCAGAGTCT